>JAJTFN010000242.1 GCA_021298285.1 Verrucomicrobium sp.
GCCGATGGGCTCGGTGGTCAGGTCCTTGTCGACCCGGCCAGCCAGCGCGAAGGCCACGACCAGCGGTGGTGACATCAGGAAGTTGGCCTTGATGTTCTGATGGACGCGGGCTTCGAAGTTGCGGTTGCCCGACAGGACCGAGGCGGCCACCAGGTCGTTCTTCACCACGGCCTCCTCGATCTTGGCGTCGAGCGGGCCGGAGTTGCCGATGCAGGTGGTGCAGCCGTAGCCGACGGTCTGGAAGCCCAGCTGGTCGAGGTAGGTCTGGAGTCCGGTCTTGTTGAGGTAGTCGGTGACCACGCGGCTGCCCGGGGCCAGCGACGACTTCACCGACGGGTTGAGCTTCAGGCCCTTCTCAATGGCCTTCTTGGCCAGCAAGCCCGCGGCCAGCATGACCGTGGGGTTGGAGGTGTTGGTGCAGCTGGTGATGGCGGCGATGAGCACCGAGCCGTGGCCGATCTTCGAGCCGCCGACCTCGGCGCTGACGGCCGCGAAGTCCTCGGCCTTCTTGCCGAAGCCGTTCTCGGTCACCGGCTTGCTGAAGGAGCCCGTGAAGCTCGACTTGAGGTGCTGCAGCTCGATGCGGTCCTGCGGGCGCTTCGGGCCGGCCACGCTGGGCACCACGGTGGAGAGGTCGAGCTCGACGACCTGGGAGTAGTCGATCTGGCCCTTCTGAGGGATGCCCCAGAGGCCCTGGGCCTGGTAGTAGTTCTTGTAGAGGGCGACCTGCTCCTCGGTGCGGCCGGTGGCGCGCAGGTAGTTGGCGCATTCCTCGTCGACGGGGAAGAAGCCCATCGTGGCGCCGTACTCGGGGGCCATGTTGGCGATGGTGGCGCGGTCCACCAGCGGCAGCGCGGCGGCACCGGGGCCGAAGAACTCCACGAATTTGCCGACGACCTTGGCCTTGCGCAGCATCTGGGTGACGGTCAGGGCCACGTCGGTGGCGGTCACGCCCTCGCGGATGGCTCCGGTCAGGTGCACGCCCACCACGTCGGGGGTCAGGAAGTACACCGGCTGGCCCAGCATGCCCGCCTCGGCCTCGATGCCGCCCACGCCCCAGCCCACGATGCCCAGGCCGTTGATCATGGTGGTGTGCGAGTCGGTGCCCACCAGCGTGTCGGGGTAGTAGATGTCACCGGCGTTCAGCACGCCCTTGGCCAGGTACTCCAGGTTCACCTGGTGCACGATGCCGATGCCGGGGGGCACCACCTTGAAGGTGTCGAAGGCCTGCATGCCCCACTTGAGGAACTGGTAGCGCTCGCGGTTGCGGGTGAACTCGAGGTCGAGGTTCTTCTGGAGCGAGTCGCCGGAGCCGGCGAAGTCGACCTGCACGGAGTGGTCGACCACCAGGTCCACCGGCACCAGGGGCTCGATGATCTTGGGATTCTTGCCGAGCTTGGCCACGGCCGAGCGCATCGCGGCGAGGTCCACCAGCAGGGGCACGCCGGTGAAGTCCTGCAGGACGATGCGCGCCACCACGAAGGGGATCTCGGCCGTCCGGGATTCGTTGGCCTTCCAGTTGGCCAGCTCGCGGACGTTGGCCTCCTGCACCTTCAGGCCGTCGCAATTGCGCAGCACGCTCTCGAGCACGAGGCGGATGGAGACCGGGAGGCGGGAGATCGGGCCCACGCCGGCCTTCTCCAGCGAACAGGGTGTGCGGGGTGCTCATCGTGCGCGGGATTGCTTGGGGAAACTCGGCGTTTTGGGTGTCAGAATTGGCTCTGGCGGCCGGAGCGTCAAGCGACCGGCTTTGGAAGCGGCCGCTGGCGGGGCCGCTCGCCCGCTCAGGCGGCCCGCCCGGGAACCTCGCCCCGGCAGAGCTTGCGGTGGGTCGCCAGGGCCAACAGCGGCCAGGCGTTCCGGTACATGTCGTACTTGAGGTAGAACACGCACGGGAAGCCCGTGCCGGTGATCTCCTCCTCGGTCCACGACCCGTCGGTGTTCTGGTTGCGGATGAGCCAGTCGATGCCCCGGGCGATGGCCGGGTCCGATGGATCGCCCATCGCGCACAGGCCCATCACCGCCCAGGCGGTCTGCGAGGCGGTGGCCGGCCCGGCGCCCTTGAAGATCGGGTCGTCGTAGGTGTTGCACCGTTCGCCCCAGCCGCCGTCGGGCAGCTGGACGCTGCGCAGCCACGCCGCGCCGCGCTGGAGCCAGGCCTCGCCCATGTCCCAGCCCATGGCCTGCATGCCCCGCAGCACCTGCCAGGTGCCGTAGATGTAGTTCACGCCCCATCGGCCGTACCACGAGCCGTCGCTCTCCTGCTGGCCCTTCAGGTAGGCGATGGCGCGCTGGACCTGGGGACAGTCGCGGTCCCAGCCCTCGTAGCCCAGCAGCTCGAGGATGCGCGCGGTGATGTCGGCGCACTCCGGGTCGAGCATGGCGTTGTGGTCGGCGAAGGGGACCTTCTCGAGGATGGACTTGGTGCAGTCCTTGTCGAAGGCGGCCCAGCCGCCGTCGCGGCACTGGAAGGTCATCATCCAGCGGATCGCGCGGGTGCGGCACTCGTCGCGTCGCCTCGGGTCGTCGGTCGGGATGAGCCGCAGCGCCAGGAGGACCATGGCCGTGTCGTCCACGTCGGGGTTCCACTGGTTGGCGTACTCGAAGACCCAGCCCGAGGCCTCCACGTCGGCGGGGTTCTTGTGGATCCAGTCGCCGCGGAAGCGGATCTCCTTGTCCATCAGCCACTCGGCCGCCCGCTTCATGCGGGGGTGGTGGGCCGGCACGCCCGACTCGCGCAGGCAGATCGCCACGATGGCGCTGTCCCAGACCGGCGAAAAGCAGGGCTCGATGCGCACGGAGTCGTCCGTGAAGTGCATGAGCTTCTCCAGCTCGTGGTGGGCGCGGACGACCTGGGGGTGGTCGTCGGGGTAGCCCAGCGCGATGAGCGCGATGAGCGCGTTGAGCATCGCCGGGAAGATCGCCGCCAGGCCGTCGCTGCCCTCGAAGCGCTCGAGCATCCAGGTCTCGGCCCGCCTGAGGGCCCGCCGGCGGAACGGGTGCAGTCCCTGACGGCTGACCCACTCGGCGAACTTGTGCAGCCGGTCGAGCCAGAGGAATCCGTTGCGCAGCGAGAAGTCGAAGTAGCGGGGGCGCAGCGTCTCGTCCAACTCCCACTTGCCGTTGGGATAGAGCTCGTCGAGGTCCACCGTCACCGGGCGCGTCGGCCGGAAATGGTTGATGATCGCCAGCGGGATGATCATCGCCCGCGACCAGTTGCTCATCTCCCAGAAGTTCACGTGGAACCACTTGCCGATGAGCAGCACCTCGCACGGGATGGTCGGCACGTGGTTCCAGGTCACCAGGCCGAGCAATGCGAGGTAGAGCTTGGAGAAGGTGTTCATCCGCGGCACGCCGCCCAGCGAGCGGGCCATCTCGCGGGCGCGGAGCATCCGGGGATCGGTGGTGGGGATGCCGGCGAGCTTGAGGGCGAGGTACGCCTTGACCGTGGCGTTCACCTCCGCCGGGCCGTTCGGGTAGATGTTCCAGCCGCCGTCGGCCAGCTGCTTCCCGAAGATGTGGTGGACGGCCTTGCGCTGCCATCCGGCGTCGACCTTCCCCCACCAGTGGTAGAAGGCGACCATGTCGGCCACGAGCGTCACGTCGACCATCAGCTCGCCGACCCAGTACCCCTCGGGCCTCTGTTCGGACAGCAGGTAGCTCTGCGAGCGGGTGATCGCGCTGTCGAGGTCGGGATGGGCTGGGACGGAGGGCCGCCCCGGGGCACCGTCCGAGGTGCGGAGCGGCGCTGGGCTCACGGACATGGTCGAAAGGATGCGGACGGGGCTTCATCCCGCAAAGTGATTATTGAGGGGCCCGTCGTGCCGGTTTGGGACTTGGGCTCGATCGCCCCCGACCCTATCCTCGGCCCGTGTTCGGGAATCTTCGCAGCGTCCACTTCATCGGCATCGGCGGCACCGCCATGGCCAGCGCGGCGGCGGCCATGCACCAGCTGGGGTACCAGGTCAGCGGATCCGACCAGGATGTCATCTACCCGCCGATGTCCACCTTCCTGGCCGAGCGGGGCATCCGGGTGAACGCCGGCTACGCCGAGGCCAACCTCGCCCTCCG
>JAJTFN010000085.1 GCA_021298285.1 Verrucomicrobium sp.
GATTTCGGCGCGCTCTTCACCCGGCCCCGGGTGTGGCACGCGGAGGTGCGCCGGCGGCTGCTGGAGGAGTTGCGCCGGCAGGGCGCGTCGTGGGCTCAAACCGAAGGGCCGCCCCAGGTCGTGGTGGAACTCCAGGGCGACCTGCTGACGCTGGGCGAGGAGGAACTCGACACCCTTCGGTTCACCGCCTCGTCGGCCGGCGTGTTCGTGCACTTCGAGGAGTACGAGGCCGGCTCCTATGCCGAGGGCGACTACGTGGTGCATTTGCCGTGGGCCAGCCTCGCCCCCTGGGTGCGTCCAGAGGTTGTGGCAGCCTTCACCTCGACTCCGGGCACCCCGGCGATCCCGGAAAACCCGGGCACCCCGATGCCCGAGGTCGGTCCCAAGCATCGTCCCAAGACGGCCGCAGCCCGTTGAACCACCAGGCGCCGGCACAGGCGCTGGCACGGGCGCCGTCGCGGCTTGTCACGTCGGCGATGGTGGCCGACGGCGGAAGGCGGGCAATGCGCCCGCAAGCTGTCTTGACAGCAACCTGTCTGCTGTCATGAGTTGATGGATGAGAACAACCATCACCATCGATGCGGACACGGAGGCGCTGCTTCGACACGAGGTCGAGCGGACCGGGTTGTCGTTCAAGGTGGTGCTGAATCAGGCAATCAAACGTGCCTTGGGGCGCCGAGCCAGCGGGGTCCAACTCCAACCGCTCTTTTCGGCCCCGTTCCCGCCGGAACTCGCTCAACAGAGCTTCAACCGGCTCGCCGCCGAATGGGATGACGAGGCCACGGTGCGCGAGATGGGCTCATGATCCTTCCCGACCTCAACCTACTGCTCTACGCCTACAACCCGCATACCCCGCAGCACGGTGGGGCCCGAAGCTGGTGGGAAGGGGCGATGAATGGGGACGAACTGATCGGGATGCCTCTCGAGATCGCCTTCGGGTTCGTACGCGTGGCCACCCATCCCAGACTCGGTGCCGCCCGAGTGGCTTTGGCGGATGCAAGACGCGTGGTGGACGGCTGGATGGACTTGCCGCAGTTGAGAACCCTCGTTCCCGGCGCGCTGCACTTCAACCGGGTCATGGAGTTGATGACCGCGGCCATGGCAACTGGCTCGGTTCTCTCCGACGCCATCCTGGCGGCCTATGCCATCGAACATCGGGCGACGTTGTTCACGAACGACGGTGACTTTGCACGATTTCCTGGGTTGATGTGGCAGAATCCGTTGGTTTCCCCACCGTTGAACCCTCCGCGTGGCTCCTGAACTCCCGAACCGGGGAAACGGTCGAGGTCCACATGCCGGATTCCATGCCGTCAGGTGACAGGGGGCCGACTGGGACTCGGATGGCGACGTCGGCGGGGACGGCACCTGGGCACGGATGCGGGCGCCGTCGCGGCTTGTCAGGTCGGCGATGGTGGCCGACGGCGGAAGGCGGGGAATGCGCCCCCGGTGGCGCGGGCGAGGGTGTCGATGACCTGGGGGAACAGGAACGGTACCGATCGGGCGCTTGAAACCCGGTGGCGGATCAGGGTCTCCTCTGGCCACTCCCATGCCTGCCTGTCCTGCCTTCCAGGTCGTCGCCACGGCCGCGATGTCCGAACCCTCCAGCGTCCAGGGACGCCCGTCGCGGCCCCGGGGACCGGTCGCGCCAACTGGGCCGGCCCCAAGCGGTTGGTGGCGGCGGCTGGGGCCGGGGTGGTGGCTCCCCTGCCTCGTGGCGGGGTGGTTGCATGGCAACCTCTCGGCCGATGGCCCGGCCGACAACCTGGCGGACAAGGTGCGCCGGGTGCCTCCGGCGGGCGTGCCAATCCCGGAGGCGGTGCGCACGGAATTGGCCGCAGGCGTGGAATCCCTCGGGCGCGACCTGGCAACGGCCCGGCAACGGGCGGCCGGGAATGCACGGAGCTTGAGCCGGCTGGCCGATGCGGCCGTGCTGCACAAGGCGGTCGACTGGGCCGTGCGGCACCAGGAGTTCTTCAAGACCAACGAGTTCGAGGCGGCGCGCCAGCAACTCAAGGCGGGGGCCGAGCGGCTCAAGGCCCTGGAGCAGGGACAGGCTCCGTGGATGGAGACGCCGGGGCCGACGGTCGGCGGCTACGTGTCGCGCATCGACGGCTCGGTCCAGCCCTTCGGCCTGGTGATCCCCAAGGGATGGCGGGCCGATTCCGGGCGGAAATGGCGGCTGGATTTCTGGTTCCACGGGCGGGGTGAGACCCTCAGCGAGCTGGCCTTCGTCGCCGACCGGATGAAGAACCCCGGTGAATTCGCGCCGGCCGACGCCTTCGTGCTCCACCTCTACGGGCGCTATTGCAACGGCAGCCGGTTCGCCGGGGAGACCGATTTCTGGGAGGCGCTCGAGGAGGTGCAGCGGCGCTACCCCATCGACGAGGATCGCCTGGTGGTCCGGGGATTCTCGCTCGGCGGCGCCTCGGCCTGGCACTTCGCGGTGCACCATGCCTGGCGATGGGCCGCCGCGGCCCCGGGCGCCGGCTTCAGCGAGACGGCCGAGTTCCTGCGGGTCTTCCAGCAGGAGCAGCTCCGGCCGGCCATCTGGGAGCAGAAGCTCTGGCGCCTGCACGATGCCACGGCCAACGCGCTGAATGTGGCGATGGTGCCGCTCATCGCCTACAGCGGCGAGGACGACCGGCAAATCCAGGCGGCCGAGGCGATGCGCACGGCGTTGCGGGCCGAGGGCATGGACCTCACCCACCTCATCGGCCCGCGCACCGGCCACAAGTACGAGCCGGGCGCCAAGGCCGAGTTGAACCGGCGCCTGGACGCCCTGGCCGCGCTCGGCCGGGTGCGCGTGCCGCGCGAGGTGCGCCTGGTGACCCATTCGTTGCGATACCCGCGCATGGCCTGGGTCACCGTGGACGGCCTGACCGAGCATTGGGAACCCGGCCGGGTGCTGGCACGGCTGCCGGGGACCGACGGTGGATCGCGCGGGGACAGGCTCCTGCGGATCGAGGCATCCGGCGTGGAGGCGCTGACCCTGGACTTCGGCCCGGGAGAGGCCCCGTTCCCGGTGAATGAGCCGGTGCAGGTGGCCTTCGAGGGACCGGGAAGCGCCGTGACGCTGGAATCCACCCGACCGGGAACCGACCGGTCCTGGAAGGCCAGCTTCCACCGGAAGAACGGGGTCTGGACCACCGGGCCGGACCTGTCCGCCGGCTTGCGCAAACGCCACGGGCTGCAAGGCCCCATCGATGACGCGTTCATGGACTCCTTCCTCATGGTGATGCCGACGGGCACTCCGCTGAATGCCAAGGTCGGCGATTGGGTGACGGGCGAATCTGCCCGGGCCATCGAGCATTGGCGGCGTCACTACCGGGGCGACGCCCGCCAGAAGGCCGACCGGGACGTCTCCGAGGCGGACCTCCGCGACCATCACCTCGTGCTGTGGGGAGACCCGTCCAGCAACCAACTCATCGCGAAGATCGCCCCGTCGCTGCCCATCCGCTGGGAGAAGGACCGCATCGTGGTCGGACGGCAGTCCTTCGCCACCGACACCCATGCCGCCGTGCTGATCTTCCCGAACCCGCTCAACCCGTCGCGCTACGTCGTGCTCAACAGTGGGTTCACCTTCCGCGAGTACGACTACCTGAACAACGCGCGGCAGACGCCGAAGCTGCCGGACTGGGCCGTGATCGACCTGCGCCAGGCGCCCAACGCCCGCACCCCGGGCGGGATCCCGGCCGCGGGGTTCTTCGGAGAGCACTGGGAACTGCGCTGAACCGCCCGCGACGTGGGGCGGGCCGGACCGGGGCGGGCAGCCACGCGGGCAACGCCCGTGGCCTCAGAGCAGGGTCCGGGCCTTGGCCAGGGCCTCGTCGAGCTTGCCGGCGTCCTTGCCGCCGCCCCGGGCCCCGTCCGGGCGACCGCCGCCCTTGCCGCCGACAATCGGGGCGATGGCCTGGATGAGCTTGCCGGCCTGCACCTTGGCGGTGAACTCCGGGGTGACGGCGGCCACCAGGGCCACGGCACCGGCGGAATGGCCGCCAAGCAGGATCACGCCCGAGAACTGCGACTTCAGGGCATCGACGACGGTCTGGAGGGTGTCGCCATCGGCCTCGCCCAGGTGGGCGATCAGGGCGGGCACCCCGTTGACCGTCTCGGCGCGTGCGAGCAGCTCACGGGCCTTGCCGGCGGCCTCCCGATGGGCCGCGGCCTTGAGGGATTTCTCCAGGTCGCGGGCATGGGCCAGCAGGCCGTCGAGCTTCTTCTCCAACTCGCCCAGCGGGCTGTTGAGCCTGCCCGCCAGCAAGCGGATGAGCGCCTCGTCGGCCCGCGCCTTGTCGAGGGCCGGCAAGCCGGCGATGGCCTCGATGCGGCGGACGCCGGCGGCGACGGCCGACTCGGCCAGGATGCGGAACATCCCGAGTTCGCCCGTGGCCCGGGTGTGGGTGCCGCCGCAAAGCTCCATGGAATAGCCGTCGAGCTGCGACGGACGGCCGCCAATTTGCACCACGCGCACGACGTCGCCGTACTTGTCGCCGAAGAACTGCAGCACGTCCTTGCGGTGCTTCACCTCGGCATGCGGCACCTCGACCCAGCCCACGGGGGCGTTCTCGAGGATGCGCTCGTTGACCAGGCGCTCGATGTCCGAGAGCTGCCGGGGCGTGAGCGCGGCGCTGTTGAAGTCGAAGGTGAGCTTCTCCGGGGTGACGTTGGAGCCCTTCTGCGAGGCCTCCTGGCTGGCGACCTCGTGCAGGGCCCAATGGAGCAGGTGGGTGACCGTGTGGTGCCGCTCGATGGCGTGGCGGCGGGCCGCATCGACGCGGAGCGTCACCCGGGCGCCCACCGCCGGGGCCTCGTCGGCACCCTCGATGAAGTGCAGCCAGACGTTGCCCGACTTCTGGGTGTTGGCCACGCGCCAGAGCTGGCCCGACCCGGTGATCTCGGCCGTGTCGCCGACCTGCCCACCCATCTCGGCGTAGCAGGCCGAGGCGTCGAGGATGACGGCCGTGCGATCCTTGAGGCCCACGACCTCAAGCACCGTCGCGTCGGCCTCGAGGTGGTCATAGCCGAGGAAGCACGTCGCGGACTTGGTCTCGATCTGGGACAGCTCGATGACCTGCTTCTTCTGCGAGGCGCGGGCGCGGGCCCGCTGCTCGTCCATCAGGGCCTCGAATCCGGCGCGGTCGACCGAGAGCCCACGCTCGCGGGCCATGAGCTCGGTGAGATCCAGCGGGAAGCCCTGCTCGTCGTAGAGGCGGAAGGCGAACGCACCCGAGATCTGCGCGAGGCCGGCCTGCGAGGCCTCCTTCTCGAACAGCTCGATGCCCCGGTCGAGGGTGCGGTTGAAGGCCTCCTCCTCGAGGCGCAGCACGTCCTGCACCTGCGCCTTGCGCGCGCGGATCTCGGGGAACACGTCGCCCATGGTGCGGGCCAGCACGTCGACCAGTTTGTAGAAGAACGGCTCGCGGAAGCCGAGGGCCCGGCCATAGCGCACCGCCCGGCGCAGGATGCGGCGCAGGACGTAGTTGCGGTCGCTGTTGCCCGGCTGGATGCCGTCGGCGATGGCGAAGCTCAGGGTGCGGATGTGGTCGGCGATGACCCGGAAGGCCACGTCGACCTTCTCCTGCTCGGTGTCGCCCGTGCTGCCCGGCTTGGGGAGCGTGGAGGCGTACTTCCGGCCGCTGAGCTGCTCGATCTCGTCGAAGATGGGCCGGAAGATGTCGGTCTCGTAGTTCGAGATCTTGGCGTTGCGGAAATCGGTGAGCCCGCGGGTGCCCTGGATGATCGAGGTGACGCGCTCGAAGCCCATGCCGGTGTCCACGTGCTGCGCGGGCAGCGGGGTGAAGGTGCCGTCGGGGTTGGCGTTGTACTGGATGAAGACGTTGTTCCAGATCTCGATGCAGCGGGCGTCGGAGCCGTTGACCAGCGTGGCCCCCTCGGCCTGCTCCTCGGGCGAGGTCTCCCGCGGGCCGGGGCGCAGGTCGACGTGGATCTCGGTGCACGGACCGCAGGGGCCGGTCTCGCCCATCATCCAGAAGTTGTCCTTCTTGCCGCCGTTGACGATGTGCACCTGCGGGTCGAGGCCCACCGAGCGGAACTTCGCCGCCCACAACTCCCAGGCCTCCTGGTCGCGCTCGGCCGGGTCCTTCTTGGCCGCATTGGGCTGGTAGATGGTCGCGTAGACGCGCTGCGGCGGGAACTTCCAGACCTCGATCACCAGCTCCCAGGCCCAGTCGATGGCGTCCTTCTTGAAGTAGTCGCCGAAGGACCAGTTGCCCAGCATCTCGAAGAAGGTGTGGTGGTAGGTGTCCAGGCCCACGTCATCGAGGTCGTTGTGCTTGCCGCCGGCGCGGATGCACTTCTGGGTGTCGGCCGCGCGGGTGTCGAGCGACGGGATGGATCCGGCCCACTTGGAGACGTCGGCCTTGCGCTCGCCGAGGAAGATCGGGACGAACTGGTTCATGCCGGCATTGGTGAACAGCAGGTTGGGGCTGTCCGGCATGAGGCTGGAGCTGGGGACGATCGTGTGCTGCTTGGACCGGAAGAAGTCCAAGAACGACTGGCGGATCTGGGCGGACGTCATGGTTGGCGGTTTCGGAGGTGGGTACCACCCCGGAAACAGGTCGCGCAGGGTAGAGATCGGGCGGAAAATAGGAAGAACCCTGTTGGAGGGGCGGAGGGCGCGCGCGGCACGGGCGGCACCGCCGACATCCCGCCCGGCATCCGCTCCCCCTCTGAGACGGTTGGCCTTGCGCGGATCGGCCGGGCGCGGCCGAATCGGGCGCCATGAGCCGCCCCACCCTGCCCTTCGCCGCCCTGGCCATCCTCGGAGTGCTGGCCAACGGATGCAGCCAACTCAGTGGACCGTCCCTCCCGTTCATCGCCCCCCGGGTGACCGGGACGGTGATCGACGCGAACACCGGCGAACCCGTCCCCCGGGCGACCGTGGGACGCACCCTCTGGACCCACCGCCACTCGACCGGGGGCTTCCTCAAGGCGGCCGAGGAACTCGTGCTGCGGCAGGACTTCGCCACCACCGATGCCAGCGGGCGGTTTACCTTGCCCGAACAGCGGGTCGCCCTGCTGTTCTCGCTCGGTGAGACCCGTCCGAACCTGAGGCTGGCCGTGAGCCATGGCGGGCACCACCCGTGGACCACCAACTACCCGATCGCCGCCCTGAAGGACGACCCAAGCCGGCCTGAATTGGAGGCTGGAACGGTGAAGATCCAGCCGAAACGGTGATTCGATAACGATATCTAGACTTCCAAATCCCGGTTTCAACCTCAACCCGCCCTTCGATCGCAACCCCACTTCGAGCCTGTCCCCAGCGATCGCCCATCCAGAGGCCGAGCCTGTCCCCCGGAGCCGAGGCAGCCTGTCCCCAGCCTCGGCCATTGCCCTCCGTCCCCACCCCCACCCAGCCATGAAACCATCCCCGGAACCCGCGGATCTGACCGCCACCGACAGCCTGTCCCCGATGTCTCGAAGCCTGTCCCCCATCCGGTCGTTGCCGACCCGACCCGGCCCGCGCCGGGGGGCGATGGCTTGGTGGCTGGCGGGATGGGTGCTGGCAGCCTTGGGGACAGGCTCCTCGGTGGCGCCCGGCAGGCTGATGGCGGCGGAAGCCCGGCCGGGGCGCCCCCCCAACCTGATGGTGATCCTGGCCGATGACCTGGGGTTCTCGGACCTGGGGTGCTACGGCGGTGAGATCCCGACGCCTCATCTGGATCGATTGGCCGCAGGAGGGCTGCGCTACACGCAGTTCTACAACACGGCCCGCTGCTGGCCGTCGCGGGCCGCCGCGCTCACGGGGTACTACGCCCAGCAGGTGCGCCGCGACACGGTGCCGGGGGTCGCCAGCGGTGGCGGCGGAGTCCGGCCCGCCTGGGCCCGGCTCCTGCCCACCTACCTGCGGGAACGCGGGTACCGGTCCTACCACTCGGGCAAATGGCACGTGGACGGCAAGCCGCTGGGCCAGGGGTTCGACCGGTCCTACCGGCTGGACGACCATGACCGCCACTTCGCCCCGAGGCAGCACTTCGAGGACGACCAGCCGTTGAAGCCTGTCCCCGACGGGGGGGATTACTATTCGACGGTGGCGATCGCCGACCATGCGATCCGCTGCCTGCAGGACCACGCGAAAACGCACGCCGAGCGCCCCTTCTTCAGCTTCGTGGCATTCACGGCCCCCCACTTCCCGGTGCAGGCCCCCGCGGCGGACGTCGCGCGCCACCGCGAGCGATACCTCGGCGGATGGGACACGCTCCGGGCCGAGCGCTGGAGCCGGATCCAGTCGCTCGGTCTGGTGACGGGCAGCCTCCCGGCCATCGAGCGCCAGGTCGGCCCGCCGTATGCCTTCCCGGAGGCCATCCGCGCCCTGGGCCCCGACGAGGTGAACCTGCCCCTGCCGTGGGAGTCCCTGTCGGCCAGCCAACGGCGCTTCCAGGCCGACAAGATGGCGGTGCATGCGGCGATGGTGGACCGCATGGACCGCGAGATCGGACGCCTCGTGGACCAACTCCGGTCCATGGGAAGCCTGGAAGACACGCTGCTGCTCTTCCTGTCGGACAACGGGGCCAGCGCCGAGATCATGGTGCGCGGGGACGGGCATCGGGCCGACGCCCTGTGCGGGACGGGCGCGACCTTCCTGAGCATCGGCCCGGGGTGGTCGGCGGCGGCCAACACGCCCTTCCGCCGCCACAAGACCTGGGTCCACGAGGGAGGCATCTCGACCCCGCTGATCGTCCATTGGCCCCGGGGCATCCCGGATCGCGGCACCCTCCGGACCTCCCCGGGCCACCTCGTGGACCTGGTCCCGACGGCGCTGGAACTGGCAGGACTGGACTGGCCGCCGAAGGACCCGCCCCCGGGCATGCCCCTGCCGCCCGGTCGCAGCCTCGTCCCGACGTTCTCCCGGGACGCCATCCCACCACGGGCCGAACCCCTGTGGTGGCAGCACGAGGGCAACCGGGCGCTGCGGGAGGGCGACTGGAAGATCGTCGCCGCGGGCACCCAGGCGGCCTGGGAACTCTACGACCTGGCCCGGGACCGCTCCGAGACCACCGACCTGGCCACGCGGCATCCGGACCGGGTGGAGCGCATGGCCCGGAAGTGGGACACCATGACGGCGGCCCATGCCGCCACGGCCCGCGCGGTGGCCGCAACCCCCTTCGGGCCCGGCTGGAAGCATTCCGGCTCGCTGTTCGTCCTGACGACCCCCGACGGGGCCAACCTGCCGGCCGGCACGACCCTGGAGTCGTTCCCGCTGCTGGTCCGCCTCGAGCGACCGTGGTTTGACTTCGCCCAGGCCCGCCCGGGCGGCGAGGACCTTCGATTCTCCACGCCGGCCGGCGAGGCCCTGGACTTCGAGATCGAGTCCTGGGACCCCGGATCCGGTTCGGCGGCGGTCTGGGTGCGGATCCCCCGGATCCGGGGCCAGGAACGCCAGGAAGTGCGGGTCCACTGGGGCCACCCGACGGCGCCCTCCGCGTCACGCGGCGAGGCGGTGTTCCGGCGGTCCGAGGGTCACCTCGGGGTCTGGCATCTGGGTGAGTCCGTGCGGGACTCCAGCGGCACGCTGGCGTCGGAGGACCGGGGCACCGCACCCGCGGCCGGGGTGATCGGCACGGCGCGGCGGTTCCGGGAAGGTGCCGGCGTCTTCGGCGGGGCGACGTCGGACCGGTATCCCCGGGGAGCCTCACCCCACTCCTCCCAGGCCTGGTTCCGGGCGGAGCGGACCAACGGGCGCCTGCTCGGCTGGGGCAACGAACAAGCCCAGGGCAAGGTGGTGCTGCAGTACGCCAGTCCACCCCAGGTGCGGCTGGACTGCTACTTCTCGGGCGCCAACGTCGCCACCTCACAGCCTGTCCCCAAGGGGGAATGGCATCAGGTCGTCCACACCTGGGAGGAGGGCCGCTCCCTGGTGTACATCGACGGCGCACTGGCCGGCATTTCCACCAACCGGGGCGCCCCGCTCAACGTGCGGTCCCCGGCCCGGTTGTGGATCGGGGGCTGGTATGACCACTTTGATTTTGAGGGCGTGATCGATGAAGCCCGGGTTTGCAACCGCGTTCGAAGCCCGGAATGGATCCGTCTGGAGTACGAGAACCAGAAGGCGCTGCAGACCGCGGTGGGCCCGCTGGTGACCCCAGGGCGTGATTTCGGGATGTCCATCGCCAGGCCGTTGCCTGGAACCGAGGGACAGGCTCGTTTGGCGGAGGGACAGGCCCTGGAGTTCCAGGCCCGGGCGGGGGGCGCCCAGCGGGTGTGGTGGACGCTGCAGGGGGTGGACGGGCGGACGTCGGTGGTGGCGGTGAACCGCTTGGTGCATCGATTGGAGGCCGGGCGGGTCTCGGGCGACCAGACGGTGACGCTGACCTTCCACGCAGCCTATCCGGAGGGGGTCCGGAGCCGGTCGATCCCGGTGTTGCTGGCGGACTCGATCCCGGATCCGACGCCGCAGGGTTGGGTGTCCCGGTCGAAGGCGGGACGGACCCGGCCTCTGGATCCCGGCAACGCCCCGATCTGGGACGGTCGCCACCCGCTGACGCTGGCGGCCATCATCGACGGCCCCGACCGACCGAACCGCCCGGACCGCCGGGCAACGGCCGCCGACTGGCAACTGCCCGTCCGCGTGGGCCCGGGCAGTCCGCCGGTGCAGGTGTCCTGGTCGGTCGAACCGTTCGCAGTCGTCCACGACGTCGAGGGCGACACCCTGACCCTCCGGCAGGCCCTGCACGCCGGGCCGCTGACGGTGACGCTGACCCTCGACAACGGGGGCGCGCCGGTCCGGCGATCGATCACCCTGCAGGTGAAGCCCCCGACCAAGGCCCCGTGGATCGAGCGCCCACCCGGCCCGGCGGAACTCCCCCAGGACCACCAGTTCTACGCCCGCGACGACCGGAACCAAGGCACCCTGTGGGCCTGTGGCACCCTGCGCGAGCCGACCGAACGGGTGGTGGCGCGCCTGTGGGCCGGGGACAGGCTCGTGGAACGTCGGGAAGCCCGGCCGGGAACCAACGGGTCCTTCCGGCTCCGGATGACCTTGAAACCGGGGCTGATCCGGTACCGCTTCGAGCTGGCCGGGATCCAAGCCGGCCGGTCGCGGGTGATCCACAGCGCCACGAACCTGGTCTGCGGCGATGCCTACCTCATCGACGGGCAATCCAACGCCGTCGCCACCGATTGGGGCCCGGACCGCCCCGACTTCCAAAGCGACTGGATCCGCTCCTTCGGCAGCATGGGTCACGAACCGGCCGCGTCGGGCACCTGGGGGAACGCCGTCCACCGGGGACGTGACGGGGAGCACCATCAGGTCGGCTATTGGGCCATGGAACTGGGTCGACACCTCGTCGAGACCCACCGGATGCCGGTGTGCTTCCTGAACGGGGCC
>JAJTFN010000086.1 GCA_021298285.1 Verrucomicrobium sp.
GGAGGATCCGAAGGGCGCCGCCTCGACGACCAGTCGGCCCTCTTCACCGGCCCGACGCCCGACACGGACACGCTGACGCTGGTGGTGTCCACGACCGAGTCCGGGATTGACCGCCTGCGGCTCGAGACCCTGCTCGACGACGCGCTGCCGAAGCGCGGACCCGGCCGGGTGGCCCACGGCAATTTCGTGCTGAGCGAACTGAGGATCACCGCCGCACCGCTGACCTCGCCTGGACCCTCGCGCCGCGTGGTGCCGACCCGGGCGCAGGCCGACGTCGAGCAGTCGGGCTTCCCGGCCGGGCAGGCCATCGACGGCCAGCCCCAGACCGGCTGGGCGGTCGATGTCGGCGGTGGTCGCCTCAACCAACCCCACCACCTCACCGTGCAGTTCCAGGAGCCGGTGTCCTTCCCGGGCGGCACCCGCTTCGAGATCACCCTCGAGCACCAGAATGCCGCCCAGCACCTCATCGGCCGGCCCCGGATCCGGCTCGGACGTCCCGCCTCCGACCCGAGGCCGCTGGCCGAGCGCCGGCGCGCCGCCGCCGAGGCCGCCTTCGAGCGCTGGCTGGCAGAGACCCGGAAGCAGGTCGCGCGCTGGACGCCGCTTCGGCCGACCTCTGCGACCTCCACCCTGCCCCGCCTGACCGTCCAGGAGGACGCCTCGGTCTTCGCCGACGGGGACATCAGCAAGAGCGACACCTACCGGCTGTCCTTCCAGGCCCCGGCGGCGCCCATCACGGCGGTCCGCCTCGAGGCGATGCCGGACCCACGGCTGCCGAAGCAGGGCCCGGGCATGGCCTACTACGAGGGCCCGAAGGGCGACTTCTTCCTCGGCGAACTCACCCTCACGGCCGGCGGACGTCCGGTCGCCTGGGCCTCCGCCACCCAGAGCCATGGCAAGAACGCCTTCGGGGCCGAGGCCACCGCGACGCATGCCGTCGACGGGGATCCCCAGACCGGCTGGTCCACGGCGGGCCGAGAGGGGCAGCGCCATGAGGCGGTCTTCGTACCGAAGGAGCCCATCCCGGCCGGCTCCGAGCTGCGGCTGGAGATGCTCTTCGGACGGCACTACGCCTGTTCGCTGGGCCGGTTCCGCGTCTCGGTCACGTCCGACCCGGGCGGGGCACGGGCGAGCAGCCTCCCCGCGGAGTTGCTGGACCTGCTCGCGGCGCCGGAAGAATCCCTGACGGCAACCCGGAAGGCGGATCTCCGGAGGCACTTCCTGCTCACGACTCCCGAACTCGCCGAGGCGCAGGCCCGGATCGCCCGGCTGCGGCAACGCCCGGCGGGCCGAACCACCCTGGTGCTGCAGGAGCGCCCGGCCGACCACCCGCGCCCCACCTTCCTGCATCGGCGCGGGGAGTTCCTGCAGCCGGCCGAGCGGGTGGAGGCCGGCGTGCTCTCGGCCGTGGCGGAGTTCCCGCAAGGACTGCCCCGCAACCGGCTCGGCCTGGCGCAATGGCTGGTGTCGCCCGGGAATCCCCTCACCGCCCGGGTGACGGTCAACCGCCAGTGGCAGGCCTTCTTCGGGCGGGGTCTGGTCCGGACCACCGAGGACTTCGGCTATCAGGGGGACAGCCCCAGCCACCCGGAGCTGCTTGACTGGCTGGCGATCGACTTCATGCGACATGGCTGGTCGCTCAAGCGGCTGCATCGGCAGATCGTCCTGAGCGCCACCTACCGCCAATCCTCGAGGATCCGGCCCGGATCGCTCGAGCGCGATCCCGAGAACCGCTGGCTGTCGCGCGGGCCGTCGGTGCGGCTGGAGGCCGAGGTGATCCGTGACGCGGCCCTGCGGGCCAGCGGGCTCCTGTCCGAGACGATGGGCGGCCCCGGGGTGTATCCGCCCCAGCCGGCCGGCGTGATGGAGGCGGCCTGGGGCGGGGCCGCCTGGCCGACCAGCCAGGGCGCCGACCGCTACCGGCGCAGCCTGTACACCTTCACCAAGCGGACGGCCCCCTTCGCCATGTTCAACACCTTCGACGCGCCGACCGGCGAGTCGTGCCTCGCACGACGGGACACCTCCAACACGCCCCTGCAGGCCCTCACGTTGCTCAACGACGTCTTCTTCATCGAGGTCGCCCAGGCGATGGGCCGCGACCTGGCCCGAGCCCATGGCACCGTGGCGGAGCGCGTGCGCATGGCCTTCGAGCGTTGCCTGAGCCGCCCGCCGACGGCCGACGAACTCGCGACCCTGGAGACCTTCTGGCGGAACCAGCTTGCGCGCTTCCGCTCCGGCGACCTCCAGGCCGCCGCGGTGGCCGGACCCGGCGACGGTCCGGTGGAAGAGCGGGCCGCCTGGGCGGCGCTGGCCCGGGCACTGCTGAACCTTGACGAAATGATCACCAAGGGCTGACGCCGCCGATGCACCGAACGATCCCCCCATGAATCCCCTTTCCATCTCCCCGCACCACGTCGGTCGTCGGCAGTTCCTCCGCGAGTGCGGCGTCGGGTTGGGCAAGATCGCCCTGGCCGGCCTGCTGACCGACGGGCTCCGGGCCCGGGCCGGCAACGCCCCGGGGGCCGGCCCGGCCCTGGGCCCGAAGTCCCCGCAGTTCGCCGGCACGGCCAAGCGCGTCATCCACCTCTTCATGGGTGGCGCGCCGAGCCAACTGGAACTCTTCGATTCCAAGCCCGCGCTGGCGAAGCTGGAGGGACGCCCCCTGCCCCCGTCGGTGATCGGCGGCCAGCGGTACGCCTTCATCCGTCCGGATGCCGCCGTGCTCGGTCCCCGATTCCGGTTCGCCCGCCACGGCCAATCGGGCACCGAGATCTCCGAGGTGCTGCCGCACCTGGCCGGGATCGTGGACGACATCTGCCTGGTCCGCTCGGTGCGCACCGACCAGTTCAATCACGCCCCGGCGCAGATCTTCTTCAACACGGGCTTCTCCCAGCCGGGTCGGCCGAGCCTGGGATCGTGGGTGCTCTACGGGCTGGGATCGGAATCGCAGAACCTGCCGGCCTTCGTGGTGATGAGCACCGCCGGCGGGCTCAGCGGCGGGGCCGCGCTCTGGTCCAGCGGATTCCTGCCGACGGTGCACACCGGGGTGCGCCTGCGGAACCAGGGGCCACCGATCCTCAACGTGGACCATCCGCCGGGCGTCGACGGGCGTCTCCAGCGCGACACGCTCGACCTGGTGTCGGAGCTCAACCGCCGTCGCCTCGGTGAGGTCGGGGACCCCGAGATCGCCACCCGGATCGCGTCCTATGAGATGGCCTTCCGGCTCCAGAGCTCCGCCCCGGAGCTGATGGACCTGCGCGGGGAGTCCCGCGAGACGCTGGCGATGTACGGGGCCGAGCCCGACAAGCCCTCCTTCGCCCGCGCCTGCCTGCTCGCGCGGCGGATGATCGAGCGGGGGGTGCGCTTCGTGAACCTCTACCACGAGGGTTGGGACGCCCACTCCGACGTGGTGGGCAACGTGCGCTCCAACGCGGGCGTCACCGACAAGGCCAGCGCCGCCCTGGTGATGGACCTCAAGCAGCGCGGGTTGCTGGACGACACGCTGGTGATCTGGGGCGGCGAGTTCGGCCGAACCCCGATGGTGGAATCAAATCCCGCCCTCGGGCGCAGCCAGGGCCGCGATCACCACCCGCAGGCCTACAGCATGTGGCTGGCCGGGGGCGGCATCCGCGCCGGCATGAGCTACGGGGCCACCGACGAACTCGGCTTCCATGTGGTGGAGAACCCGGTGCACGTGCATGACCTGCAGGCCACCATCCTGCACTGCCTGGGCTTCGACCACGAGAAGCTCACCTTCCACCACGCCGGACGCGACTACCGGCTGACCGATGTGCACGGCCAGGTGGTGCGGGCGATCCTCGCCTGAGCGACGACACCGTCAGGGAGACGCCCCCCGGAGGCCACGGTGGCCCCGGGAGGTGCGCCCCGACGATCACCGATGGATGGCGGGCTCGGCGCCCAGGGTGCCGACCAGCTCGGCCAGCCGCTGGTCCGATCGGCTGCGCTCCAGTTGGACACGGGCATAGGCCCGGCGCTCGTGAAGGCCCAGGCGAACGGCCTCCGGGGCGTACTCGGGCCGGCCCAGCAGGCGCTCGAGGTAGGTCGCCACCCGGTTCCAATGCCGCACCTCCAACTCGCGGCGCATCTCGAGCCGGGATCGATACCAGTCGCTCTCCAGCACGCTCTGCCGGGTGAACATCGCCCGGAAGGCCGGGTCGCCCAGACCCATCCCCTCATGGGAACCGTCGCGCATGATGTGCAGCAGGGCCCGGATCGGGGGCACCGCCTGCGCGATGGACCCGTCGTCGAAGTAATGCTGGGCCACCCTCCGATGGGTCGCGGCGATGTTGTCCACCGAGTCGGCATACTGCCCGGCGTCCTGCTTCTCGGGCCGGAGCATGCCCTCGGACAGGACCGCGTGCGGGTGGTTGAACATCCGGCCAAGGAAGTCGTTCACAAACTTGGGCGTGACGCGCCACCCGAGTCGGCTGGCGGGCACGGTGCGCCCCTCGTGCGTGAAGTCCGCCACCCGCTCAAGGTAACCCTGGGCGATGAGGTAGGCGGGATCGCGCTCGCCCACACCCATCCGGCACCAGACCTCCGGGACCAACAGGCTGATGTCGTGGTCGACGCGGGTGCGCGGGCCCAGGTGTCCGGCGCTGGTCAGGAACACCGGGCTTCCGGAGACCGCAAAGCTCACGAACGCGGCGTTGAGGTCATAGACCGGCGGCAGGGCGTTGAAGGGCCCCTTGGTGAGCGCGCCCTCGCTGCCGGCACCGGTCGTGGAGGGCGACTTGCCGGTCATGCTGGAGATGAACTCCATGAACGCCTCGGGCAATTCCATGTGGTGGATGGGCCCATAGCAGGCCAACGGACGCACCCCCGTCTCGGCCGGATTGTTGCGCCGGCCGGCCAGCACCGCATGCACCGGCGTGTGCACCGGCCGGTCCATCGGGAGCCTCCGGGCGAGCCGGGCCGAGGTCTCGGCGAGGTGACGCCCCAACTCGTCGACCAGATCGGGGCGGAGCTGCAGATACCGGGGGTTCTTGGAGGGCTTGCCGTCCACGAGCCTCGGGTGCGAGGTGGCGACGATCCACTCCGGCGAGCCGTCCGCAGGCTTCGAGGCGGCCGCCTCCTCGATCAGCCGGCGCATGGGCGGCGTGTACTGCTGGAGGGCGATGGCGTCGTCCACGATCTCCCGGGCCTGCTGGCGAGACAGGGGCTCGTAGTTGCAGAAGAAATTCCGGCCCGCGGCGAAGTCCGCCTCGGCGGCCTTGTCGTAGCCCCGGTGGATGGCGTCGTCGGGCCTCTGGAACAGCCGGAATTCGGTGTTTTGGACGAACTTGAGCGACGGATGGACGCTCTGGGAATCGAGTCCCTCGAGCTGGGTGCGCGGCACGGTGACGCTGGCGGTGATGTCATCCTCCATCTGCAGCTTGAAGGCCGGCAGGAAGTCCTTGCGCAGTCCGAAGGTGCGCCAGGCGCCGTCCTCGTCGTAGCCCACCCGCAGGAACTGGGTGACCAACCGCTTGCGGCCGAGCCGGAGCTCGTTGGCGGGCGTGCCGTTGATGACGTCCACGCTGAAGCGGGACCGCCACTCGTCGCCCCAGGAGGGCTGCCAGAACCGCTTGACCACCAGCACCAGCTCCCGGATGTGCGGGGGCACCGAGGCGATCCAGGCATTGTGGGCTTGATGACCGAGCCGAGGGTGCGACTCGGGCTGAGGATCGGCCGCCGGTCCTGGCCATTGCGGGCGGGGTCGCGGAAGCGGCCCGAGAAGTCGCGGGCGAGGATCTCGGCCACCCGGTCGAAGTCCCGGTTGAGGTCGGCCACGAAGACCGACCCGAAGAGGATGGCGTCGGTGATGGGCTTGGAGATCTCGCTCTTGCCACCCCCGGACACGGTACACGGCTTGTGACAGAGGGTGCCCTCGGGGCGGGTGCCCACCAGGCGCCAGGCACGGCCAGCCATCGCGGGAGGCTCGAGGGTGACCCGGAAGCCGCTCGGCAGCAGGTAGTGATGGTCGCGCCGCAGGCGGATGGAGCGGGCCTGACCGGCATCGTCCCAGCGCACCGTCAGCGACTCGATGTCGAAGCGGGCCGTCTCGGGCACGTACACCACCGACGGAAAGCGCCGGTCGACGGCATGGCCCTCGGGCTGTAGCTCGATGGCCCCGGGCATCAGCCGGGCCACCTCGGAGAAACTGTAGGGGAAGTCGGCCCGGTGCTGCTGGGCGTCGTACTCGCTGCCCAGGTCGTGCCGCGCGAAGACGAGGGCCCCGCCGGCATGCTCCTCCTCGACGAGCCCGAGGAGGTTGGCCGCGTAGCTGATCTGGGTCTTCACCTCCTTCTTGCAGTAGCCGAAGTAGTTGTCGGAAATCAGCGTGACGATGACCCCGGAGGCGTCGCGGGCGGTGAGCTTGAAGGCGTTGCCGTCGTTGTAGAGCTCGCGCGGGTCGGTCCAGCACATGCCGTCGCGGCGCTGCCGCTCGGTGGCCTCGTCCCGGTGTGGCAGGCCGACCTCCTTCTTGGTCAGGCCGTTGAGGTGGGGGGCGAGGATCACGCACCCGGTGTGACCGCTCCAGTGCTCGGCATCGAGGGCGGCGTCATTCTCGGGAAGCATGGGATCGCCGGCGTTGCCGAAGATGCTTTCCACGAAGTCGAGGTTCGCGACCAGGGAACCCGGCACGAAGAACCGGACCTCCATGCTCTTTTGCGGGGTGACCCCCGGCACCTCCGGGCAGACGACCGGGCGGATGAGCAGCGAAACCAGACAGGCGGCTGGACGGGTGCCGGAGGCGGTGAAGGGCAAGCGGAGCAGATCCTCCGGGGGCTGCAGGGCCCGGGCGAGGAGGTCGGCGAAGACGGCCTTGGGCACCCCCTTCTTGTCGTCCGGGATGGGAAGCCCGCCCTCGGTGACGTGGAAGATGCCGGCGGTGGTCCGACGGTCGGCCTTGGGGTTGTGCAGGATGCCGTTGCGCAACCGGTAGCTTCGGAGCATCGGCGAGGCGACCTCGTCGCGGTCGGGCGGCAGCGACAGCACGCGCGCCAAACCGTACTGGTCGAGCACGAAGCTGTTCCTCGGCAACTCCCGGGGGACGGCGATGTCGGAAAGGTAGTCGTGCAGGAAGTTGTTGATGCGGCGGTCCACCGGGCTGGCGTATCGGGCCAGGAGGCGATCCTTCTCACGCACCTGGGCGATGAGCGTCTCCACCAACGGATCCAGGGTTCGGTCCTGCCCCGGCAGCGGCACCCCATCCATGCCCAGTTCGGCCAGCTTGAGGTTGATGTGGCGATGGAGCCCGGTCGGGTCGGGAGTCTGGAGTCCGAAGGATGGGGTCATGGAAGGGGCTGGCGGGTTTGGGTCGACCGCCATCGGCAACATCTCCCCGAATCGATCCTGGTTCAAGTCCGTGAACATGGCCGTGAACCTGGCACGCCACCGCGGGTGTCTTTCCGGGTGGAAGCGCCGATTCCGGGGCTGATGATCCCGGACCGACGGGCCATCGGCCCGCCCGGAGGCCGTCGGGATGCCCGGATCAGGCGTGCCCGTCGGACTCCTCCGGTCGAGACCTCGAGGAGGCCTCCAACTCCAGGAAATGCGCGCTGGCCTCGGCGGGATCGAGGCTCCACCGGCGGGCCAGAAGCGCCACCCGGTCGGCGTTCTGCTGCTCGGCGGCACCACCCCGCCCCCCCTCCCCGTCGACGGCCTCGCCGTAGTCGTGGCACGTCAGGCCGAGGAGTCGCTCGTCCAGGGAACGCTCACCCTGGTTCCAGAGCGTCTCTCCGGCCCAGGCGTAGCCACGCACCACCGCACCGTCGCGCCACCAGGCCCAGGCGTGGTGATGCAGCACGCGGTCGGCGGCGAAGAACTGCACCTCACCGATGGATCGGCTGATGTGGCCCAGGAAGCGGAACAGGTGGTCGATGTCGGAGCCGGGGTCGGGCAGCGCCGCCCCGACCACCAGCGTCCATCCCCGCCATGGCGGCGAGACGAACAGCGAGCGCTCCCGGGCCCTGGCAAGCGCCTCGGACCATGAGGGGCCGTCGCCCGGGGGCAACCGGAGCGTCTCCCGCAACAGGTGGGTGTTGGAACTCCGGATGGCGAGCCAGCGGACAGGCAGCGGCAGGGGAATGGGCACCCGGGCGGCGGCCACCAGCGGACCCAGGGGATCCATCCAACGCTGCGAGCGCCGAAGCAGGCGGAGATGACGCCGATAGAGCGTGGCGAAGACGATGGCGATGCCGACGACCATGCCGAAGCTGACCAGCAGCCCCAACGCCAGACCGTGCATGACCGTGGGATTCATCGGACCTTGCCTCGCGCTTGTCCCCACAGCAAACACCGTGTCCGGCCGTTGGCAACCGCGATCTCGGGCCGGGCGACCGCAACCGGGTCAGCGACGGGATCCCCGACGGGCGGGGACCATCTCCCGGCGCACGGCCTTCACCGCGGCCGCCACCCGCCATCCCGATGCCTCCAGCGCCTTGCGCGCATCCCCGGCCTCGAGGCCGGTGAGTTCCCCGACGATCCGCACCGCCCGGTCCCGCAGCTTCAGGTTCGACGGGTTGAGGTCGATCATGAGGTTCTGCTCCACCTTTCCCAGGCGGACCATCGCCAGCGTGGTGAGGAGGTTGAGGACCAACTTGGTGGCGGTGCCGGCCTTGAGGCGGGTGGACCCCGTGAGCACCTCGGGGCCGACGTCGATGGCAAGGACGGTCTCCGGGCGGAGGCCACGCGGGAACCGCAGGTTGGGATTGAAGCAGAGCAGCGCGGTGCCCGCCCCGGCTTCCCGGGCCGCGGCAAGGGCACCCCAGACGTAGGGAGTTCGCCCGGAGGCGGCGATCCCGAGCACGACGTCCCGGCGGGACACCTTCCGCCCGACCAATGCGGCGTGGCCGGCGCCGGCGTCGTCCTCGGCCCCCTCGACGGCGGAGTGGAGGGCCTTCTCGCCCCCGGCCATGATGCCTTGGATCCACTCGGGGGGCGTCCGGAACGTGGGCGGGCACTCGCTGGCGTCCAGCACCCCAAGGCGCCCGCTGGTGCCCGCACCGACATACAGGAGCCGGCCGCCGCCCCGAAGGGCCGCCTCGACCCGGCGGATCAGGCGGGCCAGCGCCGTGCGGTGCCGGGCGATCGCCGCGGGCACCGACGACTCCTCGGAGAGCATCAGGTCGATGGCCGCAGGAAGGGACATCCGGTCGAGCCGGTGGGACCTCGGATTGCGGGCCTCCGTGGGCGAGGGGCCCGTCGGTTCAGGGCGCGCCAACAAGGGCCCCGGACGGGACTCCCCGGGCCGGGCCGGCACCGCCGGCATGGAAGGGTCCGGGAGATCTCCCGCCGCCAGCGCCTGCGCGGCCAGCACCACCGCCCCCCAGGCCGACTCGCGGCGGAGGGGCCGCACCCGGGCATCGGGCCTGGTGGCCCGCAGGAGACCCTCGATGTGGGGCATCCAGCGCGGCTGCCGCAGGAACACGCTGCCCGCCAGCACGAACTCGATGCCGCCCCGGCGCCCGGGATCCAGACGACCGGCGCAGACCAGGGCCAGGTCGACCAACTCTCCCAGGCACCGCTCCACCACCGCGCGCGCCCGAGGATCCCCCGAGGCGGCCGCGGCGAACACCTCGGGCGCCAGGGCGGCGATCTCGCGCTTGGTCGCCGACTGCATCCAGGCCACCCAGGCCTCGGGATCGGCCACCCCCGTGGCCGCCAGGAGGCGGCGGGCCAAGGTTCCGATCCTCCCGGTATGCTCGAGATGGGAGATGGCCTCGCGCAGGCCCGCGTGCCCGATGGCATGACCACTGCCCTGGTCCCCCAACTGGTGCCCCCACCCGCCGGCCTTGGCAGTCGAGCCCTCCCGGTTCCGGCCGAAGCAGCAGGACCCGGTGCCCGAAAGCACGATCACCCGGGCGTCGACCGGTCCGGAAGCATCCAGGGAAGCGGCCTCCAGCGCGGTGACGAGGTCGTGGTCAACCCGCACGGGAACGCCCGGCCAGACCCCGGCCACGCAGGCCCGCAGTCGCCGGCGATCCTCCTCGGTGCGCACGCCGGCCATGCCGACACCGACGGCCGACGGCCCGGGCAACCGCGCCCTGAGGTCCTCGAAGTGGCTCCGCAGCGCCGCATCGGACACCAGCCGGAGGTTCGCCGCCCCGGCCTCGACACGGGCCAACGGCCGCCGCCGGCCGACCATGGCCGCCAGCGCCACGGTGCGGGTACCCCCGCATTCGATGCCGATCACCCTGATGTCCCCGGAAGGTGCCTCCATGGGCGGGATTGGAAGGCCTCCGGCCGCCCGGAACAACGCGCAAAGCGCCCGGCCCGCTCCGGGGTTGGCATGCAGGGGGTTCCCGGAACAGCATCGTTGCCGTGAAGAAGACCCCGCAGTCCCCGCGCGAACTGCCCATGTCCCGGCCGCCGCTGGAGCGCATGATGCGCATCCACACCGCGATCGCCTCGGGCCGCTTCCCGAACGCCTCGTCGCTGGCGCGGGAGTTCGAGGTCAGCACCAAGACCATCCAGCGCGACCTCGACTTCATGCGCGACCGGATGGGACTGCCCGTCGAGTACCACCCCCAACGGTTCGGGTTCCACTACACCGAGCCGGTGGATGCGTTCCCGACGTTGCAGATCACCGAGGGGGAACTCTTCGCGCTGGTGGTCGCGGAGAAGGCCCTGCAGCAATACCGTGGCAGCCCCTTCGAGAAGCGCCTGCTCACGGCCTTCAAGAAGCTCGAGCGCTCGCTGCCGGACACCGTGTCGCTCAACCTCGCCGAGTGGACCCAGAGCATCTCGTTCCGCACCACGGCCGAGCCGAACGTGGACCTGGGCATCATCGACCGGCTGGCCCAGGCCGCCTCCGAGGGCCGGACGTTGCGGCTGACCTACCGGAAGCCCGGCGCGGCCACGGAGGAGCGCACCGTGGACCCCTACCACATCGGCAACGTCAACGGTGACTGGTACCTCTTCGCCCACGACCACCTGCGCAAGGCCATCCGCACCTTCGTGCCGTCGCGCATCCTCGAGGCGGTGCCGACCGGGAAGACCTTCCAGCGCCCGGCGAAGTTCGCCCTCGAACGGCACCTGAGGGACAGCTTCGGGGTGTATTCGCGGCGCGGCGACTTCGAGGTCCGGGTCCGATTCAGCCGGGCCGTGGCCGACTACATCCGGGAGAAGCGCTGGCATGCGTCGCAGAGCCTGGTGGAACTGCCCGACCAGGGCGTGGAGCTGAACCTCCGTCTCGGAAGCCTGGAGGAGATCAGCCGCTGGATCCTCGGCTGGGGCTCGGAGGCGACCGTCCTGGCACCACCGGAGCTGGCCAACCTGGTGCGGGGAGCGGCCGAGGCGCTGCTCAAGAATTACCCGAGGCGCTGAGCCCCGGAAATCAAGGTGTCGCCCCCAGCCTGCGCACCTCGTTGGACACCGTGGTGATCCTGGCCTCGTCCCGCAGCTCGCGGGCGAACTGGAGCTGGCGGATGCGCAACTCACGGACATCCATGTCCGGCAACGCCGTCGTGACAAGCTGCTCCAGGCACCGGTAGGCCTCGGCCGGACGGCCCAGGATCCGGTGGGCCTCGACGCTGTCCGAGAGGAGGCGGCGTCGCTGCATGGGGGTGGCGTTGGTCAGGGCCAGGGCCGTCTCATACCACTCGGCGGCCTGACGCACACGGATCCCGGACCAGTGCATGCGGGCGATTTTCTCGGCGACGACGGCATGGTTGGTAGCCCACCGGAGGCTCTCGAGCAGGGAGCGGACCGCCTCGGCGGGGCGACCGGACAGGAGCTGCAGGTTGGCGTTGCGCACCAGGGCATAGGCCGTCCGGGGATCATCCGCCGCATCGAGCCGGCTGCCCTGCTCGGCGAGGGAGCGTCCGAAGGGCCGGTACAGGGGATCGCCGACCACCACGGTCTGCCACGAGAGCACCGGGTGGGATGCGGTGGCGGCCTCGCCGAAGGTCATGCCGGCATACCCCCACCGCTCGAGGAAGACGGCGATGTCCGGGGTGAAGCGCAGGTAGGGCTCGGCCACGCACCCCATGGTCGCGGTCGCACCGCGCGCCAGCAGCGGCCCCGCCCAGTTCTCCGAGGCCGAACGCAGGTTGGCCGCGCTGAAGGAATGCAGGTGGTAGGCGAAGGCACCCGGCTGGAACTCGACCGCGGCCCGGTAGAAGGGGCCCGTGACCCCGCTGTCGTACCAGCCGACATAGAGGGCCGCCTGGCTCAGCGGATACCCCACCCCGAGGGTCGCCGGCTGGTTGTCGACGAAGGTCTCGAAGCCCAACCGCTTGGCCGCCGTGGCCGCGTTGGTGATCATCTGGTCGCCCCAGAGGTAGGCGCCCTCGGTCAGCCCCCGGAGGTCGATGTAGGCATGCCCCCAGAGACCACCGGACTCCGCCTCGAGGGCCTTGTCGACCAGGCCCCGGGCGATCTCCGGGGTCGGACCATCCAGCCGGGTCACCAGGAAGACCCCGTTGGTCGGATGGAGGCGGGCCGCGTTGGTGGCCCCGAGGACCGGGTTGGGGATGACGCCCATCGGGTCATGCCCGCCGGGGCGCGCCAGAAGCGCCAACTCGTGGTCCACCGAGGCGTCGTTGCGTTGCAGCGGGGGCGGAACGTCCTTGAGGTCGCTGCGCAGTGAGGCGTCGTGCGGGATGTACCACGGCACCCCGTGGCAGAGGAGGAGGTAGCGGATGGACGCGTGGGCCAGGCGGGAGGACTTCCGGGCGGACCCGGCCGGCGCGCCGCGCGACGAGGGCCCGGCATCCGGAACCCATTCGGCCAGCCCCTTGGCCACGAGGTGCCGGCGGATCGGTTCCTCGAGGGCTCGGACGTACTCGGCGCGCCCGAGGTTCGCGGATTCCGGCAACGGAAGCCCCAGCACCTGCGACTCCGGCACGTTGCGGCGCCGGGCGTAGTGCCGGGCGACCGCCTCGGAGGCGGGCATGCGGGAATTGTAGACCACCAGGACCTCGTCACCGGCGGCCATCGCCCCGGACCACGGGAGCAGCAGCGCCACGACGCGCAGCCACCGGAGGATCCGGCCCCGCAGGATGGGCCGGAAGGCGTCCCCGGCACCTCCCCGGAGTCGGCCTGTCGGGTTCCCGGAGACGTCGGGGTTCATGGATTCAGTCACCCGCGTCGCGGGAGGCCTTCGGACCGAGGCGCGTGCGCACGTGCCCCATGAGCACGGCGAAGGTCTCGTCGGGGGTCTGGCCCGTGTTGTCGATGCGGATGGAGTCGAGCGCCGGGATGAGGGCACCCTTCTTGCGGTGGATGTCCATGCTGTCGCGCCAGGCTCCGTCGGTGGATCCCCCGCGGTCGGCGATGCGGCGCTGGCGTTCGGCCGCGTCGGCCTCGAGGAAGAACTTCACGGGGGCCAGCGGGAACACCTCGGTGCCGATGTCGCGCCCCTCCATCACCAGCGGGCCGAGCGCGGCGCACTGCCGCTGGCGGGTCACCATCCAGTCGCGCACCTTGCCGATCTGGGCGACCACGGGCACGGCCTTCTCGACGGGGTCGGTGCGGATCTCGGTGCCCGGGAAGTAGCCGTCGACGTGGATCCACGCCTGGCCGTCGACGACCCGGATCTCCCATTTCCACGAGCGGAGCTGGCGGACCACCGCCTTCTCGTCGGCCTCGGTCATGGGCTTCTCGACGCGGATGCCCCGCCGGAGGCAATGCCAGGCCAGGGTGCGGTACATGGCCCCGGAGTCGACGTAGAGGTATCCAAGCTCCCGAGCCAGCCGACGCGACAGGGTGCCCTTGCCCGAGGCGCTGGGCCCGTCGACGGCGATGACCTGGGGCAACTGGAGGGTCCTGGACTTCATTCGGCGTTCAGTTCTTTCGGCGACATCACCCGGCCCGTGGCCACGTCGAGGACGAGGGCCCCAAGGCCGAAGGGCGGCTGGGCGGCCAGCTTGTGGAAGAAATTCGGGAAGGTCTTGCGCACACACCGCGGGTTGCGGATGCGGATGCCGGGGACGCGCAGGCCCAGCATGGCGAAGCACATCGCCATGCGGTGGTCCTCGTAGGTCTCGATCTCCGCCCCGTGGAGGATCGACGGGCGCACCAGCAGGCTGTCGCCGGATTCGGTGACCAGCGCGCCGCACCTGGTCAACTCGGTGCGGAGCGCCACGACCCGTTCGCACTCCTGGAGCCGCAGCCGGCCCAGGTCGGTGAATCGCACCGGGTGGTCCTCGAGCGGGGCCAATGCGATGGCCGTCATGATGCTGTCGCCCAGGTCGCGCTCCCGCGACACCTCGGAGGGCAGGTCCAGGAAGTCGGGGTAGCGCGCGTCGACCTGCCATCCCGAACCCGGCCATCGGGCGACCTCGACCCGGTTCCTGCCCAGGAGCCGTGCCGCGCCCCAGAAATAGCTGCCGCTGGAGGCGTCGGGCTCGATGCGGAACTCGCCACCGCCATGCGGGAAGGCCTCGACCAGCCGGCGGGTCATCTCGACATAGGGAAGCTCGTCCGGGTTGGCGTCCGAGACACCGACCTCCCAGCCGGCGACCCGTCCCGGCAGCAGGAGGGCCGAGGCGAACTGCGAGCTCTCGGCCACGCTCACCCGCGCCGACCCCGGCCGGGGACCCGTTCCATGGATCACCGCGGGCAGGCGATCCCCCGGGGCGTCGACCCGGTAGCCCAGGCCACGGAGGGCCTGAAGCAGGGATGCCTGGGGCCTCTGGTGCATGCGGGGGACCCCGGAGAGCCGATAGACCCCGTGGCCGAGGCATACCATCGCCGCGAGGAATCGCGCGGCGGTGCCCGCATTGCCCACATGCAGCTCCAGCGGCGCGGCCTCGCTGCCGGCCAGCGGGATGCGCCCCCCCTGCCCCTCCACCTGGATGATCCGGTTGCCCTCCTCGGCGAGGTCCATGGCCACCCCGACGGCAAATCCCATCCGCCGCAGGCAGTCGACCATCACCTGGGTGTCCTCGCTCCAGAGCGCACCGGACAACGTCACGGTGCCCGAGGCCAGCGCCGCGAGGATCAGGGCCCGGTTGGTGATGCTCTTCGAACCGGGCACCGTGATCGACACGAAGGCGGGCGCGGGCGGAGGAACGATCTCGATGAGGTCAGGCAGGGGCATCGGTACGGGCGGTTCTCGCGGGATCCGGATCCGGGTAGCGCTGGTCGCGCCGGGTCTTGGCCTGTCGGAAGAACTCCTCCAGGGCCGTCGCATCGCCGGCGTCGAGCGCGTGGCGGAACTCGGAGAGGTCCTCGATGAAGACCCCGAGCACGCGGGAAAGGTGCCTCCGGTTGGCCAAGGCGATGTCACGCCACATCTCGGGGGATCCCGAGGCGACCCGGGTGGTGTCGCGGAAGCCCCCGGCGCACAACTCGGACTGCTCCCGCGGATGGGCCGGGCTGAGCACGTAGTTGGCGAGGCTGGCGGCGACGACGTGCGGCAGGTGGCTGGCACGGGCCACGAGGTCGTCGTGGAGCATCGGGTTCATCGGAAGGACCCGGGCGCCGACCGCCTCCCACAGCCGGCGGACAAGATCCACACTCTCCGGATCGCTGGCCGCGGTCGGGGTGACCACGCAGACGGCCCCCTCGAACAGGTCGGCCCGGGCGTGGGCGGGGCCGCTCTTCTCGGCGCCGGCCATCGGATGGCTGCCCACGAACCGCACCCCGGCGGCCTCGGCCAGGGGCTCGATCTCCGCCACCAGGGCCGACTTCACGCTGCCGACGTCGGTCACGACGCAGTCGGGCGCCAGGTGTCGCGACATCTCCCGGAACAGCGGCGCCATCTGGCCCACCGGGGAGCAGAGGACCACGAGGTCGGCGTCGGCGACCGCCTCCGCAAGGTTCCGGGAGCAGCGGTCCACGACCCCGAGGGCCAGGCATTCGGCCACGGAGGAGGCCCGGCGCACGAAGCCCTGGACCTCGCCCGCCAGTCCGCGGCGCCTGAGCGCCAGACCCAGCGAGCCGCCCAGCAGGCCCACGCCCACCAACGTCACCTTCCGGAAATGCACCCGCGCAGGCTACCGAAGCCGGGAGGCGCGAGGGAAGCATTGAACCAGCGCCTCGGCCGATGCTCGCCGGCTCCGCGCCCGCCCGTCAGACGATTTCCATCGGACAGGGAGGGATGGACTCGAGGAAGGCCTTGCCGTAGCGCTTGGTGAGCACGCGGTTGTCGAGGATGACCACGATTCCCGTGTCGGTCTTGGTCCGGATGAGACGGCCCACCCCCTGCCGGAACTTGAGGATCGCCTCCGGCAGGCTGAACTCGCCAAAGGAATTGCCTCCGGCGGCCTCGATGCGCTCGATGCGGGCCTCGACCAGCGGGTGGTCGGGCACCGCGAAGGGCAACCGGGTGATGATGACATTGCTCAACGCCTCTCCGGGGACGTCCACTCCCTGCCAGAAGCTGTCGGTGCCGAAGAGCACCGAGTCCCGGTTCTCGCGGAACTTCTCGAGCATCGTCGACCGCGGCATGCCGGTGTTCTGCACGTAGCACTCGAGCCCCAGCCGGCCGAGGAACGCCTCCATGCGGCCGGCGACCTGCAGCATCAGGCGATGGCTGGTGAACAGCACGAAGGCCTTGCCGTGCGTGCGGGTGATGAAGTGCTCGATCCAGTGGACCAGGGCGTCCTCATAGCCCGGGTCCCGCGGGTCGGGCATCTTGCCCGCCACGAACAGGGTCATCTGGCGACGATGGTCGAAGGGCGAACCCACCTGCAGACCCCGGGCGTCCTCTCCGCCGACACGCCCGGCCACATAGCGCAGGGCCGGCAGCGAGCCCGCCCTCGGCAACCCCTGTGCCGACAGTCCCGGGCCCTGGGGACCCGGGAAGCCCCCAGCCCGGGATCCCCCCTCCCCGGGCGAAGGGGCGGAGGACGGGCCGGCCGGCGGCGTCACCGCTCCCGCCGTCCCGAGCGTGGCGCTGGTCAGGATCACGGAGGTTCCGGACCCGAAAAGCCGGTCGCGCAGGAAGTCGGCCACCTCGACAGGTGCGGCGTTGAGCGAGAGGTTCCGGCACTCGAGCAGTTCCTCGCCGGTCTCCTTGTCCTCGGAGGTCTGGATGAGGTCGTGGATCTGCTCCCGGAGCCGTTGCAGGGGCAGGGTCAGGCTGTCCTGCACGAGATCGGGACGGCGGATGCGGAGCTCCTTCCACGGGCGGGAAGCCGTTTCACCGGGAGGCGGACGATCCCCGTCGCCCCGCCCTGGGGACTCCGGACCGGAGCGTCGGGCAAGCTCCTGGCACGAGTCCTCGACCTTGAGGAAGAAGTCATCGGTCTCGCGGAGCACGTCGGCCACAAGGCGGACGTTGGAGGCCGAGCGGAGCGTGGCCAGGAGTCCCTTCTCGGTGCGAGGATTCCACAGCCTCTGGAGGGCGTAGCGCACCTGGCCGCTGCTGACGCTCAGGCCGATGTGGCGCGCGGCGACCGACTCCACGGTGTGGGCCTCGTCGAAGATCACGAAGTCGTTCTTGAACAGCACCCCGCCCTCGGGGTCGGCCTCCACGCCGTTGAGCAGGGTGAAGAACAGCGTGTGGTTGAGCACCAGCACGTCGGCACCGAGGATGCGCTGGCGGGCGCGCTGGAAGAAACACACCGGCCCGAGCTTGGCCTGCTCGCTCTGGAACCCGCACTTCTTCGGGGTGCAGAGGCCGCGTTCCGAGCACACGTGCTCCCACACCTTCGGATCGGGCTCCACCGGGAAGTCGCTCAGCGATCCATCCTGCGTGGTCCGGCTCCATTCCTCGATGCGCCGCAATTCGGCCGCCTCGGGTGACGTGAACAGCGAATCGCTCTGCTGCAGGGCCTTGCGCAGCCGCCGGGTGCAAAGGTAGTTCGACCGACCCTTGAGCATCGCGAAGGTGAAGTCGACCGGCAGGACCTGCCTGAGCACGGGCAGGTCCTTCTCCACCAGCTGCTCCTGCAGGTTGATGGTGTGGGTCGAGAGGACGGCCTTCTTCTTGTGGGCGACGGCGAACAGGATGGCCGGGATGAGGTAGGCGAAGCTCTTGCCGACACCGGTGCCCGCCTCCACCAGCAGGTGGCGACGGTCCTGCAGCGCGGCGGCCACGGCCATGGCCATCTGCTGCTGCTCGGGCCGGTACTCGAAGTTGCTGGCCCGGGAAAGCAGCCCGGTCGGCGAGAAGATCTCGCGGACGGGCCCGACCAGGTCGGAGGGCTCCTGTCCCGCAGAGGTGTCGGCCAGCGAAATCACCGTCGAAGGCTAGGGGCGGAAACCGCCCGGAGGAAGCCGCTTCGTGCTTTCCTCAGGGCATCCGCGCGCGGACATCCCCCGGGATTGCCAGGAGTCCGGGAAGGACGAGCCCGCCTCGGCGGCACCTGGTCAATCCGGAACCGAGACCGAAACCGTCGGCTTCTGATCGGCCGGGGGCGTCGCGGCAGTCTCGGGGTTCTCTTCGTTGAAGGCGTGGACGAGGGTTCGCATGAAGCGCTCGTTCTCCTGCTCCAGGATCTCGAGTTCCACGGTGACCGCGGTGACGTTGGCGCGCTTGAGCTGGGCCTCGACGCGGGTGATGGCCGCGGACAACCGCTCGTCCCCGACCATCTGGATGGATCCGCCGAGGGCGTTGATGCGGATCGCGGCCGCCTGCCAGCGGTCGCGGCTGATCGACGAGCGGACGAAGGTGATGGATTCGCTGATGGCCCGCGAGAAACCGGCCGAAAGCTCGAAGTAGGCCTTGTCGTCCAGGCAGAGCCGTTGCTGGGCCTTGAACATGGCCGAGTCCTTGGAGCCGACCGACTTGAGGGCCGCATCCAGGGCGTCGTTGAGCTCCTGCCGGTCGAGCGGCTTGCGCAGGAACCTGGTGACCTTGAGCGTGGCCGCCTTGGCGACGTTGTCCTTGAACGCGTTGGCGGAGATCATCACCACCGGCGTGTTGGAGAACCGAGGCAGGTCCCGGATCCGTGCGAGGAACTCGAGGCCATCCATGTTGGGCATGAGGACGTCGCAGATGATGACGTCGGGATAGGGCGGCTTCTCCATCATCTGGAGGGCGATCTGACCATCCTCCGCCTCGGTGATGTTGACCTTGAGGTCCTTGGGGAGCAGGGCGCGGATGAGTCTCCGGCTGGTCAGGTCGTCCGCGACCAGCAGCACGCGCTTGGAGTTGTCGCCGGCCTGGGCCTCCATGATCTCCTCGACCTGGGGACGGGCCAGTTTCCGCCCCAAGGCATCGAGCATCGACTGGACGCCGGCAACCTCTTCCTTGGAGAGGGACAACCCCACCTCCAGTTGGGTTCCGCCGGTCAAGGTGGTCATCACCCGATCCCCGGCATGGTCGATGACCGAGCGCAGGCCGTCGATGATGCCGGTGGGCGGTTCCTTCTCCTTGGCGGCCGCGGCCTCCTCCATCTCACGGATCCTGCCCTCCAGGCTCACCGCCTTGTCCTGGAGGCGTTCGTTCTGCGATTCCAGCACACGGACCTTGTCCTCAGCGGTCGCAACCGCCCTGGAGGCCTCTTCAAGGGCCTTGGCATGGGCGGAATCCTTGGTGTCGTCCGGCGTCCGCTCGTACTCGATCAGGGCCGACCGGGTCAGCGACCCAAGGGCGCCGATCACCGGGACGCCAACCACGACAAACCAAAGGCTGGCGTACTTGCCCACACCTTCGGCCATCCCCCACCGGAGGAGCAGAGCCACGACGGGAGTGGCGAGGGACACGACGACCAGGGCGATGATCCGGTTGTGGACGGTCTTGATCTGCATGAGGGTAAAATCTGTTGGGGTTGGCCCGACTCGACCGATCCCGCGTTTCTCAGGGAAGCTTAGGAGTGATCGACCAACGGTGACAATACTTGAGAATCCGTTGCAACGGGTCCGCCAGGCCACCCCGTTGACCCACTGCCGAGGGGGACGTGGCCCGAACCGTGGGCCGGGTCCCACGGCGTGGGGGCGCCGATTTTTGCCGAGCGCACGCTTGATGGACGGGGGCCTCCCGTCCGATGGTTCCGGCATGTTCCACGGAATCGTCCTCGCAGGCGCCCTGCTGCTGGTCCCCGCTGTTTCCCTGGCCGCCCCCGGCAGTGATGTGGCCGAACGGCTCGCCACCCTCTCGAAGCTCGTCCAGGACCCGCACCCGAGGGTCCGCCTCGAGGCGCTGCGCGCCCTGGCGAAGATCCCCGGCTCCCGATCGGTGGAACTGGCCCTGGGCGTCCTGGAGCAACCGATGGACCCCACCCTCGACTACGCGCTCTGGCTGACGATCAACGAATTGTCCGAGACTTGGATCGCCGCACTCGAATCGGGCGCCTGGAAGCCGGAAGGGCGGGAAAAGCAGCTGGCCTTCGCCCTGAAGGCCATCCGGCCGGAGCAGGCCAGCCGGGTGCTCGGCAGGGTGCTCAAGGAGCGGGCGCTGCCCCGGGACGGATCCGGGCCATGGATCGAACTCATCGGCCAGGCGGGGGGACCGGCGGAGCTCGGGGCGCTGCTGCGGCAGACGGCCGCCGGCGGTTTCGACGACGCCGCCACGGCCCGCGCGCTGGCTTCCCTCGGCGAGGCCGCCCGGATCCGCAAGGTGCGCCCCGAGGGCGATCCACGGGGCGCCCTCGATCTGCTCAAATCCGGCGATGCCGGTGTCCGTGCCGCGGCGCTGCGGCTCTCGGGCGACTGGAAGACGCCGCCGACGGCCGAGGTGCTGGGACGCTTGGCGGCCGATCCCTCCGAACCGGTACGGGCGACCGTCTTCGAGGTGATTCGCCTCCAGGGGACCGCCGGATTGCCGCTGCTGAAGGCGCTGGCAGAGAGCACCGACCCGGCCACCCGCCGAAGGGCGGCGCTCACCTGGGCGTCGGTGGACCTGCCTGGGGCGGGTCCCGCGCTGCTCGCCGCCGTCCAGGCGCTGCCGGACGACCAGACCGCGCAGGACTTCTGGCGGGCGCTCCTGTCCATCAAGGGCTCCGGCAAACAGGTGGCCGCCCTGCTGCCAAGCTCGGGCATCCCCGGCGCGGCGGCCCGCACGGGCATGCGCGTCGCGCGCGAGGGAGGCCGCAACGACGTCGACCTCGTGCTGGCCCTGGCCCGGGGGGCCGGCCTGTCGACCGACAACCAGGCCTTCACCGGACAGCTCATCCGCGAGATGGCCGCCAAGGCCGCCGCCAGCGGCGACCCGCATCGCGGGGAACTGGTCTACCGGCGCAGCGACCTGGCCTGCGTGACCTGCCACGCCATCGGCGGCGCGGGTGGCCGGGTGGGACCCGACATGACCTCCATCGGGGCCAGCGCGCAGCCCGACTACCTGGTCGAGTCGCTGCTCATGCCCAACGCGAAGGTCAAGGAGGGCTACCACGGCGTGGTCGTCGAGACCAAGGACGGGCAGACCCTCTCGGGCACCGTGGTCCGCGAATCGGGCAGCGAGCTGGTGCTGCGGGGAACCGCCAACCAGGAGATCGTGCTGGCCAAGTCGAACATCGAATCGCGGAACCAGGCCTCGGCGTCGCTGATGCCGGCAGGCCTGCTCGATCCCCTGAGCGAAACCGAGCAACTCGACCTGGTGGCCTTCCTCTCCCGGCTGGGCAAGCCCGGGGAATTCGACGCCAGCAAGGGCGGCGTCGCCCGCAAATGGCGCCTGGCCAACGTCGTCCACACCGACCAGCAGAACGGCCAAGCCGACTGGATGTGGAAGAAGCCGTTGCAGGACAAGCGCTGGACCGAGGTGTTCTCGAGGGTCAACGGCGACCTGACCCGCACCCTGATGGAAACCGCCACCAAGGCCAACATCTGGTCATCCAAGATCGCCGTGCTGGCCGTGACCGAAGTCCAGCTGGCCCAACCGGGCACCGTCCGGTTCCGGCTCGCCGCCACCCAGGGCACCGAACTGTGGGTGGACGGCTCGAAGGTGGACGGCCCGGTGGCCCTGGGCGCCGGCACGCATCGCGTCCTGGTTCGCATCGACCCGAACCACATCCCGGACAAGATCCGCCTGGAAACCCAGGACGCCGCCTTCGTGCTGAATTGACCTTGGGCCGGGATCGGGCGGGCGCGTCGGCAGGCTCAGTCGCGGTGCGTGGCCCGATGTCGGCTGGCCTTCACCGCCTCGACGATGGCGCGGTCGTCGTCCCCGAGGTCTCGGACCAGTTGCAGGAACCCTGGAAGGGTCATCCCCATGCGCCGGAGGAAGGGCCGATCCCCGCCGCACCCGTACATGAGGTCGGGGGGCATTTCCCCGCGGAGCTTCAGGCGCGCCTTCACGATCAGTCGCGGCAGCCAAGCGATGCCATCGACGGCGTCGGTCTTGGCGGGCAGGTCCGACATGGGGACGGTGCGTCCCGTCCATCGGCCCTGCTGCTTCCCGAGGAACCAATCCCGGCGGATCCCCTGAACCTCCAGCACGGTCTCGAAATCGGGTTCCCCGCCGTCCGACGCGTCCTCGATGAAGTCGTAGAGCTCCTGCACGGAGCATCCGCTCTCCGTCAGGAAGGCGGTGTCGGCCGGGTCGCACAAGGTCGCCGGTGAACCCCGACCCGAACGGTAGGCGGCCATGGCCCGGAAATAGACCTCCCGGAAACGCGCCTCCCAGCCCCCGGTGGCAGGCTCGGTCGCGAGGAAGGCGCGGGCGTCCGCGGCCTGGTCGGCCGGCACCTTGACCTGGATGCCACCGGTGACCAGCGAGTAGCCCTCCATGCTCAAGGCGGCGTCGACCCCGTGGACGAACGGGGTGAATCCAGCGGATTCGAGGCGGGCGGCCAGCAGATCGGCCTCGGCCGGGACGAACACACGGGACAGCGTGACCAGTTCCATGATCGAAAGCTCCGGGCCGCGACACCGGCTGTCAATCCACCCTGATCTGCCCTGATCCACCCCGATCCACCGGAATCCGGATCCGGGCAACGATGTCGACCGACCCGGCCGGGCAAAGCAGCCTGCCAGAGGATCAGCGGAAGGGGCCTCGACCCGGGTAGCCGGTGGTGTTGGTCAAGGGCTCCAGGCGGCGCGGTTTCCAGAGGAGGCCGTTCTTGGCGAGGTTGCTGGAGACGGTGTTCAGGTTGCCCAGGGTCGAGGCCAGTTCGGCCTGCAACTTCGGATCCTTGAGCAGCGAGCCCACCGCCCCTCGGCCCGCCTGCAAATCCCGGGCGATGTC
>JAJTFN010000087.1:0-17722 GCA_021298285.1 Verrucomicrobium sp.
CCACGACACGGCCCTGCCGAGAGCGCCGGGATGCCGGCGGGCGGCCTCGGCGGCCAGCGAGGCGAAGAGCATGCCCATGGCCGTCACCGGAAGGGCCACGACGGCGGCGGCGACGAGGAATTCGATGGCGAATGCCGACTGGGCCCACGTGTGCACCCCATCCTGCCACCAGGCCACGCGCAGCATCGTGCCCACCCATGGCGTCTGGCGCAGGATCCAGCCGGCGACCGCCAGGCCGAGGGCCACGGCCGGAAGCAACCATCCCAGGGCCCGACGCACGTCCGGCGCAAAGCGGTTCTGGAGGAACCCGCCGAGGGCCGTGAAACCCAGGAAGGCCGCGAGGATCGCGGCATAGGTGAAGACGGTGTTCTCGAGCACCTGCGACAACAGGCGGGTGGCCAACACCTCGAAGCCGATCCCCAAAAGGCCGCTCACGCCCAGCATCACCCCGAGTCGGGAGCCACCGAGTTCAGGCCCAACCCGCCCCGCCGCGGGAACCGCCGAAGCGGCCGGAACCACAGGAACCGCCGGCCGAACCCGCCGACCCGCCGCCAGGAACAGGACCGCGCAGACGGCTTCGAGCCCGGCGAACCCGATCACCGAGCCCGAAAGTCCCCACCGGGGCTGCACCCACAGCACCGAACCCACGACACCGATCACCGCGCCGAGGGTGTTGACGCCATACAGCGGCCCCACGCGGGCCCCGTCGGCGCGGAACCCCGAGAGCAACCGTTCCATCGCCGGCATCATGGCTCCCAGGCTCAAGGTGGCCGGGAACAGGACCAGGAGGGGCGACAGCAGGCTCACCGCCCAGTGCAACCCCACGCCGGGAGTTGGCCCGAGCCCGTGCCACGAGGCCGCGGTGACCCGGGGCAGAAGCAACAGGGTGAGCAGGGCCCAACCCGCGGTCAGGAATTCCAGCAAGGCGCAACGGGCCGCCGCGGATGGCAAGCGTTCCAGCAGGCGTTCGCCCCAGCGGGAGCCGGCCGCCAACCCACCGAAAAAGGCCGTGACGACGCCCAGGGTGGAGGGGAGTTCCTGCCCCAGGCCCAGGGAGAACAGACGGATCCAACCCATCTGGAGCCCCAGCGCCGCGGCCCCGGAGGCCATCACGGCGACGGTCAACGCGGGGGGAATCCGCGGGGCTCGGGCCGGTGGGTTCTTGGCCATGGGTTCAGGGCGGTTCGAAGCGGAGGATGCCGGCGGTTCCGGCCGAAGCCATGGACAGACGACTCAGGCGGGCCGAGGGAGATCGGTCATGATGGCGGTTCGGGCCCGCAGCGAGATCAACCGCGCCAAGGGGGTCGTTCCGCCGGGGCGCAGCGATTCGGCCAGCGCACTCTCCTTGCCGGCCCCCGAGGCCAGCACCCAGACCTCCCGGGCCGCGGCCAGCACCCGGAAGGTCATGCTCAGGCGCTGCGGGGGGGGCTTCGGGCCGATGACCGGGAGCACCCAACGGTCGGAGGTGGTCACCGACTCCGGGGCTCCCGGGAAGAGCGAGGCCACGTGACCGTCTTCGCCCATGCCGAGGAACACCAGGTCCAGCATCGGCACGCCCGAGGCGGGGGTGCCGGTCACCCGCTCCAGTTCCGCCTCGGCCCGGCGGGCCGCCTCGTCGGGAGGCAGCTCGCCGCGGAGGCGATGCCGGTGGTCGACCGGGATTCCGGCCGGGTCCAGCAAGGCCGTCTGGGCCAGGAGGTAGTTGCTGTCGGCATGGTCCGGCGGCACGCAGCGCTCGTCGCCCCAGTGGAAATGGACGTGATCCCAATGCGTGCCCCTCGACGCCCCGAGCGCCTGCGCCGCGGCCATGAATCGGCCTGCAACCCGGCCTCCCGACAAGGCCACGTGGAAGGGCCGACCCGCCACCGCGGCGGACTCGACCGCTTCGAGCCATCGGCCGGCCACCTGCTGGACCAGGGTTTCGGTGTCGGGGAATGGAATCAGTTCGGTTCGGTTCATCGGGGAAATCGCAATGGAAGGCCGGGCTAGGGCCGGGGCTGGGGTGGGACGGATGGCTTCGGCGACGGAGCCGACGGAGTCGTCGGGACCGGCGCCGGCACGGTCGGGGGATTCGGCCGACGCTCCTCGGGCAGGAGGTCCTTCAGGGTGCCGAACGGGCGGAACGGAAACAGCAGCAAGGTCGGCACATGCGCCGGACCGGTCACCGGTTCCTCGAGGGTGCCACCGAGGCGGTACTCAAAGAGCTTCTCGAGGGGCGACAAGGCGATCGAGGCGACGGGCCCCAGCACGGGCACGCGGCGGAACATCGACCCCTGCACCACCATGTCGATCCTGCGGTCGAAGGTGACCGAGCCGGAGTATCCGAGGGACATCGAGGGAGACTTCATCTGGAGGTCCCGGGTCCGGACGGAACCCTCGGCCACCGTGAAGTTGGCGGTTCCCTCGGTGAAGCGGGCCTGGCCCAGCCCCGGGGACATCCCGTCGAGGATGGACGAGAACACCCCGAAGACCGGAAAGCCCCAGAGGAACCCGTTGCGCAGCACGGCCCGCCCGCCGCCCTTCCACGTGGCCGGGTCGGACGTCAGCCCATCGTCGACCCGGAAGCGGCCCGACAGACGGCCCTCCAGCCGGTTGGTCCGCTCGGACAAGTCCGCCACCAGCGCCCCCAGTTCCACGTCCTGCAGCTCGGTGTCGATCTTCAGGCGGTTGTCCTCGTCCCTGCCGAGCTCGAACTCGAGCCCCCCGCGCAGCCGGCCGGAGTGGAAGCCCGCATCGATGTTGGTGACGTACAAGCGGCTGCCGATGGACAGCACGCTGGCCTGGATCCCTTTGGCCTGGAGCTTCCACCAGCGGAACGTTCCCGCCGACTCGGCATCGAAGCGGATGTCGTTGCGCGAGGAGTCACCCCTCACCCCGATCACCCCGTTCACGTGGACCAGGGGCGGCTCGACGAAGTCGTAGGGCGACATGGTCTTGTGGACGAACGGCCCGATCGAGCGGGTGACACGCCAGGGGGCGAAGGTGCTGACCGCGTTGGTGAAGGAGATCAAGCCGGCGGCCGCGTCATAGGCGAACCCGTCGACCGTCACCCACTGCAAACCGTCGCGCACGCGCGCATCGCCCACCGACAGGAAGCCGCCGCCATAGCCGAGCCTCGCCTGGGCCGAGTCGACGTGCTCACCCCGGTACGTGACATTGGTGGCGGCGACGGCGACCTGCACGGTCGTCAATTCAGGCGAGAACCATCGCCCCCGGATCTCGCCGGTGACCCGGGGCGGTTGGCCGAAGTTCAGGTCGTCGAACACCCGCTGGGCCTTCGGCTCGGGAATGAGCGGCTTCACGACCATGGGATCGATGCCGGAGTCGATCCGGAAGCGGTAATCCTGGGTGACCTCGTGTCCCTCGTACTCGAAGGAGACGCGGCCCTCGGGTCGGACCACCGTCATGGACGGAATCCGCCAGACCCGGTTGGTGTAGGTGAAGCGGCCCTCGGCCGAGGAACCCGAGATGCCTCGGAAGCGAAACGGACCACCGGTGGCCGAACCGGCGATGGTGACGGTCGGCAAAACGGTTCCACGCCAGTCGGGTTTCGGCCCGGTCCATGGCGGCAGCACCAGGCCCAACTCGGCCTGGATCCGGGGAGCCTCGTTGGTCGGCCATGAAAACTGCCCCAGCCACCGCTGTCCGGCCGGTGTCAGCACCGGGATCACCCCGGTGGGATGCGCCGAGGACGTCGCCCGCACGCTGAGGCGACGGCTGTCGATCCCGCACTCAACCTCCCCGGCCACGGTGCCGCCCAGGAGGTCGATGCGCACGTCGTCCAACCGGACGACCGAGGATTCGACGCGGAGCCGCGTGTGGACCCGGTCCAGCACCAGCCGGGGATGCCGCACCGCCGACGCCTGCAGGTCGCCGTCGACAAGGAACGGCCGGATCCAGCGCCAGAACGACGGGTCGGTGGCGACACCGGGGACTTGGGGGGCCTCCGCGACATCGGCAATCCGCCGGGGGCTGGCCGTCAGGCGAAGCTCCACGGGCCCCGCCTCCAGCCACGGAGTCAGGACCCCGGGACCGCGAAGGTCCAGACGGGCCCGGTGCCAACCCGGGACGCCGTGGTCCACCACGATGCCGACCGACGCCTCGTCGAGACGCACGTCCGGATCGCTGGCCGACACCCCGCGGACGGCCAGGCGCACGGTGGATTCAAATCGGGGCGCCGGTGGCCCCTCGCTGCGAACCGGCTGACGGGGATCCCAGGGCTGGAACGGGACGGCGTTGGAGGCCACGCGCCCGGAAACGCCCTCGAGGGTGGCCCCTGCGAGGCGGAAGCGCGGCGTCTGCAGGGCCTCGAGCTCCAGGCGCCAGTCGGCCCGGTCGGGAAGGACCGCGTCGACAGGTTGCACCACGTCGATGGATCCCCGCAGGGATCCGAGGGTGCCCTCGACGGCCACCACGCCATCGACCTGCCAACGGGCGTTCAAGGCCAACTGCCCGGGATGCCCCACCCGGGGGCTGGCGCGCGCCTCCAGCGTCAAGCGCTCGAAGGAGCGCCCCTTCCAAGTCACCTCGCCGGCTCCGAGGGTCAATTCGGCCGACGACTCGGCCGGCCGGCTGAGATCGCTCCGAAATCGCAGGCCCAGCTCGGCCGGGGTGCGGAACCCGAACTCCTCGAGGGTGCGCTGCACCCGCAGCAAGGTCGACCTCCAGGCCTGGGAACCGCCGGAGCCCGCCGTCACGGATCGGGCCCGCAGGAGCGAGGGATTCTCGAGCACACCGGAGGCCCGGAGCGATCCCACTCCGGTGCGCGCCTGGAGATCCTCGACCACCCAGCGCTCAGGTCCCTCGAGCCGGATGAGGGCGCCGACGCCGTCCAACTCGAAGCGGGTGACGACGCGGTTGCTCTCGACCAGCGGGATCGAGACGGCCCCCTGGCGGATCCGCAACCCGGTGACCTCGGGCTGCAAGGTCAGCACCTTCCACCAGTCGAGCCCCAGCTGGACCTCCTCGGCCCGGAACTGCTCGCCACCCAGGTCGCCCCGGCGCCCCAGCGTGACCCGCTCGGCGACGATGCCGCGGGTCGCCCGGAAGCGGATCCGCTCGAACTGCATCTCCACCCCACGCTCCCGGAGCGTCACCAGGAGCCGATCCTTGAGGGATTCGGGGATGCCGACCTGGTTGAGGTACAGGATGAACGAGGCCACCGCGACCACCACGAGGTACACCATCCAGCGGCCAAGCCGCAGGCAGCGCCGGGGCCACCGGTGTCGATGCCAGATCGCCCGGCGCTCCGGGCCCGGCCCGGTCTCCGTGCCGTCGGCGGGGTTCACGGCTTGGCGTCGCTGGGGGTGGTGGGCGGGGCGCTGAACCAGGGACCGATGAACTCCTGGTACAGGCCCAGCGGAAACTGGGTCAGGATCGCGGGCTCCCCGGGGTCGAAGGCCGCCCAGACGAATTGGTTCACCGCATTGCGACCGCCGAAGCGCAGCCGCAGCGTGCGGAAGGGCGATCCATCGGACAGCGTGAGGGTCATGGCGTGGTCGAGCTGATCGAAGGCGAACTGCTTCAGGGCGGCGTCGTTGGGAGCCGGGAACCGGCCGATCGGTGCCAGGCCGATGCGATGGAGCCCCTCGTCGATGGCCGGATCGGGAAGCACGCCCTGGGCCGCGGCCACTCCCTCCCACCGGCCGATCGCATTGCGCTTGAGGATCCGGGTGCGGCCCTGCTGCCGGATCTCCACCTGCACGACATTGGTCGGGTTGAGGCTCCAGTCGCGGAACTGCGTCGCCGAGACCGGCAGCGTCTGGAGGTCGCCGGCGGCGATGCCATAGATGCCCGGTTCGTCGGAACGGCGCACCGCCAGGCGACGGCCATCGCCCAGGGGAACCCCGAGGTTCAACCGCGTGAGCAGGACCGGCGCGGCGTTGGAGGCACCGAGGAAGAAGGCATAGTCGCGAGCCGGCTCCGCCAGGCCGTACCGGGCGGGGTCGGCGCCGAGGTCGTCGAGGTAGTCGTCGATGCGCAGGCGCATGAAGCGCTGGAACGTCTCGCGGACCCAGGGCCCGTCGGCCTGGAACCGGCGCGGCGAGACCACCCACCAGTTCGTGCCCTGCCGCTCGAGGGTGAAGGGTTCGCCCCCGGCGCGCACCTCGAGGCGCTGCAACCCGGCGATGGAGGGCATGAGCCGGCGGTCGCGGTAGGCGGCCAGCGGGCGGCGGAGCGATTCGAGGATGGCGTTGGTGATCCGGACCACGTTGCCGAAGTCGGAGCGCCGCACGAAGACCTCCCCCGGGGCGTTGGTGGGCGCGGTGCCGAACTGGAGGCGGAGGACCTCCTGGGTTCCCCGCTTGAGCACCATCTGGGCAACCGGCTTCGACAGCCCGAAGTCGTCACCGGAGCGGTTCGGGGCATCGCCGACGAAGGCCGTGACCTGGGAGTCGGCCGCGTCGGTGAGCAGGCGACGGATCTGGTCCTCGTTGGCGCGCGCCACCAGGGGCCGGACCAGTCCCCAGACCCCGTTGGTGCCCAGGGAGGCCTCGAACTCCGTGTCGCCGAGCACCTCGAACCGATCGAAGGACAGCGTGTCGGCGTCGAAAAGCCGGCGATCCCGCCAGGCATCCGGGGAGGCCGGCAAGGCCTCGAGCAGGGCCGCGTCGGCGGTGAACACCCCGTCCTGGCCGACCTGCTGGAAATACACCTGGCTGCCCAGCGGGGTGCGCCCCCCGAGGCGGAGGATGCTCATGCCCTCACGGGTCCGCAGGGTGAGCACATCGGGCCGCTCGAGGCCGAAGGCCGCCAGCGCCCCGGGCTGGGCGGCGACCTCGGCACCGGTCAGGTGGGAACGCGGCACGAGGTTGCCCAGCGCCTCCAGCAGGCGCTCCACCCCGGTGGACTGCACCGGATACGTGATGGGTGCCCTCAGGAACCAGCCCGCATTGGTGCGCTCCAGGCGGATGGCGGTGTTGGAGCGGAGGATCTCGACCGAAACGACCTCGCGGGGATCCGGGCGCCGGAAACGCACGGCACCCGAGGCACCGGCCACCCGGACCTCATCGCGGCGTTCAGTCACCACCAACCATCCCCCGAGCAGGAGGGCCAGCAGCACCAGCACCAGTGTGGTTCGACCGTTCATGGGTGGGATGACCTCATCCGCGCCTCCGGGCCCAGACCAGGAAGCCCAAGGTCAGCACCCCACCCGGCAGCGCGCCGAGGAGGACGCCGTTGAGCAGACGCATCTGGGGCGGCGTGAGGTTGAGGCGGTATTCGGAGATGGACCTCGGGCCGATGGCCATGGATTGCTGGCGATCGAGCAGCCAGTTGATGCACAGGGCGGCGAAGTCGCGGTTGCCCAGGCTCTTGATGCCGGCGTTCGCCAGCAGGGCCGAATCGCCGAGCACGATCAACCGGGCGGTGCCCCGGCCGGCGCTGAGGCCGCTGACGCCACCCTTCTCGGAGGCCACGGCCATGGGGATCTCCCCCCGCCGATCCTGTCCCTCGACGAACGCGAAATCGCGGCCGTCGAACTCGGAAAGGGTGCGACCCTTCGGCCCGGTGAGGGCCAGCGCCGTGGTCTTGGGCGCATCGGCCGGCAACCGGTTGGCGGGGATGGGCACCACCACGCGGGGGGCCTGGAAGTGCACCTTGGCGCCGGCCCGCGTCAGCGGCGAGGTGATCGGATGCGAGCCGAAGCTCCCGGCGACCACGTCGAACCCCCGGGCCGAGGCTTCCTCGTCGTTGGCCAGTTGGGCCGGCAGGAACACCCCCCACTCCTCCAGCAGGCCCTCGAGGTGGCCAGGTCGCCGCAGCGTCTCGAGCGGCAGGGTGACCAGCACGCGCCCGCCCCGGGCCAGGTACCGGGAGATCTCGGTCACCTCGGAGGACATCAGGGGTTGCACCGGTCCCGCCACGATGAGGACGCTGCAATCGTCCGGAACGCCGGAGAGGACATTGGTGAAGGCCCGCGACTCGACGTTCTTCTCGGACAGCAACCTCGCCAGGCGCGAGTGACCCCGGCTCTCGTCGTCGGAGCCCGGGTCGTTCTCGCCATGCCCGCGCAGGAAGTAGGCCCGGCTTCCGGCCGATTCGGCAAGGCCGGCGAGGGCGGCGGTGAACAGCGCCTCGCCCCGGAAGGCCACGCGGCGGATCTCCTGGCTGCGGCCGGCCATCATGCCCTTCACGTCGGCGTCATAGGTGGACATCTCGGAGTCGTCGACGGTGCGGAAGCGCCCGCCGCCCGCATCGAACACCACCAGGTCGCCGGTGTTGGCCCCGAGGTCGTAGCGGGTCTTGATGGCCGTCGCCAGGGCCGCGTCCCGCACGTAGTCGACGAGCTGCACGCGGACGCGCGGCGATTGCAGGGCGTACTCGCGGAGCAACCCCACGACGTGGCGGTACAGGTCGGAGGCCGGATCAAACAGGACCACCGCCGTCACCTCGTTGGTCAGCGCGCCGAGGGTGGCCACGGTCAGCGGCGACAGGCGCGGGCGCTGCGCCGAGGCCCAGTCGTGACGCCACTGGAGGCGGGTGGCCGCCAGGTAGTTGACCATGCCCACGATCGCCAGCAGGGCCACCACCCCGACGAGCGCGTTCAACCCCGCGGACCAGCGGCGGCCCGGCTCGTAGCTCGGGCGCCCACCGGGGGCCTGGAAATCCGGCGTGCTCATCGCCACCTCCGCATCTCGATCACCCGCTGCGTGAGGAACAGGAAGAACACGCTGACGCTGAGGTGGAAGACCAGGGCCCGCCCGTCCACGACGCCCCGGGCGAAGTCCTGCATGTGGCGCGTCACGGACAGGTGGTCCATGAGCCGGCCGAACCGGTCGCCGGTGGTGTCGGTCTGCGAGAAGCGCAGGCTGAGGGTCCAGAGCCCGATGCCCAGGAGCAGCGAGGTCATCGCGGCGATGATCTGGCTGCGGGTCAGCGACGAGGCGAAGACCCCGATGGAGAGGAAGGTCGAACCGATGCAGGCGATGCCGGTCAGCACGCCGCACATCCCCCACGGGTCGAGCAGTTGCGGTTGCTGCGTCAACTGCCTCAGGAGCACCAGCACCCCGACCAGCGGCGCCCAGCTCAGCAGGTAGAAGACCAGGGCCCCGGCGTATTTGGCGAGCACCACCTGCCACTCGCCGACCGGCGTGGTCATGAGCGCCTCGTAGGTGCCCAGCGCCCGCTCGGAGGCGAAGGTGCGCATGGTGATGACCGGCGTCGTCAGGATGAGGATCAACCAGAACACGATGCCGTCGGCAAAGAAGATCTCGGGGATGGGCGAGGGCGTGCGGTCGGAGTTGAGCCGTTGGACGATGTCCATGAGCCCGAACCCCGCCAGCAACTGGGTGATGGCCACCACCACGTAGCCGATGAGCGAGTTGAAGGCCGCGCCAAGCTCCCGGCGGACCAGAGTGAGGAAGACGCCCATGTCAGGACTCCCCTCCCTTCCGCCGCTGGGTGAGCTGGATGAAGATGTCCTCGAGCGAAAGCCGGGGCCGGGTCAACTCGCGCAGCGCCCAGTCGTGCTGGCGCACCTGCTCGAAGACCAGCGGGCGGAGGTCCTCACCCGCCCGGGGGGTGAAGGCCACGCGCTGGAAATCGCCGGCCGCGGCCTGGATCTCGAGGGCGGCCACCTCGGGCAGGTCGCGGAAGGCCTCGCGGAGAGCCTCCGGGCTGGCGGCGATCTCGGCCACCACCCGGCCATCCTGGCTGAAGCGGCTCTCCAGGTCCTCGACGCGGTCTGCGGCCAGGATGCGTCCCTGGTGCAGCACGAGAACGCGTGAGCAGGTGACCTCCACCTCGCTGAGGATGTGGGTCGAGAGCAGCACCGTGTGCGTCCGGCCCAACTCCTTGATGAGCGCGCGCACCGAGCGCAACTGGTGAGGGTCGAGCCCGATGGTCGGCTCGTCGAGGATCACCAGGTCGGGCTCGTGGACCAGCGCATCGGCCAGGCCCACGCGCTGTCGGTATCCCTTGGAGAGCTGGCCGATGATGCGCCGCTCCACGTCCCGGAGCCCGCACTGCTCGATCACCCGGTCGACGCGCTGGCGGCTGCGTCCGATCCCCAGCCCCTTGAGACGGGCCCGGAACTTGAGGTAGTCGCGCACGCGCATGTCCACGTGCAGCGGGTTGTTCTCGGGCATGTAGCCGATGCGCCGGCGCACCTCGTCCGGCTGGTGGAACACGTCGAACCCGGCGATGCGCACGGTGCCGCTGGTCGCCGGCATGAACGATGAGAGGATGCGCATGGTCGTGGACTTGCCCGCCCCGTTGGGCCCGAGGAACCCGACGACCTCCCCCCGCCCGACCGTGAAGGAAATCCCGTCCACCGCGGTGCGCCCGGGGTAGCGTTTCGTGAGGTCATGGACCTCGATCATGGGAGTGGGATCTGACATCCGTGTCGGAGGGGAGAAGGCTATCTGGGAAGACCCGTCGCAGGAACAGAAAACCCCGTTGCCACCAACGTCCGATCCGCCGGGCCCCACGGCTGCCGGTTCTGGCCGCCCCTCGGGCAGTCGAACAGCCGGCGGAGGGCCCGGGCGCGACTGGTTCAGGAGGCCATGGATGGATCGCCCGGGAGGTCGCTGATGGGGTAGCCCAGGTGCAGGGCCGCCTCGCGGAGGCGCTGGTCGCCGGTGACCAGCGGCCAGTCCTGCAACTGGTCCGCAGTGGCCAGGTGCAGGGCGTCGAGGGGCCGCAGCGGCACCTTCGGGTGCACGCGGCCGAGGATCCAATGCGCCCGGCGCACCACCGTCTCGGAGACGGCCACGAGATCAATGAGGCGGTCGTCCGCCTGCCGCTCGAACCGCTGCCACGCCCCGAGACGCATCCGCTCGCCCAGATGCCCGGCCCGCTCCCGGGCCAGGAGGGCCGACCAGACCTCGGTGAAGGCCAGGAGCGAGGAACTGACCGGGTTCCCATCGACGAGCCGGGCGTAGTAGGCGCTGTCAGGCTCGCGGACCAGCAGCTTCACGAGGATGCAGGAATCGAGATACATGTCGCAAAAAGCAGGTGCGGCAAAAATTCACGGCGCCGACTCACCAGACCGATCTCCGGGACGAAACCACGAGAGGAGGGATTGGGCCGACGAGGATGGGCTGACGATCAGGGGCATCGGTCCGAACGGTCGGCGGCGATGATGGCCTCGGCCGACGGGCCCCCGACGAGCGGCTGGGACTCGAGCCAGGCCCAGTCGACGGTGTAAGGCCGGGACTCGTCGCGGACCGGGACCAGTCGCGCCTTGGGGCGACCATCGCTGGTGATGACCACCTCATCCCGGAGGAGGCGGCCCTTGGATCGCTGGCTGGAACCGGCACCGGGATACCGCACCGAAGGGATGCGCCCGGACGATGGGTCGGACTTCATGGTCATTCCAAGAAGCCTTCGGTGGCCACTGTGTCAATAGGCCGGTAGCCTCATGAGGCCACCAACCCGGAGCCCAGCGCCCCCGGATGTGGCCCGCATTCATCCCGATTTCAGCGGAGCTTGAGTTCGACCAGCCCGGCCTGGCGGTAGACCCCGAGGGCCGTGCGCTGGTCCACCAACACGCCCACCTCGACCGTTGCGCCTTTCGGCCGGCTGAACAGGTGGCGGGCCAGCGCCACGACGTCGGGGAACTCGGTGCGGTCCAACCCCCGGACCAGATGTCCCCGCTGGAGGCCCGCCGCCGCCGCCGGCCCGTTGGGATCCACCGACTGGATCACGAAGCCCCCGCCCCGGACCGGGGCGACCTTGAAGCCCGCGCGAGCCGAGACGTAGTCGTTGTTGAAGAAGTCGGCCTCGTCGATCAGCCGCAGCCGAAGCTCCCGGGTCGCTCCGGCCCGCCGGACCGTGATCGGGATCTCGCGGGCATCGCCCACCTTCACGAGGGCCCGGTTGAACTCGATGATGCCGCTGGGCGGATCGCCCTGCACCGCGGCGATGATGTCGCCGACCTTGAGCCCGGCCTTCTCGGCCGGGCTGCCCGGCTGCACCGCCTGGATGGTCAGCGGGCGGGTCGCCGCCTTCAGCCGGGCCCCGAACCAGAATCGCCCCACCGATTCGCCGCTGAGCACCTCGGCCAGCGCCTCGTTCACCCGCTTGATGGGGATGGCGAAACCGATGCCCTGCGCCCCCATCTGCGGACGCAACGTGGCCACGTTGATGCCGATGAGGTCGCCGCGCAGGTTGATCAGCGGCCCTCCGGAGTTGCCGGGGTTGATGGCCGCGTCGGTCTGGATCCAGTCGAGGGTGCCGAGGTCGCCCCGGGAACCGTCCTCATTGGGCCCGCGCCGGGCCCTCGAGCTGAGGATGCCCCGGCTGACGGAACCGGCATACCCGAACGGATTGCCCAGCGCGATGACCGTCTCGCCCAGCAGCAGGTCGTCGTCCTTGGCGAACTTGACGGCCTTGAACTTCCGACCCGGGGCCTTGAGTCGCAACAGGGCCACGTCCTTGCCGGCGTTGAGGGCCACCCGCTCGGCCTCGATGGGCTCCGAACCGTCGTTGAACTTCACGAAGACCCGCTTCACCCCGTCGACCACGTGCACGTTGGTGAGCACGTAGCCCTCCTCGGCGATGACCACGCCGGAGCCGCGGCTGACCACGGCCTCCTGCACGCGCTGCAGGCGCCAGCCGAAGAACTCGGCCATGAAGCGGTCCTCGGCGCTGTTGGGGATGTCGGCCGAACCCTCGACGTTGACGACGCTCGGCATCACCCGCTCGACGGCCTCCACCGTGGCATCCCGCCGGACGTCCAGGGGCTCGTTGCGGGTCAGGTCGGCCTGCTGGGCCAGGGCAGAGCCTCCGGGAAACGAGCCCGTGACGAGCCCGATGCAGAGGCCGAGGAAAAGATTCCCGGGAACAAGGCGCCGGAAACGCCGTGAGTTGCCTGAAACTGGGGCATTCATGTCCGATGTCCGCAAGAGATGACCATCGACCGGCCCGGAACGTTCAATGCCGGACCCGACCCCGTATCGATAGCGCGATCCGAACCCGGATCAAGGGGCGCCCATCGTGCATCCGGCGCGTGTCCCGGTCGGCAGGGCCTCCAGCGGCAACCACCGAGACGGGGACGGGCGACCCGATCACTTCATGCCGACATACAGGCGGTGCACATCGTCGTGGTCGTCGATGGCGTTGAGGAACTCCGACACCTGGGCCTTGTCGGCGTCGCCGAGCTCGACCGGGTTCTTGGCCACGTAGCGGATCTCGCTGGCGATGACCTTCCAACCGGCCTTCGAGAGCCAGCTGCTGACGGTGGCGAGGTCCTTCACCTCGGCCAGGAACCGGGTGCCAAGGTGGCCTTCGGGAATCTCCTCCCCGTCGAGGGGCTCGAGGTTCTGCGCGCCGGCCTCGATGGCGTCGGACTCCGCGTCGCGCTGGGCATCGGCGTGGGTGGCCTCGACCACGCCCATGCGGTCGAAGAAAAACGACATGCTGCCGGGCTGGCCGAGCTGCCCTTCCTTGAAGAGGTGGCGGATCTCCGGGGCCGTCCGGTTGCGGTTGTCGGTGAGGCATTCGATGATCACCGGAACCTTGTGGGGGGCGAAGCCCTCGTAGAACACGGTCTCGAAATCGACCTTTTCGTCGAGCAGACCCGCGCCCTTCTTGATGGCCCGCTCGATGGTGTCCTTGTAGACACTGGCCTTCTTGGCCTTCTCGACGGCGGCGGCCAACCGGGCATTGGTCTCGATTTCGGCCCCACCCATCTTGGCGGCCACCATGATCTCGCGGGTCAGCTTGCCGACCATCTGACCCTTCTTCTGCGCGGCCGCCTCGCGACCCGCCTGCTTCCATTGGGCTCCCATGGGCCAAGAGAAGCGAAAGACCGCCCCCGAACGGAAGCCCAAAGAGAGGCCGGGGTCGGCCTTCTCCCGGGTGGCCCGCCTCCGAGATCCCCGGGGAGAAAGCCGCGCAACCCGCGCTCTGAGTCCTTGGCGGCCTCCGGTCGTCGGGCATAGGCTTGCCGCACAGCCATGAGTTTCCTGTCCCGAATCCCGGCCCCTTTGACCGCAGCGGTCGCCCTGCTCTGCGCCGCGTTGGCCTCCCAAGCGTCGATCCGGACCGGGGTGCGCCCCGAGAGCGTGGATCGTGGCACCCTGCTGATCGGCGAACTGCAATGCGCGGCCTGCCACAGCGAACGGGGGCTGCCGACGTCGGCCACCCTGCCCGACTGGGCAGCGCCCAAGGGGGCGCCGGTGCTGACCGGTGACACGCTGCAAACCTCCACGGCCTGGCTGCGCCGCTGGCTCGAGGCGCCTCACCGCTCGAAACCGGGCTCCTCGATGCCCGACCTGATGCACGGGATGACCGACGCGCAGAAGAGCCGGACGGCGGACCTGCTCACCCACTATCTGGTGTCCCTGCGGCGGACCAACGAGCCGGTCGGCCTGCGCTCCGATCCGGCCCGCATCGACCAGGGCCGCGCCCTCTACCACACGGTCGGCTGCGTGGCCTGCCACGCGCCGGAGACCCGGCCCGAAGGCGTCACCGAGGAGTCGTTCCGCGAGGTGGTGGCGCAGTCGGTGCCCTTGGGCGACCTGGCCCGGAAGTACCCCGCCTCGGAGCTTGCCCGGCTGCTGCGCGATCCGCTGGTGCACCGCCCGTCGGGTCGGATGCCGTCGATGAACCTCTCCCCGGCAGAGGCCGGCGCGATCTCCGTCTACCTGCTGCGCGACCAGGTGGCCTCCCCCACGGCGCCGGCCCCGAAGCCGGCCGTCATCGACGGCTTGGCGTATGAATTCTTCGAGGGCTCGGCCGGCTCGGTGGCCCAGCTGCTGGCGATGACGCCGAAGTCGACCGGCGTGTCGCCGGCGCTCGACCTGAGCCTGCCCCACCCGAACCAGAACTGGGGCGTGCGGTTCTCCGGCTTCCTCGACATCCCCGCCGACGGCAAGTACCGCTTCCGGATCCGCTCCGACGACGGCTCCCAACTGTCCATCGACGGCAAGCCCCTGTTGAACAACGACGGGGTCCATCCGGCCGCCGAGAAGAACGGCAATCTCACCCTGAAGGCCGGCCTGCACGAGTTGGAGGTGGTGTTCTTCCAGGGCGGGGGCGAGACCGAGTTCCGCGTGGACTGGGCCCCGCCCGGCGAGAAGCGCGGACCGATCCCGGCCGATCGCCTCAAGCACGGCGGCCAGTCGGTGCGGCCGATCGACTGGGAGGAGTTCACGCTCGACCCGGCCAAGGTGGCCGCCGGGCGCCAGCAGTTCGCCGCGCTCAACTGCGCCGCCTGCCACGCGGTGAGCGACGGGGCCGGCCCGGTCCAGGCGCGCAAGTCCAAGCCGATGGTCCAGCTGGCCCTCCGCACGCAGGAAGGCTGCCTCTCGGATCTCCCGCCGACCAAGGCGCCGCGCTACGACCTGTCGTCCGCCGACCGGGCCAGCCTCCGCAAGACCTTGCGGAACCCCTCCGAGGCCCAGAAGGCTGCGAAGGCCGGGCATGGACAGGTCGAGCTGACCCTCGCCCAGTTCAATTGCCTGTCCTGCCATTCCCGCAACGAGGTGGGCGGGCCGGCGGCGTCCGGCCGATCCGAGTGGTTCACGGTCGTGGGCGAGGCCGACCTCGGGGACGAGGGACGCATCCCGCCGCACCTCACCGGCGTGGGCGGCAAGCTCAAGATGGCGGCCCTCGAGCAGGTGCTCGCCCAGGGCACCAAGGTGCGGCCCTACATGGCCACGCGCATGCCCGTCTTCGGACCGAAGGTCCATGCCCTGGCCGCCCAGTTGAAGCGCATCGACACCCCGGCCGGCGCGGCGCCCGCCCCGGCGATCACCCCGCAGGACGCCAAGATCGGCTGGAAGCTCGTCGGCCGCGACGGCCTCGGCTGCGTCTCGTGCCACACCTTCACCACCCACGGTTCCATGGGCATCCCGGCCTTGGCGCTCGACAAGATGGGCGAACGCCTCGAGTGGGAATGGCTGCAACGCTACCTGCCCAACCCGGCCGCCCTGCGCCCGGGCACCCGCATGCCGACCTTCTGGCCCGAGGGCAAGGCGGTGAACACCAAGATCCTCAACGGCGACACGGCGGGCCAGATCCGCTCGATCTACGCCTACCTCGCCGACGGACCCAAGGCGGAGATCCCGGCCGGGCTCATCCGTGGCAAGAAGGAGATCGTGGTGGATGACGAGGCGGTGATCTACCGCAACTTCATCGACGGAGCCGGTCCGCGCGCCATCGGCGTGGGTTATCCCGAGCGGGCCAACCTCGCCTTCGACGCCCAGAACCTGCGCCTGGCGCTCCTCTGGCAGGGCTCCTTCATCGACATGGCCCGGCACAGCACCGATCGAGGCGTGGGCTACGAGCCACCCCTGGGCGACCACCGCATCCGCCTGCCGGACGGCCCGGCCTTCGCCGCCCTGCCCGCCGCCACCGCCCCGTGGCCCACCACGATCGACCCGGGCAGCCGTTTCCTGGGGTACCGCCTCGACGCGCGCCAGCAACCCACCTTCCGCTACCGGGTGGCCGGCGTGACCATCGAGGAGACGCCCCTGGCCAAGCCGGGCAGCGTCGACATGACCCTGGTGCGGACCTTCCGGTTCCAGGGCACCCCCGAACGACCCCTGACGCTGCGCCTGGCCAAGGGTGGCATCCAGGCGTCCGGCACAGGCTTCAAGGTGGACGGGGGCCTGGTGATCCAGGTCGGCCCCGGCGCCAAGGCCGCCGTGGTTGGCGACGAACTCCGCGTCGCCCTCGAACCGAACCTCCCGGAACTCCGCGTGGAGATGACCTGGTGACACCCGACCGAGTCCCCGCCCCAAGACGCAACCTCTTCCCCCCGATTCCATGAAGTTCCTGAATCCCGCCGTGCTCATCGCCACCCTCGGGCTCGCCGCCACGCTCCCGGCGCTCGCGGCCACCAAGGCCGAGCAGGAGGCAGAGTATTACCCCATCACCACGCTGCCGGTGCCCGACGGCGTGGTGCTCGAGGCCGGTGCCATCCAGGTGCTCTCCGACCAGCGCATCGCCGTGTCCACCCGACTGGGCGAGATCTGGTTCGTGGACAACGCCTTCGACAAGGACCCCGCGAAGGCCAAGTTCACCCGCTTCGCCTCGGGCCTGCACGAGGTGCTTGGCCTGACCACCCGCGGCGACGGATGGATCTACGCGACCCAGCGCGGAGAACTGACCCGCCTCAAGGACATCAACCAAGACGGGCGCGCCGACCTCTTCGAGACCGTGGCCGACAGCTGGGGCATCAACGGCGACTACCACGAATACGCCTTCGGCTCGAAGTTCGACCGCGACGGCAACATTTGGGTGATCCTCTGCCTGACCGGCTCCTTCACCAGCGAGAACCCCTATCGCGGTTGGGCCCTGCGCATCACCCCGGACGGCAAGACGATCCCGACCACCAGCGGGCTGCGTTCGCCCGGGGGCATCGCCACCAACCACCTCGGCGACATGTTCTACACGGACAACCAGGGCCCGTGGAACGGCACCTGTTGGCTCAAACACCTCAAGCCCGGGGGCTTCGTGGGCAACCCCACCGGCAACCGGTGGTACGAGAAGGCCGCCAACATGGGCCCGCGCCCGAAGGATCCGGCCAGCAACAGCCGCATCCCGGTCGAGCGGGCCAAGATCCCGGAGTTCGTGCCGCCGGCCATCGGGTTCCCGTACAACAAAATGGGCCAGAGCGCCTCGGGCATCCAGAACGACGGCACCGCCGGCAAGTTCGGCCCGTTCCGCAACCAGCTCTTCGTGGGTGACCAGACCTGGAGCACGGTCATGCGGGTGTACCTCGAGCAGGTCAACGGCGTGTATCAAGGGGCCTGCTTCCCGTTCCGCGAGG
>JAJTFN010000087.1:17754-23733 GCA_021298285.1 Verrucomicrobium sp.
CGAGGGCTTCGACAGCGGCACGCTCAGCCTCGAGCTGGCCTCCGACGGCACGATGTTCGTGGGCGGCACCGACCGCGGCTGGGGTGCGCGCGGCGGCAAGCCCTTCGCCCTGCAGCGCCTGAACTGGAACGGCAAGACGCCTTTCGAGATCCACGAGATGCACGTGAAGCCCGACGGCTTCGAGCTGACCTTCACCCAGCCGGTGGACCCGGAGACCGCCGGCAAGGTCGAGTCGTACCAGTTCCGCACCTTCACCTACATCTACCAGTCGAACTACGGGTCGCCCGAGGTCGACGCCACCACGCCGCCGATCGAGTCGGCGACCGTGGCCGCCGACGGCCGCAGCGTGCGCCTCAAGACCACGCTGAACCTGGGGCACCTGCATGAGCTCAAGCCCACCGGCGTGCGTTCCAAATCGGGCCAACCCCTGCTGCACCCGCTGGCCTACTACACGCTCAACGAGATCCCGCAGCGCTGAGGCCGGAGGGGGGGCGTCCGATCCCGGCCCCGGGGTCGGGACCTATCGTGAGCGCTCCACCCGCACCGACTCGGGCAGCACGGCGGCCACGCGCACCCCGGGAGCCCGGGCGTTGACCCGGAACATGCCCTGCCGGGGGGCCTCCGGGCTGAGGAGGTTCACGTAGGCCTGGATGTCGGCCGGGGTGAGGCGCTGGACCACATCGGGATCGCCCTCGACCTCGACATGCACCACCGACGGGAGCATCTGGACGGCCCGGTCGCCTCCCCCGGCCGCCAGCACTCCGACGGGGATGTTCTCGAGCACCCGGATGCGGAGGCCATCGGTGGAAGCCAACCGGTCCATGCCAAGGTTGGAGCGGACCGTGAGCCAGATGAGGGATGCCAGGGCGAGCGACCCCAGCTTCTGGGCCCGGTTCTCGGTGAGGAGTGCGCGCCAGGACATGTCAGTGGATTCCGTTGCCGGGGTTGCCGTTGCCGGGGTGGCCATGGGCGTGGCTTCCATTGCCGGCCGGTGTCCCGGCGTTGCCGGTGAACAGACGCCGCAACCACGGAATCCCGGCCCGGGCCGCGGACCGGCGCACCAGCACCTCGGTGAGGAAGGCCCGGAGCTGCTCGACCGAGACGCCCCGGGTCAGCACCCCCCGGTGGGCGTACGAGATGGCACCGGACTCCTCCGACACCACCACCACCACCGCGTCGGTCTCCTCGCTCAGGCCGACGGCCGCCCGATGGCGGGTGCCCAGCGACTTGGGCAGATCGCCGCGCTGGGTCAGGGGCAGGATCACCCCGGCACGCAGGATCCGGTCGCCCTTGATGACCACCCCGCCGTCATGGGTGGCGTTGTTGGGAAAGAAGATCGTCTCGAGCATCTCCGGGGTCGCCTCGCAATCGACCGGGATGCCCGACTCGACCAGGTCGGCCAGCGAGATGGTCTGCTCGATGGCGATGAGGGCCCCCATGCGGGCCGGGGCCATCCGGTCGACGGCCTCGACGACGACCTCCAGGTTTTCGCGCTGCTCCTGCGGGTTGTTGAAGAGCGGCAGGTTGCCCACCTCGGCCAGCAGCCGGCGGATCTCGGGCTGGAACAGCACCACGATGGCCAGCGCCAGGAAGGGCAGGATCTGGTTGAGGATGGCGTTGAGGACGTCGAGCCGCAGCAGCCGGACCGCAAGGATGAGCACCAGCAGCACCACCACGAACCCGGTCACCACGGCCTGGCCGCGGGTGCCCTTGATGAAGCGGTAGACGTAATAGATGCCCACCCCGAGGATCCCGATCTCCAGGGCGGGGCGCCAGACGGCCTGCAGGAATGGCAGCAGCAGATTCAAGGGTTGACTCGGGTTTCGCCGTGATCCGGGGTTGATTCCAGGACCTCCCGCATCCTCAGCGCCTGGACCGTGGCCGCCACGTCGTGGACGCGGAAGACCGACGCTCCGGCCGCACCGGCGGCCCACACCGCGCAGGCCAGCGAGGCCCCGAGGCGCTGATGCGGTTCGACCGCGAACAACCGGCCGATGAAGGATTTCCGGGAAACCCCGAGGAGTATCGGTCGCCCGACGGACGAAAGCATCCCCAAACCGCGCATCAGGCGAAGATTGTGATCCAGGGACTTGCCGAAGCCGATCCCCGGGTCCACCAGCACCTGCCCGGCACGGACACCCGCCTCCTGCAGGCGCAGCAACCGCTCCCGGAAAAAGGCCCCCACCTCGGCGACCACGTCACCATACGCGGGAGCGGCCTGCATGGTCTCGGGACGTCCCTGCATGTGCATGAGGACATAGCCGGCACCCACCGAGGCCACGGCCCGCCACAATTCCGGGTCGGATCGGCTGGCCTCGACGTCGTTGATGAGGCTGGCCCCGGCATCGAGCGCCGCCCGGGCCACCCCGGCCTTCCGGGTGTCCACCGAGATCACCGCCCGGGTCCGCCCGGCCAGCGCGCGGACCACCGGGATCACCCGACGGAGTTCCTCCGCCTCATCGACCGGCGCCGCACCCGGCCGGGTGGACTCCCCGCCGATGTCGATGAACTCGGCCCCCTCGGAAAGCATCTCCTGGGCGCGCTCAACGGCCCGCCCGGCATCGAGGTAATGCCCGCCGTCGCTGAAAGAATCGGGCGTGACGTTGAGGATGCCCATCACCTGCGCCGGGCGCGGATAGGTCCATCGATGCTGTCGTGCCGTGAGTTCCATGGAGGCTGACGCCGCGCCGTGACCCGCTTCGCTCGAATCCGGACGGAGACGCTGGCTTGGGAGGGTGCCGGACTTGGGCGTCCGGTTCTTCAGGTCGCCGGTTGGCCGGTTGGGTCAATGGGTGGCCCCACCCGCCGACGCCACCGGCGATCGCTGGATGAGTTCGATCTCATACCCCTCGGGAGCATCGATGAAGGCGAAGCCGCCCGAGCCGTCCGGCTTGTAGGTGGGGCCGTCGCTGTAGCGGAGCCCCAGGGAGGCGAGGTGCCGGCCGAAGGCCTCGAGGCTGGGCACCTCGAAGGCCAGATGGGTCAGGTCGGCCTGGACCTGCACCGGTCCGCTCGAGGGGAAATGGCACAACTCGATGGTCTCGTCGCTCTCGGGCGCCTTCAGGAACACCAGTTCGGAGCCGCGCGGCGACTTGTGGCGCCGAACCTCTTCCAGGCCGAGGACCTGCTGGTAGAAGCGGACGGAACGCTCGAGGTCGTCGAGCCGGTATCGGGTGTGCAGGAGCTTGGTGACGCGCATGGCCGGATCCTAGGCCGGCCACCGACCCATGGCCAGATGATCGGCGCAATCCGGGCGAAGTTCCCCGCAAGAACGCGCCCCATCGCGGCGAATACTGGAGGGGGGCCGACGTCTGACCCGGTCGTCTGTCCGACGCAGGCCTCCCAAAGAACACCGAAAGAACTCCTTGCCCGGGACCGGATCCGAAAGGTAGAGGTCCCGACCACTCCTTCCATGGGAAAAACGCTCGTCATCACCGAAAAGCCGTCCGTCGCCGCGGACATCGCCAAGGCCCTGGGGGGCTTCAAGCGGGTCGACGACTACTTCGAGCGGGACGACCAGATCATCGCCTCGGCCGTCGGACACCTGCTGGAGATCCGCGCCCCGGAGGCGTTCGAGGCCAAGAAGGGCAAGTGGAGCTTCAACGCCCTGCCGGTCATCCCTCCGCACTTCGACCTACAGCCCCGCGAGAAGTCCGAGGCCAAGCTCAAGACCCTCCAGAAGCTCATCAAGCGCAAGGATGTCGACGCCCTGGTCAACGCCTGCGACGCCGGCCGCGAGGGAGAACTCATCTTCCGGTACATCACGCAGTACGCCCAGGCCCGGCAGCCCATCCGCCGGTTGTGGCTGCAGTCGATGACCCCGGCCGCCATCCGGGACGGCTTCAACCGGCTTCGCTCCGACGAGGAAATGCAGCCCCTGGCCGCCGCGGCCACCTGCCGGTCCGAGTCCGACTGGCTGGTCGGCATCAACGGCACCCGGGTGATGACGGCCTTCAACTCCAAGGGCGGCGGCTTCAACAAGACCACCGTCGGCCGGGTGCAGACCCCCACCCTGGCCATCCTGGTGGAGCGCGAGGAGAAGATCCGCAAGTTCGTCCCGCGCAACTACTGGGAGTTGCATGCCACCTTCGGTTGCGAGGCCGGCCAATACGTGGGCCGGTGGTTCGACGAACGGTTCACCAAGCCCTCGGGCAAGGAGGCCGACGAAGCCCTCCGGGCCGAGCGGATCTGGGACGCCGACAAGGCCGCCGCCATCCGCACGCGGTGCCTCGGCAAGCCGGGCGTGGTGACCGAGGAGAGCAAGCCCAGCAGCCAACTGGCCCCCACCCTCTTCGACCTGACCACCCTGCAGCGGGAAGCCAACCGCCGGTTCGGCTTCTCCGCCACGCGCACCCTGCAAATCGCCCAGGCGCTGTATGAGCGGCACAAGGTGCTCACCTACCCGCGTACCGATTCCCGCGCCCTGCCGGAAGACTACCTCGGCACGGCCCGCAGCGTGCTCGAGACCATGAACGGCGCCGGCTATGGCCGGTTCGCCGCCACCATCCTCGACCAGGGCTGGGTGCGTCCCAACAAACGCATCTTCAACAACGCCAAGGTCAGCGACCACTTCGCCATCATCCCCACGACGGTCGAACCCAAGGGCCTGAGCGACGTCGAACTGCGCATCTACGACATGGTGGCCAAGCGGTTCCTCGCCGTGTTCTACCCGGCCGCCGAGCACCTCATCACCACCCGCATCACCCGGGTCGAGGGCGAACCGTTCAAGACCGAGGGCAAGGTGCTGGTGAAGGCCGGTTGGCTCGAGATCTACGGCCGCGAGGCCCAGGCGCAGGGCGAGGGTGAAGAGGCCACCGCCAACCTGGTGCCGGTGAAGCCCGACGAGCGGGTGCGCACCGAGGCGATCGAACAGAAGGCGAGCCAGACCAAGGCCCCGCCGCGCTACAACGAGGCGACCCTGCTGGGCGCCATGGAGGGTGCCGGCAAGCTCGTCGAGGACGACGAACTGCGCTCCGCCATGGCCGACCGGGGCCTCGGGACCCCGGCCACCCGCGCCTCGGTCATCGAGGGGCTCGCCTTCATGCTCATCGCGCTGCTCCGGGGATTGGGCATCGAGGAACTGAGCAAGCCCGAGCTCACCGGCGAGTGGGAGCACAAGCTCAAGGAGATGGAGGCCGGCCGGTACACGCGCCCGCGCTTCATGCAGGACATCGCCGAGATGACCCGGCGCATCGTCGAGCGCACCAAGGCCTTCCAGGGCGACGAGGTGCCCGGCGACTTCGGCGACCTGGCCCATGCCTGCCCCAAGTGCGGCGCCCCGGTGAAGGAGAACTACCGGCGCTTCCAGTGCACCGGCTGCGACTTCAGCCTGCCGAAGTTCCTGGCCAGCCGCCTGATGGAGGCCCGCGAGATGGATCAGCTCATCGAGGCCGGCACCCTCGGGCCGCTGCAGGGCTTCCGCTCCCGCCAGGGATTCCCCTTCGCCGCCGTCATCAAGCTCGATGCCGAGAAGAAGCTCGTCTTCGACTTCGGCGACGAGAAGAAGGACGACGGGACCTCGGCCGAGGTCGATTTCACGGGCAAGGAACCGGTGGGCCGCTGCCCCAAGTGCCAGGGTGCGGTGTTCGAGAACGGGATGAACTACGTCTGCGAGCGCTCCGTCGGGGCCGCGAAGTCGTGCGACTTCCGCACGGGCAGCGTGATCCTCCAGCAGGCCATCGACCGGACCCAGGCCGCCAAGCTGCTTGCCCAGGGCAAGACCGACCTGCTCAAGGAGTTCGTCTCCAAGAAGACCGGCCGCAAGTTCGAGGCCTTCCTGACCCTCAAGGACGGCAAGGTGGGCTTCGAGTTCGCGCCCCGGGAGAAGAAGTTCCCGGACAAGGCGAAGAAGGCGGCCGAGCCGGAGGTGAAGGTCGACTTCACCGGACAGACGGCGGTTGGGGCCTGCCCCAAGTGCAAGGGCAAGGTGTACGAGGGCCCGACGGCGTGGATCTGCGAGCGCACCCAGGCCGACACGCG
>JAJTFN010000088.1 GCA_021298285.1 Verrucomicrobium sp.
ATACGGCCTACGCCGAGGAACTGGCCCGCATCGAGTCCCGCTTCACGCCGCTCGTCCTCGAGGCCCGGCGGCTCGGCCGGGCCCTGCGCACCGGCACCAACCACGGCTCGCTCAGCGACCGGATCATGAACCGCTACGGCGACACGCCGCTCGGCATGGTCGAGAGCGCGCTCGAATTCGCGCGCATCTGCCGCAGGCACGACTTCCACAACTTCGTCTTCTCGATGAAGTCGTCGAACCCCAAGGTCATGATCGAGTGCTACCGCCTGCTGGCCGCGCGGCTCGACCAGGAGGGGCCCGACTGGAACTACCCGCTGCACCTGGGGGTCACCGAGGCCGGCGAGGGCGAGGACGGGCGCATCAAGTCGGCCATCGGCATCGGGTCGCTGCTGTGCGACGGCCTCGGCGACACCATCCGGGTGTCGCTGACCGAGGACAGCCCCCGCGAGATCGCCGTCTGCAACGAGCTGCTGGCGAACCTCCCCCGGTGGACCTCCGCCGGCTCCGCGGCCACACCCTCCCACCCTGCCCTCCCCGAGCGGGCGCTCGCCTGGGATCCCTTCACCTTCAGGCGCCGCGAGTCGGTGCCCTCGCCGCTCGGCGACCTGCCGGCCGGAGGCGACCATCTCGTGCGGGTCGTGGTGGAACGCCGGACCTTCGACGCGGTGGCCCCGAGAATCACGCCCAAGGCCGACGTGAAGCCCGAGGCGGTCTACGAGGACCTGCAACTCCTGGAGGTCGACCCGACCTCCGAGTTTCCGCATCCCCCATGCGAGACGCAGTGGATCACCGTGCGCGACGACGTGGCGTTGCCGACGATCACCGCCTTCCGGCTGCTGGCCGTGCGCCTGGCCTCGATGGGCAGCCGGAACCCCATCCTGCTCAAGGACCGTCTGGCCGAGCCGGGAGAGCCTTTGACGCCGGAGGCCGCGCTGCTGCAGGCGGCGGTCACCCTGGGCTCGCTGTTGGCCGACGGGATCGGCGACGCGATCCTCGTGCGGTCGGAGCCCGGGGCCGGACAAGGTCTCCGGCTGGCGTTCAACATCCTGCAGGCGGCCGGATGCCGCTCCTTCAAGACCGACTACGTGGCCTGCCCGAGCTGCGGCCGCACCCTCTTCAACCTCCAGACCGTCACGGCCCGGATCAAGGCCCGGACCGACCACCTGAAGGGCGTGAAGATCGCCATCATGGGCTGCATCGTGAACGGTCCGGGCGAGATGGCAGACGCCGATTTCGGCTACGTCGGCGGGGCTCCCAACAAGATCAACCTCTACGTCGGCAAGAAGCCGGTACGCTTCAACATCCCCGAAGACGAGGCCGTGGAGCGCCTCGTGGACCTCATCCGCGAACACGGCAAATGGCGCGATCCCGAGGCCGGCTGACGTCTCGGGCGATTGCGGTGTGCGCGTTGAGGGTCGACCTGCGCTGTCAGTTCGGCCCGCATGGCTCGGAACGTCAAAAGCCGACGTGCCCCGAGACCGGATTCAGTTCCAGATCTGGTACAAGGCCAGGTAGACCAGGACCCCGGTCACCGACACGTACATCCAGATGGGCCAGGTCCATCGGGCGATCTTTTTGTGCCGCTCCAGGTCTCCGGCCGCCCCGCGACGCAGCGTGATCAAGGCCAGGAAAGGCACGGCCGCTGCCAGGACGATGTGCGAGAAAAGCATCCCGTAATACCACGGCTTCAGGGCCTCCGGTCCCTTGAACGGCGTGTGCACCGAACCGAGCAGGTACTTGTGCACCAGGTAGAGCAGCAGGAACACGCACGAGGTGACGAAGGCGGCCACCATGCACTTGCGGTGGGTCTCGCGTCGCCCGGCCTTGATATGGATCAACCCGGCGACCAGGAGCAAACCCGCCAACCCGTTCAGGCAGGCATTGATGAGTGGCAGGACGTGGAGGGAGGAATTCATAGGATGCCCTTCAGGCGCTTGATCGACCGGAGGACCCGCTCCTCGGCGTCGGACTCTTCGCCATGGACGATGAACCGCAAGCGACCCTCGGCGTCGAGGATCCCGAAGTCGGCGGAATGGATGAACAGATCCTCCAGCTTGGCCGAAGGATCCCCGGACTCGACCACCGCGAACTTCAGGTCGGACACGGCCACCCGGTAGACCTCGGCCTTGCGGCCCGTCAGAAACCACCACGTCTGCGGAGACGCCTGATACTCGAGACCATACCGGGCCAGAACCTCCGGCGAGTCATGCTCCGGGTCGGCGGTGAGGGTCACCAGGCGCACCCCGGAAGGGATCCGCGCCTGGATCCGCTGCATCTGGGCGGAGAGCCGTCGGCATTGGGTGGGACAACGGGAAAAAATGACGTTCACCACCGTGACACGGCCTCGCAAGGAGGCCAGCCCGACTGGCTGGCCGACCTGATTGGTCAGGGAAAACTCCTGAAGCCGGGCCAGAACCGGCGGGGCCTTGCCCGATCCCAGGTAGGCCACCGACACGGCCAGCAAGCCCGCAACCAAGATCGTCCACAAACCGCGCTGGATCAGGGATTCCATCGAAAAAAAGGCCGCCGGGCTGGGGGATGACACCCCCGGACCAGCGGCCGGAAAGGTCGGAAAGGATCGGTCAATCGAAGCTGGTCACCGGACCCGCCTTGGACTTCTCGGCGTACCAGGCATCGAACTCGGCCTGGGTGACCACCTTGAACACACCCTTCATGGAGGCATGGCCATTGCCGCACAACTGGGCACAGGTGATCGTGAAATCGCCCGTCTTGGTGGGGGTGAACACCACCGGGATGGAAAGGCCCGGGATGGCGTCCTGGGTGACCCGCATGGCTGCCGACTTGAAGCAGTGGATGACATCCATGCTTGAGATCTTGGCGATGACCGGACGATTCACCGGCAACAGAAACGCCTCGGTCATCACGGAGACATCGTCCTTCGTGTCGGCATCCTCGGCATCCAGACCGAACGGGTTCCCGCGGTTGGCGAACTTGGTGTCCTGCTTGCCCCACTTGCCATCCAGGCCCGGGAAATGGGCCGCCCAGGCAAACTGCTGTGCCATCACCTGCAACTCGACAGGCTTCTCCGCGGCGCCCGGCGGGTTGTCGACCGCCTTGGCCCACAGGGGAACGGCCAACCCGATCAGGAGGACCGCCTCCACGATGGCCACGCCGATTTCCAGGTAGGTCGAGGCATGGCTGCGGGCACCGACGTAGTCGGCCTTGGGATTGGCCCCCTTGTTGAAGCGGAGCATGGTGAACACGAAGTAGCCCATCCATCCGACGAAGAGGGCCCCCATCAGCAGGTGGACGTAAAGGATCAGTTCATCGATGCCTTTGCCGTGAGCCGAAGCCGATTCAGGCATTCCAACGTATTGAAGTAGTGAGGTCATTTGATTCCGCGAAAAATTGTTCTCGAAGGGTTTCCAGTTCAGTGCGATTCGATGGAGGACTGGCCCGCCTGCTCCGGGTCAACGCTCCCGGTTGCGGCGTTCACGCTCCTTGACCGGCGCGCGATGAAGACGAAGAAGCTGCCGAAGAGCACCCACGCCGCCGCCACGAAGACCAGCATGACGTAGATGCCCGCGTTCATTCCTTGCGCAAGGGCCTCGTCGGTCTTTCCAAAACAGGCCGTGCAGGCCTTCAGGGAGACGCCCGATGCGGCCCAACCGGCCAGAAGGATCGATGGCACGTTCCGTGGGATCATAGGAAACTGACGTTGCGGAGCTTCCGGAGGAAAAAACGACCGTAGGCGATCAGACCGATCACCGAAACGGCGGAAACCAGACTCCATACCACATACTCCGCCGACCCGGTCCTGCGATAGGCCAGGAAGGTCCAACCGCTGAGGAAGGCCATCAGCACCACGGCGGCACCGACGAAGATGGTGTGGAATGCCTTAAGGGACATACAGGGTCTTGGTGTCGGAGTTCTTCGGGAGGTCGCCACTGCCCCACAGGGTCAACCCCATGAGGGAGACGAAGAAGATGGCCGACAGGATCAGCACCCCATAGACCAGTTTCTTCTCGGAGAGCAGGTGCATGAAATACCCGGCGACAAGAAAGGCCTTGATGGAGGCGATGAACAGGGCGACCGCCACCGTCAGGGCCATGCTGCTGAAATCCACATAATACATCGCCACCGTGAGGATGGTGCCGACGAGCAGGGCTCCGAAGATGATGAGGTAGGTGCGGACGTGGGCGGCGATGTCGTGGTCGTGATCGTCGCCCGCGTGCGTTGCGGGACTGTGGGCGCTGGAATGGCTCATGTCGGGAAAAGGTTGGAGATCAGAGGAGGTACACGACCGGGAAGAGGAAGATCCACACCAGGTCGACGAAGTGCCAGAACAGGCCGCCCACCTCGATCCGATTGATGAACTGCTCAGGATTCGACTTCCACATCTTGGCTCCCGGGAAGGCGAAATAGGCCAAGACCAGGGCCCCACCCAGGACGTGGAGTCCGTGGAGCGCCGTGATCAGGAAATACACCGCGAAAAACGGGTGCGTCGCCGGGGTGTAGGACCCCATCGACTCGATGTCACTGACCGCGACCTCCTGGGCAGCATGCGCTGCGGCTCCATGGCCGGCATCCTTCTTGACATGCCCATGGATGTCGCGGGGCGGATCCACCTCGACCTTGATCTTTTCGACCTTCTGCTCGGTCAACTTCGCCACACTCCACTGGTCGTTGAAGTTCCAGAACCGTGGGTGCTTGCCGTTGACCTCGATGTGGCCGGTGAGCGCCTTGCCGTCCTTGAGGCGGACGACATAGTGGCTGAACTTGTCGTTGTACTCGAAGGACTTGATCCCCAAGAACGCCAACGCGCAGACCACGGTGATCACCATGTACACGCGGAACCTGGCGAAGTTGTTCATCTTCAGGGACGCCCAAGCGAGCACCACCGTGACCGAGGAAGTGATGAGGACCGCCGTGTTGAAGGTGCCGATGGGGATGTTGAGCAGACCCCGCGGCCAGCCCAGCGCCACATCCGGCCAGAAACCGACCGGAGCGCTCACCCTCAGGAGGATGTAGGCGGAGAACAAGGCGCCGAAGAGCATGATCTCCGAGGCCAGGAAGAGCCAGATGCCCACCTTGGCATTGTAAAGCCCCGTGTCAGGACGGGCTTTGTACGTGTAGGGGATTTCCATGATGAACTGGGAAAAGTTGCGTCTCGGAATGGAGGATCAGGCCTTCTCGGACTGCGGGGTGAAGTCGGACTTGGCGCCCGGAACGCTGTACTCGTAAGGGCCGCGGTAGGCGACCGGTTCCCCGATGAAATTGCCATGCGGCGGGGGCGTCGGTGTCGCCCAATCCAGGGTGGTGGCCTGCCACGGGTTGTCCGAGGAGACCCGCTTGCCGCTGAAGATGCTGCTGAAGAAGTTGATGATGAAGGGGATCTGGGAGATGCCGAGACCCACCGCAGACCACAAGATCATGTTGTTGAGCTTGAGGACACCCGGGTCTCCACCCATGGCCACGTCGCCGCCGAAGTAGGTGGTGCCGCCATCAGACATGCGGCGCGACATGCCCTTGAAGCCCTGGATGAACATGGGGGCGAACACGCAGTTCATGAAGAAGAGTGATCCGGCCCAGTGCAGTTTGCCGAGCCACTCGTTCATGTGGCGACCGGTGATCTTCGGGAACCAGAAGTAGATGCCGGCGAACACCGCGAACATCGTGCCGGGCGCCACCACGTAGTGGAAGTGACCGATCACGTAGTACGAGTCGTGGAGGAAGACGTCGGAGGCATTGAAACCCAGCGGCAGCCCGGTCAATCCGCCGATACCGAACATCGGGAGAAACGAAAGGGCGAAGAGCGACGCCGAGTTGAAGCGGATGGACCCGCCCCAGAGGGATATGAAGAGGGCCGTGAGGATGATGACCGAGGGGATCGAGATCATCATGGTCGTGGTCTGGAAGAACGTGGCCACCTTGGTGCCCATGCCCGTCAGGTACATGTGATGGGCCCAGACGATGAAGGACAGGAACCCGATGCTCATGGCCGCGTAGACCATGCTGCGGTATCCCCAGAGCGGCTTGCGGATGTTGTTGGAGATCACTTCGGAAACGATGCCGATGGCCGGGAGGATGAGGACGTAGACCTCCGGGTGACCAAGGAACCAGAACAGGTGTTGCCAGAGCAGCGGGCTGCCGCCGCCGGACACCCCCAACTGCTTGCCGTCAACCACCAGGCCTTGCGGCAGGAAGAACGAGCTGCCGAAGAGGTTGTCCATCAACTGCATGAGGCCGGCCGCCTCGAGCGGGGGGAACGCCAGCAGCAGGAGGAAGCCGGTGACAAACTGTGCCCAGACGAAGAAGGGCATGCGCATCCAGCTCATGCCGCGGCAACGCAGCTGGATGATGGTGGCGATGAAGTTCACCGACCCGAGCAGCGACGAGGTGATCAGCAGCACCATGCCGATGAGCCAGTAGGTCTGCCCGTCGAAGCGGTTGACCAGGTCGGTCACCGAGGCCAGCGGGGAGTAGGAGGTCCATCCGGAACGGGCCGCACCTCCCGGCGTGAAGAAGCTCGCGAACATCACCACGCCGCCGAGGAAGTAGCAGTGGAAGCTCGCCATGTTCAGGCGGGGGAAGGCCATGTCGGGCGCGCCGATCTGCAGCGGCGTGACATAGTTGCCAAACGCGCCGAAGAGCACGGGCACGATGGCCAGGAAGACCATGATCGTGCCGTGCATCGCGCCGAAGGAATTGTAGAGGTCACCTCCCATGATGCCTCCCTTGGCCATGTCCTTGTCGATCATCTCCAAGAGCGGGCCGACCACCGGGATGGGACTGCCGGGCTTGGCCAGCTGGTAGCGCATGGCCAAGATGAGGAAGAACCCGAACAGCAGGAACAGCAACGCCGACACCCCGTACTGGATGCCGATGACCTTGTGGTCGGTGCTGAAGATGTACTTGCCGAAGAAACCCGGCTCATGGTGCGCGTGACCGTGGGAGGAATCGGTCGCGCTCGTGTGGGCGTGGGAGGCTGTGGATTGCATAGAATGGAACGTCAGGATTCGTCTCCCGGAAGACGAAGCCTGTGAGTGAATACAAACGCACCGGGGCGTGGTACAGAAAATGTTTCGGAAGCCCTGAAGAATGAGCTCTTCGAAGGCAATCCCTTAGAACGGTCCATGACCAGCGCCGCCAACAGGACCGGGAGGTAGAAGATCGAGGCGAAGAACAGGCGCCGGGCCGAATTGGTGTCGAGCAGCAGGGCGAACCGGATCCCCTGCAGGAGGAACAAGCCTCCAAGCACCAAGGCGATCGCCAGGTAGGCGCGTCCACTGATGCCCTGCAGGAAGGGCATCACGCTGACAAAGATCAGGGCGATGGTGTTCCGGATTGCCGAGGAGGCCGACCGGCGTCCTTCCGGATCCCGGCCGGAAAGCATCCGGAAGCCCGCCTTGGCGTATTCGTCGCGGTACAGCCAGGCGATGGCCATGAAATGCGGCAATTGCCAGAAGAACAGGATGGCAAAAAGGGCCCACCCCCCGGCACCGAGTTCGCCGGTGGCGGCGGTCCACCCCATGAGCGGGGGAATCGCTCCCGGGATGGCCCCGACCCAGGTGTTCAACTCGGTGGTCCGCTTGAGGGGCGTGTAGGCGAAGACATAGGTCGCCAGGGTGATGGCCCCGAGAAATGCCGTGAGCAGGTTGACCAGGAACGTCAACCAAGCCAAACCGACCAAAGACACCACCACCCCGAAGGCGAGCACGGTCAGCGGCGTGAGGATCCCGGCGGGAATGGGCCTCGAGGCGGTCCTGTGCATGAGGGCGTCGAGATCGCGTTCCCACCACTGGTTCAAAGCGGATGCACCGGCGGCCAACCACGAGGTTCCCAGGATGGCGTGCAGGCAGGTCCGCCAGTCGGAGGCTTCCGCCGATCCCAGGGAGTAACCCATCCACGTCGTCAGCACCACCATCAGGGTCAACCGGGCCTTCACCAGGTCGCTGACCACCCGGATCCAGGCCCGGAGCGAATGCCCGGCAACCGGAATGGAGATGGAAGCGGCGGAGTCCATGGGCGGTGGGCAAGGGCTAGCGGACCGGGACGGTGTGCGGAAGGCTCGGGGAGACGATGTCCGTCACCGGGCCGCGGCGATGGACCCGGTGGGCACCAACGCTCCAGCAAAACCAGCAACCGGCCACCAGGGTGAGCGATCCCACGGCGACGTGGGCGGTGGCGATGTCCGCCGCCCGATCGGTCAGCACCGTGAGCAAACCGAGGCCGAATTGCACGGTCACCAGGTGCAGCCACGCGGTGCCCAACCGGCGCAGGGGATGCCCCCGGGAATGGGCACGCGAAGCCCGGAACGCCAGGACGATGCTGCAGAGGGCCAGGACGGCGTTGATGCGGTGGAGCATGTGCATGTGCACCTGGAGGGCGGTGATCACGTCGACGCCCTCGCGCCGGCTCGCATACCGGAGCAGCGACTCGGCGTCGGTCCGGGGCCACCACTGGCCATACGCCAGCGGGAGGTCCGGGATGGCAAGCCCGGCATGCTGATGACGCATCCAAAGACCCAGGAGCAACTGGCCGAAGACCAACGCGGTGCCGAGGAACACCCAACGGGCGCCTGGAACCTCGGAGCGTTCCCGGCCCCAGGTGGGATACCAACGGGAAAGGGACAATGCCAGGCAGGCGACGAGCACCAGGAACACCTGGCCCAGGCATCCGTGGATCATGCCAAAGACCACGCCACCGGTGGTGCCCCCGATGGCCCAGGAGTCGAGGACCACCCGCAACCCGCCAAGGCTTCCCTGGAGCTGGACCAGCGCAAACGCCGCCCAGGCCAACCGCACCGAGAGAACCGGCGCTGGCGCATTCCGGAACCCCACGGCGGCGGCGGCAAGCACCACGCCGCCAATGCCGAGGAGGAAGTGGGCCTCCCCTTTCCAGAGCGGGTTCACACCCATGAGCCCCAAGCCGCCCAGGACCTCGATCAAACCGACCCACGCCAACGGCTTGCGGGAGGCATGACCGGCCGTCCAGCGGGTGAGGAAAACCACCAACAGGCCCACGCCCGAGGCCCAGACCCGGTGGGTGTGCTCATGGAACACCCCGCCGGTCATCCACATCGAGAGCGGCAGGGCGAACATCCCGTAGCCGAAGCTCGTGGGCCAATCCGGCACCGCCATGCCGACGCCCTTGCTGGTCACCAGGCCGCCGATGCAGACCAAGCCAAGCGTCGCCAGCGCCACCAACGTGGCGTAGCGGAAGAGCCATGGGGATGGACTCCTCGAAATGGGGACGGGGGCTTCCATGAAAAACGGCCGCGGCGCCCAGCGCCGCGGCCTTCGCTTCCAAGGCCGTTTGGACCTTATTTGACCGCCAACTCGAGGTTCACGGTGGCCTTGCCGCCCTTGACCTCGACCTCACCACTCACGACACCCGCCTTGATGTGGTTGGCCTCGACGGTGTACTTGCCATCCGGGAGATCGCCGGAAATCGTGAAGTTGCCGTCCTTGTCGGAGACCGCGAAGAACGGATGGTCGAACACATGGACGTAACCGGCCATCCATGGGTGCACGTTGCAGATGAGCTTCACGGCCAACTCCGCCTTGTCGAACACGCGGGGATTGACCTGACCCTGGGTGGTCTGGGCGAAGTTGAACCCCTTGTTCACCTTGGCCTGGCAGTTCACGTTGTGCATGAACGGGTCGGAATTCTTGATGTCGACGGTCTGACCCACCATCGCGGCCGTCACCAGCGGCTCATAGACACAACCCACCTGGTCGACCAGCGGCTTGCTGGCGGGGGCCGAGTAGGTCTTGCCGGCCGGGAGGCCCGCCTTGATGTACACCGCCACGTTGGCCAGGCCCTTGTCGGCGCCGACCACGTAGGTACGCGTCATGACCGGCTTGGTGTGCAGGGCCCCGCAGAACTTGTCGCCCTTGATCGGGGTGATTTCCTTGGCCGGGGGCGCCTCGCCGTTGAGCTTGATCTTGCCGGAGATCTGTCCAGCCATCGCGCTCGAGGCGGCGAGCACCGCCACGGAGGCGGCGATTTTCAGGGTGTGGTTCATTGTCAGTGTTCCTTTTCGTTTTCCAAATCAGACCGCAATTACCACGGCACGCTAGACAGGGCGGACCGAGGGTCAAGCGAGTTCGTGAAATTTTTCACAAGCTATCATTTTCGACGATTCTGGCGGTAAGTTATTCGAAATCGGGTCGATCAGGCAGGAACAGGGGGGCAGGAACAGGACGGGGGCGATCCGGGGATGACGGTGATCCCGGGAGCCGCTCAGAGTCCTTCGACGAACCCCTTCAACGGGGCCAAGTCCTGGTCGTCCAAGGCCATCTGGCGGATCATCGCCCGCCCCCCCACCTGAACCGCCTGTTCCAACCATCGGCGGGCCGCGTCGAGGTCGCCCAACTGGCAGGCGTAGCAGGCGAGGTTGTAGGGGATGACGCATTCCCGCGGAAATCGCCCGACCACGGACTGGAGGGCCTCGAACGCCTCCCCGGTGCGCCGCAATTCGTGGAGGCAGTAGCTCTGGTGGATCCAACCCGAGGGGCGTTCCGGGGCCGCCTCGACCAATCGCCGCGCCGCCCGCAGTGCGAGCTTCCAGGCCCCGCGGCCGGAGTGGAGCCGCCACTGCACCTCGAGCACCGACGGGTGGGCTTGGGCGGAGGGTTCCAGTTTCGCCAACTCCCGCTCGGCCTCCTGGTCGTCCCCAAGGCCCAGCCATCCCTCGGCGGCGGCGAGGTGATGTCGGCCTGGGAACCCGAGTTCGTCCATGGGAAAGGCGCCGCAAGCCCGGCGGACGGACGCGATCGCCGGGAGCACCCTGGGGAACCCGGCAAGCCGGCGTAAAGGGTGAAATCTCCCCGCCGTCGGCCAAAGGCCCACGGTGGCGCCCCTCCACGCAGGCCCCGGTTGCATTTTGGACCCGATCCCCCCCAGCCTCTGCGGCTCGATGACAGACTTCGTCCGAACCGATGGCAGACGCTGCGACGAGATTCGCCCGATCCGCTTCCAGAACCACATCGCCCCCCACGCCGCCGGATCGACCCTGGTCGAGTGGGGCAACACGCGGGTCATCTGCGCGGCCACCGTCGAGGAGACGGTCCCCCGCTGGATGAAGGAGCAGAAGGTCCCGGGCGGCTGGCTCTCGGCCGAGTATTCCATGCTCCCCTATTCGACCCTGGACCGGAAGCCCCGGGACATCTCCAAGCTCAAGC
>JAJTFN010000089.1 GCA_021298285.1 Verrucomicrobium sp.
AGGAGGCCCACGGCGCTGAGTTCACTGGTGCGCCCGCCGACCCAGTCCCACATCGGGAACGTGCGCAGCCAGCCGTCGGCGATGGCCGTCCGGTGCAGGGCGCTGCCCTCGCCCGTCACGGCCACCGCGTGCGCGGCGAAGCGGAGTCCCGCCCGCTCGTAGGCGGCCCTGGCCTCGACCATCCCGTTGCGTGTCTCCGGGGTGCCTCCCGACTTGGAGATCACCAGCACCAGCGTTCGGCCGAGGTGTCCGTCGAGGGCGGCCAGCACCTGGTCCATGCCATCGGGGTCGGTGTTGTCGAAGAACTGCGGGGTGAGCCGGTCGGTCCGGGGATGGCCCAGCGCCTTGGCGACGAACTGGGGTCCGAGGGCCGAACCGCCGATCCCGATCACCAGCAGGTTGCTGAAGGTTCCGGATGCCCCGGCCAACGCGCCGGAATGCACCTGCCGGGTGAACTCCCGGATGGCCGCGAGGGTCTCGTCGATGGCCTGCGTGATGGCGGGCTCCGGTGCCAATGACGGGTTCCGCAGCCAGTAGTGGCCCACCCGCCGCTGTTCGTCCGGGTTGGCGATCGATCCCCGCTCCAGTTTTTCCATGTCGTCCAGCGCCTTCCGGATCGGCCGTTCCATCTTGGCGTGGAAGTCGTCGGGGAAGGGTACCCGGCTGATGTCCAGGGCCAGGCCGATGGCCGGGCACTCCAGGTAGTGGCGTTGGAATCGGGACCAGAGGGTTGCGGGGTTGGCGCTCATCGCAGGCCGGACGCTAGGAACTGCACCGGGCCTGCCAAGGAGTAAAGTGAGACGGCGTCGCCGACCCCGTTTGGTTCAACATTCTCTTAACAAGAATCGATTTGAAGGTTATCCGTGATCGACCCGGATGCTGCTTCGTCAACGCCAATTGCTGAACAAGGTCCACGCCCTCTCCGATGCGGCGTTGTTCGGCGGCGTGTTTTGGCTGGCCCATTTTGTCCGCTCGCTGCCCCAACTCGACGCCGACGCGGTCATCGGCGGGTTCGAGAAATACCAATGGCTGCTGCTGGTCGTGGTGCCCTTCACCCCGCCACTGCTGGAGCTGCAGGGGTTCTACCACCGGCCCATCCTCGCCTCGAGGCGGCAGTCGCTGGCCCAGATCCTGCGCGGCTCGGCCTGGGTATCGCTGGCCATCATCGTCGCGATGTTCTTCACCAAGCAGGAGGTCGCCCGTGGCGTGGTCTCGCTCTTCCTGCCGATGGTCGTCTGCGCCATGGTCCTCAAGGAGGAGATGCTGCGCCTGTGGGCGAGGTCCCGTCTGGCGGGCCAGGAGGCCCGGAGGCGGGTGATCCTCATCGGCGGCGAGCGTGAGATGAGCCGCCTCGACGAGTCGTTGAGGCAGGACGCCCGGGGTGAGATCTCGGTGGCGGCCCGACTTGATCCGGGCCAGTTCTCCATCGCCGTGCTCACGGACTTGCTGCATGCCCACGCGGCCAACGCGGTGCTCGTGGCCCCCAAGCAGTTCCTGTTCGGGCAGATCGAGAAGATCATCCAGGTGTGCGAGCTCGAGGGCGTCGAGGTGTGGCTGCACGCCGATTTCTTCCAGACCCGGGTCTCCCAGACCACGGTCGATGAACTGGCCGGTCACCCGGTGCTCGTCTTCCGGACGGGGCCCGAGCAGACGTGGCAGTCCATGGCCAAGGGGGTGATCGACTTCCTCGGATCCCTGGTGCTGCTGGTGGCGACCTCTCCGCTCTTCCTCCTGGCGGCGCTGGCCGTGAGGGTCTCCTCGCCGGGGCCGGTGTTCTTCCGACAGCGTCGTGCCGGGCTCAACGGCCACCCGTTCACCATGCTCAAGTTCCGCACGATGGTGACGAACGCCGAGCAGCTGAAGCACGAGCTGGCCAAGCTCAACGAGATGAGCGGGCCGGTCTTCAAGGTGACCAACGATCCGCGGGTGACTCCCATCGGCCGGTTCCTGCGCAAGTGGTCGATCGACGAGTTGCCGCAGCTCTGGAACGTGTTCCGGGGCGAGATGAGCCTGGTGGGCCCGCGCCCGTTGCCGGTCGACGAGGTTGCCCGCTTCGACGACATGGCCCACCGCCGGCGGCTCAGCGTGAAGCCCGGCCTGACCTGCCTGTGGCAGGTCAGCGGCCGGAACAATGTCACGGATTTCAAGGAGTGGGTGCGCCTTGACCTGCACTACATCGACAACTGGTCGCTGTGGCTCGACCTCAAGATCCTCCTGCGGACCATCCCGGCGGTCTTCTCGGGCGCCGGGGCCAAATAACCCGACACCCGGGGCGCCAGCCCCGCCTGCGCGCCGTGTGGTCTCCAATCTGGGGTTTGCGGGCTTGTGCGGGCTGGAGGCAGGGCCTAGCCTTGGGGACAAGTGAACGGAAATCCTATGGAGACTTCGATATTGGCGTTTGTTGGCGGCACCGAGATCATGTGGATCGCCATCGTGGTTCTGGTGCTCTTCGGTGCCAAGAAGGTCCCCGAGCTGATGAAGGGCGTGGGTACCGGCATCCGCGAGTTCAAGAAAGCCTCGAAGGACGTGCAGGACGAGGTTCAGCGGGTGATGGACGAGCCCGAGCGCCCGTCGACCCCGGCCACGCCGGCCCGGCCGCCCTCCGACACGGTGTCCCACAGCCACAAGGCCTGACACGGGCAACGGCGTCGGGGAGGTTCTTGGCCGCCCGCCTCAAGCGGCCTGGCGGGATGCCTGGATTTGTGATTCCCCGGGTCTCCCGGGCGATCGGAGCTGCGGCCGTTCTGGTCCACTGTTCCGGTTCAATGAACCCCCGGAGAACCCCACCTTCGACCTGATCTCGCATGGCTGAAGATCCCGAGTACACGCTGACCCCATCGGTGCCCCCGGATCCCGATCACGAGGATCTTGGCGGCGGCCCGGTCAAGACCTTCCTCGAGCACCTCGAGGATCTCCGGTGGACCTTCATCAAGTGCGCCATCGCGGTGTTCCTGGGGTTCGTGCTGTGCCTGAGCGGCAGCAACATGGTCATCCAGTTCCTCAAATGGCCCCTCACGGTGGCCGAGGGCATGCGTCAGTCGAAGGAAGGTCGGGTCGTGCTCATGCTCGGGACCAACGTCCTCACCCGGATGAAGCCGGTGGACAGCGGGCTTCCTTCGGTGGACACCAACCGCGACACCGTCTTCCGGTTGGCCCCGACGCTGGTGGGCACCAACTGGGTGCTTGGCTTCCAGCAGGACACCAATCCGCCGGCCAGCGCCACGCGCACCTTCGACGTCCAGCTCAAGACCCTGGGTCCGGTCACCGCCTTCAGCGTGGTGATGCAGATCGCCATGTTCGGCGGCATCACCGTGTCGATCCCCTTCGTGTTGTTCTTCATCGCCCAATTCGTCCTGCCGGCGTTGCATCAGCACGAGAAGTCCTTCCTCTTCAAGGTCAGCGGTTGGGCCACCTTCCTGTTCCTGCTGGGCGTGGCCTTCTGCTACTTCGTGCTGCTGGTCATCTGCCTGAGCACCACCGTGAGCTTCTCCAACTGGCTGGGCTTCGCCGCCGACGAGTGGAAGGCCGATGAGTACATCAGCTTCGTCTGCTGGTTCATGCTGGGCATGGGCGTCGCCTTCCAGTTGCCCCTGGTCCTGCTGACACTGGTCAAGATCGGCATCCTCGACGCGGCCAAGCTTTCCAAGTTCCGTTCGTACTGGGTCGTCGCCGGCCTGATGATCGCCGCCTTCATCACGCCCGACGGCAATCCGCTGAACATGATCCTCTTGTTCCTGCCGCTGCACCTGCTCTATGAGATCAGCCTGGTGATCGCCTGGTGGTGGGGACGCAAGGCGGCCCGGGCGGAGGCTCTGGACGTCCCATCGGATCCGGCCTGAAGAAATGAACCCGTCGTGACCGAAGTCCGCGCTTGCACCCCTCGTGTCCGCCGATACGCTTCGCCCACCTTTTCCATCCCTATGCGTTCCTTCCTCAAGCCGGTGAGTCTCCTTGTGACCGTGGCCGCGGTGCTCGTCGGGTGCACCAGCGCCGAGCAGAAGCTCGGCCGTGGGCTCGACAACCTGTCCGAGCCGTTCCGCCTCGGTGAACTCCAGCGCAGCTACGAACAGGGCGCCCTGTTCGGTGGCACCCATGGTGGCACCGTGGGCGTGGTGCGTGGGGTCAACCGCACCATCGGCCGCACCGTGGTGGGCGCGGTGGAGGTCTTGAGCTTCCCCATCCCCAGCGAGCCCTACATCAAGCCCGACTCCAAGGTGTACCCCGACAGCTACAAGCCCGGTGGCTTGGGCAAGTCGACGATCATGGCGACCGACAATTCGCTGAGCTTCGAGGCCTCCGACGTGGCTCCGTTGATTCCCGGCAGCCGCTTCCGGGTCATCGATTGATCGTGCGGGTCCGGTTCGTGTCTCCGGGTCGGTTCTGATCTGAAGCTCGCTCCGGGACAAGCCCAGTCCGGCCACCGCCGTCCTCGATCTCCAATCCGCGCTCCTGCAGACCCTGCCGGAGCGCTTTTTTCATGCCCCTGATCCGTTCATCGCCCTGCAAGGTCAACCTGCTGCTCAACATCCTCGGGCGGCGGGCCGACGGTTTCCATGACCTGGAGACCCTGTTCCTGCCGATCCCGCTGTGCGATGTCTTGAGCTTCGAGGAGGAGGTCGAGCCGGGAGTCCGGTTGACCTGCGACCATCCCGAACTGCCCACCGATAGGAGCAACCTGGTCGTCCGGGCCGCCGAGAGCTTCCTCGGGGAGTGCGGGATGACGGGGCGGGGGGTGTGCATCCATTTGTCCAAGCGCGTCCCGCTCGCGGCCGGATTGGGCGGTGGCAGTTCCAATGCGGCCCAGACCCTGATCGGTCTCAATGACTTGCTGGGGCATCCCCTCGGGCCGGATGCGCTCGACCGGCTGGCCGCGACCCTGGGATCGGACGTGAACTTCTTCCTGCAGGACCGTCCGGCCCGCGCCACGGGGCGAGGTGAGCGGGTGGACCCGGTTCCCGCTTTCGAGTCGCTTCGGGGGTGCGGCATGGTCCTCTACCACCCGGGCTTCGGCATCTCGACGGCCTGGGCTTATTCCGAACTCGCACATCACCCTGAGGCCTTGAACGGCCGTCCCGGCAGGGTCGAGGCGTTGGTATCGGCGCTTCGGTCGGGCGACCTCGGGCTTGCCGGCACGCTGCTCTACAACTCGCTGGAGGCTCCGGCCCTGCGCAAGCACCCGGTGCTTGCCCTGTACCAGCGGTTTTTCCGGGACCATGGCGCCTGGGCCTCCCTGATGTCCGGCAGCGGTTCGACCACCTTCGCGTTGTTCCCGGACGAGGCGGCGGCGCGGGCCGCGGTCGGACCCTTCGAGGCCCGGTTCGGTGCGGCCGGATGGATGCGGGTGGTGCGCCTTTAGCCTGATTCGCACCGGGCGCCCCGGGTTCGCAAAGGCCTTTTGCTCGCCTTGGCCGGCGACTTGTGGCCGGATGGGCGGCAGCTTTCAACCTGTTTCGACACCTCCATGATCCGTCTCGATGGCAAGACCGCGCTGGTGACGGGTGCCGGGTCCGGCATCGGCCAATGCATCGCTGAAACCTTCGCCCGTGCCGGGGCCCGGGTGCTGGTTGCCGAACTCCGCGCCGAGGCGGGTGAGACCACCGTCGCCCGGATCCGAGAGACGGGCGGCCAGGCCGAGGCGGTGGCCGTCGATGTGACCAGCGAGGCCGACCTCGAGGCCGCCGCGGCTCGCCATCCCGGGGTGGACATCCTGGTCTGCAACGCCGGCATCGGGCACGTGGGGACCATCCTGACGACCTCCGGCGCCGACTTCGATCGGGTCATGGCCGTCAACGTTCGGGGTGTGTTCAACACCATGAAGGCTTGGTTGCCGGGGATGGTTGCCCGGGGCAGCGGCGCCGTGGTGAACCTGGCATCCACCGCCGGGCTGGAGGGGTTGGTGGACCGGTTCGCCTACAGCGTCAGCAAGCATGCCGTGGTGGGAATCACCCGTTCAGCCGCCCTCGACCACGCCCGGAGCGGCGTCCGAATCAACTGCCTGTGTCCTGGCCGGATCGAGACCCCGTTTGTCCGGGCCCGCATCGCCGAGTATCCGGATCCGGTGGCCGCCGCCCGTGAGATGGCATCGACCCAGGCCATGGGCCGCATGGGGCAGCCTCAGGAGGTTGCCAACGCCGCCTTGTTCCTCGCCTCGGAGTCCGCTGCCTTCCTGACCGGTGTCGCCCTGCCCGTCGACGGCGGTTGGACAGCCGGCATGTTCCCGAAGGCCTGAGGCCTGAGGTCTCGCCTGCTCGTCAGTGTCCTCTTGGAACCGCTTCAATCGCGGTCCATGCCTGGTTTTCCTTGATGAAATAACGATAACGAATTTCGCTCAAAACTTCAGATCTTGCCCGTAAAACGAGCCTGTCCCTAACAACGAGCCTGTCCCCAAGCCGCTGGGGCCGAGGATTGGAAAGCGGTGGCCAAGCGGGGCAGGGCGGGGCAGCCTGTTTCCTGTCATGGCGCTGCTCGAGATCGAGAATCTCTTGAAAACCTACCGGACTCCGGATGGGCGGAGGCTCACGGTGGTGGATGTGCCGAAGTTCCAGCTCGAAGCCGGGGAGCAGGTGGCCTTGAGCGGGCCCAGCGGCACTGGCAAGACCACCTTCCTGAACCTCATCGCGGGCATCCTGACGGCCGATTCCGGTCAGGTACGCCTCGATGGCCGGGACCTGTCGGCGCTTTCCGAACCGGAGCGCGACCGCCAACGGGCCTCAGTGGTCGGGTACATCTTCCAGACCTTCAACCTGCTCCAGGGGTTCACCTGCCTGGAGAACGTTCTGCTCGGGATGTCCTTCGGTCCGGGGGTGGACCACGGCCGGGCGCGGGGGTTGCTCGAACGGGTGGGCCTGGGCGATCGGTTGGACTATTTCCCACGGCAACTCTCGACGGGGCAACAGCAGCGGGTTGCCGTGGCGCGGGCCCTGGCCAACCGGCCGAAGCTGGTCCTGGCCGACGAACCCACCGGCAACCTCGACCCCGGCCACGCCTCCCAGGCGATGGACCTCATCCGCGGCCTGTGCTCGGAACAGGGTTCGGCGCTGCTCCTGGTGAGCCATGACCCGTCGGTCCTCGGACGCTTCGCGCGGTGCGAGTCGCTGGCCCGGCTCAATCGGGCGACCCGGATGGAGGGGGAGCCATGACGCTCTGGCTGCTGGTCCGCCGAAGCCTGCGGCAACATCTGCTCTCGACGGTGGTCACGGCCCTGTCGCTGGCCCTGGCCGGAGGCCTGCTGATGTCGGTCTGGGTGGTCAAGCGCCAGGCCAGGGCCACCTTCACCGGCCAGACCGGTGCCTGGGACGCCGTGCTGGGCGCGCGCGGGGCCAAGCTGCAGTTGGTGCTCAACGCCCTGTTCCACCTCGAGGCGTCTGCCGGCAACGTTCCCTTCGCCGACTACCAGCTCGTCGCCTCCAACCGGGCCGTGGCGCTGGCGATCCCGATCGCGGTGGGCGACAATTATCTCGGCTACCGCATCGTCGGCACGCTGACCAACCTGTTCACTGACGCCGAGGCCGCGCCCGGCCGTCGCTTCCGCCTCCGGGATGGCGGGCGATGGTTCGAGGATGGTTACCGGGAGGCGGTGGTCGGCTCGTTTGTCGCCCAGCGTCTGGGGCTCAAGCCCGGGGACACCTTCAAGCCCTACCACGGGCTCAACTTCAATCCCAAGGAGCAGCACGACGACGAGTACGTGGTCACCGGGGTGCTCGAGCCGTCCAACACCCCGGCCGACCGGGTGCTCTGGATCCCCCTGGCGGGCCTGCAGAACATGTCCGGCCATGCCGCGGCGACGGCCACCGATGTCAGCGCCGTGCTGGTGAAACTCCGGAGCCCGCTGGCCGGCCAGCAGCTGGACCTGCTCTACAACAAGCAGGGTGACCGCTTGACCCTCGCCTGGCCCCTCGGGGCCGTGCTGGCGCAGCTCTTCGACAAGATGGGCTGGTTCGACCAGGTGCTCGAACTGGTGGCCTGTCTGGTCGCGCTGGTGGCCGCCGGGTCGGTGCTGGCCAGCATCTACAACTCGCTCAGCGCCCGCCGGCGGGATCTGGCCATCCTGCGTGCCCTCGGGGCCCGGCGCGTGACGGTGTTCGCCTCGATCGTCCTGGAGGCAGCCTCGGTGGCCGCCCTCGGCATGGTGCTGGCGTGGGGTTTCTATGCCGTGATCCTGATGGCGGTGGCGGCGGTCATCCGGGCGCAGACGGGCGTGGTGCTGGATCCCTGGGCCTGGGATCCCGTTCTCATTCTGGCCCCGCTGGCCCTGGTGGCGCTCGGCGCCCTCGCCGGTGTGCTGCCGGCCTTCAAGGCCTACGGCAATCCGGTGGCCGAGAATCTGGCTCCCCAATCCTGAATGCCGCCGCGGCGGTGCCGGGGCGAAATCGTTAGAAACTCCAAGCAAGGAATGGACAGGGGACCCGGGGTGTCGGTAAATCCAGCCGTTCCACGTCCGACTTGTCATTCCACAGAACGAACACACGCACCCCCCTATGAGCAACGGAAGTAACGAGGGCATCGCCCCCAATGCAAAACGGCTGCTGATGGCCGGCTTCATGGCCATCCTCGCGGCAGGCATCGGATTCGCTTTGCGAAACGGCCTCACTGGAGAGTGGAAAACGCTCTTCCGCTTCACGGATGGCCAGGTTGGTCTCATCGGCGGAGCAGGGTTCTCGGGTTTCTGTTTCGGCATCATTTTCGGTGGCATCGTGGTGGATAAGATCGGCTACGGAAAATTGGTGGGTGCAGCCTTCCTGCTCCATGTGCTGTCCGCGGTCGTCACGCTCTCTCCCGCCCCGGATGTGAGCCAGGCAACCGCCTTCAACCTGCTCTTCTGCGGTTCCTTCATCTTCTCGCTGGCGAACGGCACCCTGGAGGCCGTCGCCAATCCGTTGATTGCCACCATCTACCCCAAGAACCGCACCCATTACCTGAACATCCTGCATGCGAGCTGGCCTGCGGGAATGATTCTTGGCGCCTTCGTCACGCTTTTCCTGGGTGACGCCCTTCCTTGGAAGGCCAAGTTGGGGTTGTACCTCATCCCCACCGCGATTTACGGCCTGATGTTCTTGGGGCAGAAATTCCCCAAATCGGAAGCGTCCTCGAAGGGACTTTCTCTGGGAGAGATGATGAAGGATGTCGGGATCCTTGGAGCGAGCATCGTGGGTGTGTTGCTCTTCTTGTTCTTCCGCGACTCGCTGGGTGGCATCATTGGAGCCATCACGGGAATCGGATTCTTCACCTCTCAATCCTGGGTCACCGTTTCGGCTCTCGTCGCGGTGGGCTTTGTCGCCTGGGTCGCTGTCATCACCAAGTTCGCGCTCGGGCACTGGATGATCTTCATCCTGTTCATCGCCCATGCGATCCTGGGGTCGCTTGAGCTGGGCACCGACTCGTGGATCGAGAACATCAACGGCAGCATCCTGACCGCGAAACAGGGCACGATCCTCTTCATCTTCGCGTCGGCGATGATGTTCGCCCTGCGTTTCTCCAGCCACTGGATCGAGTCACGCCTCAAGCTCTCCCCGATCGCGATCCTGTTCACCTGCTCGATCTTTGCCATCGTCGGACTGCTGGCCTGCTCGTCCGTGACCACCCTCACGGTGGCCTTCGGTGCGGTGTTGCTCTACAGCATCGGCAAGACGTTCTTCTGGCCGACCATGCTCGCGGTCGTGGGCGACCGTTTCCCGCGCTCGGGTGCGGTGGCGATGTCCATCATGGGCGGAATCGGCATGCTTTCCGTGGGCCAGATTGGTGGCCCCGGTCTCGGCTATGCCAAGGATCGCTTCACGGCCGAGCATCTGGAGGCCAAGGGACAGCAGGCTGTTCTCGTTGCGAACAAGGCCGAAAAACCGTCCGGCCTGCTGGGGATCTTCAAGGAGGTTTCCGCCCTGGATGGGGCGAAAATGGAGGCCGCGAAAAAGCTGGCTGAGAAGGAGAAGCACGAGAACGTCTCCCCCGAAAAGTCGCAGCTCACGGCGGATCAGAAAGCCATGGTCGAGGCCAACATCGCGGGTGCCCGCCAGACGCTCAAGGCGGATGCTGCCCTGCCGGTCGGCATGGCCGTGATCTATCTGCTGTTGATTTTCTACTTCAAGGCCATCGGCGGCTACCGGCCGGTGACCATCTCCGAGGACGGGGCCGCCAAGGCCTGAGATCCCTGCGGCGACGCGCAACGCGGGCGGTTCCCGGAGACGGGGCCGCCCGCGTTTCTTTGTCGGCCCGGTGCGAGTGTCTGGTCGGGCGTGTCGGACCCGCCGGATGATCCCGTCTCGCGATCCCCGCCCACCGGAATCGTCGTCCGATCCGTGTCCAATCCCCGGGTTGCATCCCGGCGCCGCCGCCCCGATCCTTCCGGGCATGTCGCTTCAGGTGAACCTGCGCCTCCTCGAGAAGGGGACCCTCCGCGTCGACGGGGACATCCCCGCCTCCGAATTGGCCCCGGAGTTCCACGATGAACTGATGCAGTTGGTCCACCCGGTGGAGTACGATCTGGAGGTCGAACGGCAGCCCGACGGCCTGCTGGTGACCGGCACCCTTCGGACCCATGTGGATTGCGAGTGCGCCCGGTGCCTCAAGCCCTTCGTCCTTCCGGTGCAGGTGGATGACCTGTCCCGCTTGGCCTTGCTGGAGGCGGCCGATGGCGAGGAGACCGACGAGGTGCTGCCTGTCGACGGGGATTTTGCAGACTTGACCCCCGTGGTCCGGGAGGACATTTTGATCGCTCTGCCAACGAACCCGTTGTGCAGTCCTGACTGTCGTGGGCTCCCGTCGAAGGGCGAGGTCCGCGAACCGCACGTGAGGGAGCAGGCTGGGCCGAACACGGCGTGGAGTGCCCTCGACAAGCTGAAACTGTAACCGAACCGAACATGGGCGTCCCCAAACGCAAACCGTCGCGCAGCCGTCAACGCATGCGCCGAGCCTACAACAGTGTCCTCACCCTGCCGAAGCTGGCCACCTGCACCCAGTGTGCGGCCCCGTCGCTGCCCCACCGGGTCTGCCCCGAGTGTGGTTTCTACAACGGCCGCCAGGTGATCAACGTCGGCGTCGCCGCCTGAGTTGCCTCAACGCGCCGTGTCCGTTCCCCGACGGACCGGCGCGTTTTGTTTATGCGCCTGGCAGTGGACGTCATGGGCGGCGACCACGGTCCGGAGGAACTCCTCCA
>JAJTFN010000090.1 GCA_021298285.1 Verrucomicrobium sp.
TGGGCTTCCAGACTGTCGGCTACGGCTGCACCACCTGCATCGGCAACTCCGGTCCGCTCGACGCCAAGATCGAGGAGGCCGTGGTGAAGAACGACCTGGTGGCCGCCTCCGTCCTGTCGGGCAACCGCAACTTCGAGGCCCGCGTCCACCAGAACATCAAGGCCAACTTCCTGATGTCGCCGCCGCTGGTGGTGGCCTTCGCGCTGGCCGGCCGGGTCGACAAGGACCTGACCACCGAGCCCATCGGCCAGGGCACGAACGGCCCGGTGTTCCTGAAGGACATCTGGCCCAGCCTCGCCGAGGTGCGCGACACCCTGCAGGCGGCCCTCAAGCCCGAGGTCTTCCGGGCGCTCTACACCGACTTCGCGGCCCAGAACCCGAAGTGGAACGAGATCTCCTCCAGCGTGGGCAACGTGTACGAGTGGGACCGCCAGTCCACCTACATCCAGGAGCCGCCGTTCTTCACGCAGTTCGGCATGCAGCCCGGCACCATCGCCGAGATCCGCGGCGCCCGCGCCCTGGGCATCTTCGGCGACTCGGTGACCACCGACCACATCTCCCCGGCCGGGGCCATCAAGAAGAGCTCCCCGGCGGGCCGGTTCCTCGTCGACAACGGTGTGGAGTTCGCCGACTTCAACAGCTACGGCAGCCGCCGCGGCAACGACCGCATCATGACCCGCGGCACCTTCGCCAACGTCCGCATCAAGAACCTGATGCTCGGCGGCGAGGAAGGTGGAAACACCTTCGGCCCCGACGGCCAGAAGACCTCGATCTACGACGCGGCCGTGGCCTACCAGGCCAGCGGCACCCCGCTCATCGTCATCGCCGGCCAGGAATACGGCACGGGTTCCAGCCGCGACTGGGCCGCCAAGGGCACCAACCTGCTGGGCGTGAAGGTGGTCGTGGCCCAGAGCTTCGAGCGCATCCACCGTTCCAACCTGGTGGGCATGGGCGTGCTGCCGCTGCAGTTCAAGGATGGCGCCAGCGCCCAGAGCCTCAAGCTGGACGGCACCGAGACCTTCGACGTCATCGGGCTGAGCCCGTCGGTGAAGCCGCAGCAGGACCTCACCCTCCGCATCACCCGCAAGGGTGGCACGGTGGAGAACGTGGCGGTCGCCTGCCGCATCGATACCCCGATCGAGATCGAATACTACCAGCACGGGGGCATCCTGCCCTACGTCCTGCGCCAGCTCGTGGCCAAGGCCTGAGAGCCGAGCCGAGTCCCGTCACCACCCCGCGCCCCAAGGTCCGCGCCAGCGACCCCGGGCCGCGGGGTGTTTCGTTGCCACCGGTTTCCGGCGGGCCTGCCGTCGCCCCGAGCCGATCCTTGTCGGTCCCGGGCGCGTCCGCCATGGTGCCGCCATGCGTTTCATCGGCGGCGTGATCGAGAAACTCCAGCGTCACCCCAAGCGGATCGTCTTCCCGGAGGGAACCGAGCCGCGGGTGATCCAGGCGGCCCGTCAGTTCTACTCCCTGCGCCTCGGGGCCCCGATCCTCCTGGGCGACCGGTTGGCCATCAAGGAGGCGGCCGCCGCGCTGAACGTGTCGCTCGAGGGCATCCGGCTGATCAACCCGGCCGAGAGCCCGGACCTCGACAGCTTCGTGCGGCGCTTCCTGCTGCTGCGCCGGGGCAAGGGCATCGAGGAGCGGGAGGCGCGCGAGGCGATGACCAAGCCGAACTACTTCGGCGCCATGATGGTGGCGATGAAGCAGGCCGACGGCCTGGTCTCCGGCGCCAACGAGGTGTCGGGCAGCGTCCTTCGCCCCCTCTTCCAGATCATCAAGGTGGCCCCGAAGACCACCACGGCCTCGTCCTGCATGGTCATGGAGGTGGAGGACACCCGGTTCGGCGACCGCGGCGTGCTGTTCATGGGCGACTGCGGCGTCATCCCCGACCCGACCGTGGACCAGCTGGCCGACATCGCCATCTCGACGGCCCGGCTTGCCCGGCAGATTTCCGGGGTGCGGCCCCGGGTGGCCCTGTTGAGCTACTCCACCAAGGGCAGCGCCACCCAGCCCAGCCTCATGAAGGTGAAGGCCGCGACCGGCCTGGCCCAGCAGAAGGCCCACGACCTGGGCTTCGAGGCCGACTTCGACGGCGAGCTGCAGGTCGACGCCGCCCTCATCCCGGAGATCGCCGTCCGCAAGCTCCCGGACAGCAAGGTGGCCGGGAAGGCCAACGTGCTCATCTTCCCCGACCTCAACTCGGGCAACATCGCCAGCAAGCTCATCCAGCACGTGGCCCGGGCCAACGCCTACGGCCAGATCCTGCTGGGCCTGGACCGCCCGGCGGCCGACCTGTCGCGCGGGAGCAGCTCGCACGACATCCTCGGCGTGGCGGCCATCGTGGGCCTCCAGAGCATCGACTACCAGCAGCTCTACCCCGGCGCCGGCGAGAACCTGCCCGGCGACCTCTGAGCCGACCGGCTGCCCTCCCATCCCGAGCCCTCCCCGCCATGCTCCAGAACCAGCTCACCCCCCGGGTCTTCATCGCGGCCACCCGCCAGAACGACGGCAAGACCACCACCTCGCTCGGCCTGCTGGCGGCGCTGCAGCGGCGCTACGGCCGGGTGGGCTACATCAAGCCGGTGGGCCAGCGCTTCGTGGAGATCGACGAGCAGAAGATCGACGAGGACGCCGTCATCATGGACCGGGTCTTCCGGCTGAACTGCCCGCTGGTGGACATGTCACCCATCGCCGTCGAGCCGGACTTCACCCGCAAGTACCTGCAGTCGGCCAACCTCGAGGCCCTGGTCAAGCGCATCCACAAGGCCTTCGACCGCGTGGCCTGGGAGAAGGACTTCGTGCTCTGCGAGGGCACGGGCCACGCCGGGGTCGGCAGCGTCTTCGACCTGTCCAACGCCAACGTCGCCAAGCTGCTCAACGCCAAGGTGGTCATCGTGACCCGCGGGGGCATCGGCCAACCGATCGACGAGACCGTCATGAACCACGCCCTCTTCAAGCAGGAGGGCGTCCAGGTCATCGGGGTGATCATCAACAAGGTGCTGCCCGAGAAGCTCGACTACATCACCGAGTTCGCCCAGCGCGGCCTCAAGCGCAAGGGCCTCGAGCTGCTTGGCGTGGTGCCCTACCAGCCGATCCTCTCCCGACCCACCGTCGGCGCCATCGCCGACGAGCTCGAGGCCGAGATCCTCGTCGGGAAGCCGCCGCTGACGCAAATCGTCGAGCGCATGGTCATCGGGGCGATGGGGGCCGAGCGCGCCCGCGACCAGCTGAAGCCCGGCGTGGTGATGATCGTCCCCGCCGACCGGGAAGACATGCTCGAGGTCGCGGCGGCGACGATGAAGGCCTCCCGGGCGCCCATCGCCGGGCTCATCCTGTCCGACGACATCAAGCCCTCGGCCTCGATGCTCAAGGCGCTGCGCGACCTGCCGTGCCCGGTGCTCGTCACCGGCAAGGACAGCTACCGCGCCGCCTCGATCGTCCACGACCTCATCGTCAAGACGCGGCCCGACGACAGCCAGAAGATCCAGCTCATCCAGGAGATCATCTCCAAGAACGTGAACCTGAACCGGATCCTCAACGCCCTCTGAGGTGGGGGTGCCGCCAACGGGGGCGGACCGGGGGCGGACCGCACCGAGCCCCATGAACCCGGCGAGGCCCCAGCCCCGCCTCAGTACCGGTAGCCGATGGACACCATCCCGTAGACGGCGCCGTCGCCGTTGAACTGCAGGCGCACGTCATCCAGCACGAAGCGCCGGTCGATCATCCAGCCGGCCTCGATCGAGGCCTGGAAGCCCTTTGGACCGCCCCACCGGGCACCGGCCCCGGTGCGGATCTCGCGGTAGGTGATCATCTGGTCATCCATGGCCGGCAGGCCGCGTCGCGTGCCGAAGGCCGGGTTCAGATGGAAGGCGCCACCGGCCATCTCGGCCCCGACATGGAGGGTCCAATCGGCCGAGGGCCGGTATTGGATCTGCGGGCGCGGCAGCAGCAACGACAGCGTCCAGTCTTCGGCGAAGCGCCAGCGGACCCCGGGACCGCCCACCACGGGGATGTCCCGCCGGGGGTCGATGCTGGCGGAGAGGAACACCTGGAGGTCGGGGTTCACCGTGTAGCCCACCCCGCCGATGAAGGGGGCGTTGAAATCGTCGCCACCGATCTGCTCGAAGTCGGAGTAGATGCCGGGGGAAACCTCGCCGAAGGCCTGCCAGCCCTCCCGGAAGCGCCACGACACGGTCAGCGGCAGGGCGGCCGACTGGAGGTTGGCCGGCAGCGGATTGCCGGCCTCGCGACCGAAGTCCCACCGGGTGTAGGCCACGCCCACGCCCCACTGGAAGTCGGCCCCCGGGTGGAACATCCCCCGGTACTCGACGCGGGTGCGGGTGGCGTCCAGGGACCCCAACTCGCGGGTCCCCAGGCGGATGTCCGCCCCGGCGGAGTAGCCCGTGTTGAATTCCAGGTTCCCGGAATACGAGGCCGCAACGAATCGATCCTGCCCGCAAACCAAGCCGGCCAGGGCGAGGGACGCCCAGGCGCCCAAGAGTGTCTTCATCAGGGATCCAACCAACCACGCATCCGCGGCCGATGCAACCCAGCAAGCGGGGGGCAAGGCGCCGCGAACCCTCAGCCGACCGGCCAGCGGAGCACGCGCACCGGGGTGCCGGCCGGCCAGTGCGTGGCCGGGGGCACATCCACCAGGCCATTGGCGCCCGCCAAAGGCCCGAGGATGTGGGAGGCCTGCACCCCGGCCGACCGGACCCGTCCGTCGTCATCCTGGATCACCCGCAGGAAGTGGCGTCGGTCGCCGGGATTCGACAACGGACCCGACAGGATGCCGGGCACGCCAGGCGTCCCTGCACCGGCATCCCCCTGCAGCCGGCGCAAGGCCGGCAGGGCGACCAGCACGGCGGTGACCAGGGCCGAGACCGGATTGCCGGGCAGGCCGATCAACCGGGCGTCCCCGAGTGCCCCGAAGAAGAGGGGCTTGCCCGGCTTGAGGGCCACGCGGAAGAACCCGAGGCGGCCGCCGAGCTGCTCCCAGGCCGGCCGCAGCAGGTCGCGGTCGCCCACCGAGGCCCCCCCGGCCGTCACCACCAGGTCGGCCATGGCCGCCGCCGACCCGAGCCCGGCAACCGTGTCGTCCATCCGGTCCGGCAGGTGGGCGACCCGCACCACCTCCGCGCCGGCGGCCCGGAACAGCGAGCCGAGCAGCACCGAATTGCTGTCGTGGATCTCGCCAGGGCCCAGGGGGCTGCCCGGCGGCCGCAATTCGTCGCCCGAGACCAGCACCGCCACCCGCACCGGACGATGCACGGTCAGCACCGAGTGCCCGGCGGCCACGGCCAGGGCCAACTGCGGCGGTCCCAACCGCTGGCCGGCCGACAACACGGGAGTCCCTGCCCGGAAGTCCTCGCCCCGGAACCGGACATTCTCCCAGGGCCGGGCCCCTTCCAGGAACCGGATCCGCCCATCGGGCTCCCGCTCCGTGTCCTCCTGCATCACCACGCAATCGGCCCCGGCGGGCATCGGCGCCCCCGTCAGAATGCGGGCGCACTGGCCGGGGGCCACGGCCCGGTCGGCAGCCTGACCGGCCGCCACCGTGAAGCTGCAGGGCAGCACGACCCCTCGGCCAGGGCCCCCAGGGGCCTCCACGCCTCCCAGATCAGCCGACCGGACCGCGTATCCGTCCATGGAGGCCGTGTCGAAGCCCGGCAGGTCGACCTGAGCCACAACCTCCTTGGCCAAGCAGGCTCCAAGGCATTCCGTTATCGACAACGAAACCGATGACACCGGGGTCATCCCCTCCAGGACTTGCCGCAACGCCTCTTCGTAGCTGATCATCATCCAGCCGGAGGCCTCCCTGGCCCGCCCGACTGGCCAACACCCTTCCCGCCGAAAGGCCCACCGGCAAGCCCGCAGGCGGCCCATGCGACCGGGGAGGGGGGCGCTCCATCCGGAGCGGGCATGGTGGGACCATCGGGCGGGCACGCCGGGAGGGAGCCCAGGGCGAGGCATCGGGGCACGGTGGGAGCAGGGGCGGATGGAAATGCGGTGATGGAGGCCCCAAACTCCAGACTTGCCCCTGGGACGGCCGCCGCCTAAGGTGGTGGTTCACGATAAACGGAAACGCTTACAGGGAGGTACAAGGCTTCCCGACACCGAATCATGTCCGACAAGAACAAAACCATCGCCGAACACCGAATCCACGCCAAAGACACCGGCTCCGCCGATGTCCAGATTGCCCTTCTGACCCAGAAGATCAACTCCCTCACGGAGCATCTCCAGAAGAACAAGAAGGACCACAGCAGCCGCCGTGGCATGCTGCTGATGGTGGGCAAGCGTCGCAGCCTGCTCGACTATCTGAACCGCACCGATTCGGCCCGTTACCAGGCGCTGACCAAGAAGCTGAAGCTCCGTAAATAGGTTTTCGCGGGACCGGGCCGAGCGCCCGGTCATCGCTCCAGGAGTCCCCGGACCCCGAATCGATCGGGCCCTCCGGGGAGTTCCGCCGCAGACAGGTCGCCCATCCGACGCGCGCGCCCCGTCCGCATTCCAACCCCAAAGACGCGTCGAAGAAGTCAGAAACGAAACGCCCGGTCCGCCCGGGAAATTTCACTCGGCCCCCCACTGCAGCACCCCTCACCCGGGGTCTGCCCGGGGTCCGAGTGAAGTTCCTCAGGGCGGTCGGGCACCTGCCAGCATGTCCCATACCGTTCAAATCCCCGTCGGTGGTCAACACATCACCATCGAAACCGGCCGCTTCGCCAAGCAGGCCGACGGCGCCGTCACCGTCCAACTCGGCGAGACCATCATCCTCACGGCCGCCGTCGCGGCCTCCAAGGCCAAGCCCGGCCAGGATTTCTTCCCCCTCACCGTCGACTACCGCGAGAAGGCGGCCGCCGCCGGTCGGTTCCCCGGGGGCTACTTCAAGCGCGAGGGCCGGCCCTCCGAGAAGGAGATCCTCACCTGCCGCCTCACCGACCGCCCCATCCGTCCGCTCTTCCCCAAGGGCTGGTACAATGAAGTGCAGGTCCAGTCGCTGCTCCTCTCGGCCGACGGCCAGAACGACGCCGACATCCTCTCCATCCTCGGCGCCTCGGCCGCATTGACCGTCTCCGACATCCCCTGGGCCGGCCCCCTCGGCGCCGTCCGCGTGGCCCGCGTCGGCGGCGAGTTCGTGGTGAACCCCACCCATGAGCAGCAGGCCCAGTCCGACCTCGACCTGATCTACGTCGGCAACAAGACCGACGTCGTCATGTACGAGGGTGCCGCCAACGAGATCTCCGAGGCCGACTTCATCGCCGCCCTCAAGTTCGCCCAGGCCGCCTGCCAGCCCCTGATCGCCGCCCAGGAAGAACTGGCCGCCAAGGCCGGCAAGACCAAGCGCGCCATCACCGTCACCATCGTGCCGGAAGAGATCCTCACCGCCGCCAAGGCCTTGGCCGGTGACCGCATCATCCCCGCCCTGCTCACCCCGCAGAAGCTGGCCCGCGAAGCCGCCGTCAACGCCATCTTCGCCGACGTCGGCCAGAAGCTCGTCGCCCAATTCGGCGCCGACAAGGTGACCGAATTCGTCCTCAAGGACGCCCAGTACTACATCCAGAAGGAAGCGGTCCGCAGCCTCGTGCTCGACCACTCCAAGCGTCTGGACGGCCGCGATTTCGACGCCATCCGCGCCCTCTCGAGCGATGTCGGCTTCCTGCCCCGCGCCCACGGTTCGGCCGTCTTCGCCCGCGGCGAGACCCAGGCCGTCTGCTTGGCCACCCTCGGCACCAGCGACGACATCCAGGAGTTCGACTCCTACACCGGTGGCGAGACCAAGAAGCAGTTCCTGCTGCACTACAACTTCCCGAACTTCTCCGTCGGTGAGACGGGCCGCATCACCGGCCCCGGCCGCCGCGAGATCGGCCACGGAGCCCTCGCCGAGCGCAGCGTGCGCCCGGTGATCCCGCTCAACGAATACCCCTACGCCGTCCGCATCACCGCGGAGATCATGGAGTCCAACGGCTCCACCTCCATGGCGTCGGTCTGCGGCGCGACCCTGGCCCTCATGGACGCCGGCGTGCCCATCACCCGCCCGGTGGCCGGCATCTCCATCGGCATCTGCACCGAGTACGGCGCCGATCACCAGATCTCCCGCTACAAGCTGCTCACCGACATCATCGGCTGGGAAGACGCGTTCTGCGACATGGACTGCAAGATCGCGGGCACCGAGAAGGGCATCACGGGCTTCCAGCTCGACCTCAAGCTCAAGGGCCTGCCCATGGCGATCATGGAGCAGACCATCGAGAAGGCCCGCGTGGCCCGCGGCCAGATCCTGGCCCACATGCTCACCACGCTGCCGGCCCCGCGCTCCGACATCTCGAAGTACGCCCCGCGCATCGTCACCCTGAAGATCAACCCCGAGAAGATCGGCGCGCTCATCGGGCCCGGCGGCAAGAACATCAAGCGCCTGGTCGAGGAGTCCGGCTGCGAAATCAACATCGAGGACGACGGAACCGTGAAGGTGTTCTCGGTGTCGCCCGAGGGCATGGAGATCGCCCGCCGCGAGATCGAGGCGCTCAGCGCCGAGATCGAGATCGGCAAGATCTACAAGGGTCGCGTCGTCACCATCAAGGAGTTCGGCGCGTTCATCGAGGTGTTCCCCGGCCAGGACGGCCTGGTGCACGTCAGCGAACTCTCCAACAAGCGCGTCGCCCGTGTGGAAGACGTGCTCAAGATGGGCGACGACATCTGGGTCAAGTGCATCGGCGTCGACGAGAAGGGCCGCGTGAAGCTCAGCCGCAAGGCCGCCATGGAAGAGCGCGGAGAGATCCCCGCCTCCACCGGCGCCCCCGAGGAGGGGGCAGCCCCTGCCGCCGAGGGCGAGGCCCGTCCGGAGCGCGCCGAGCGTTCCGACCGCGGTGATCGCGGAGATCGCGGTGGCCGTGGTGGGGACCGTGGCGACCGGGGCGGTCGCGGTGGCGACCGGGGTGGCCGAGGCGACCGGGGCGACCGGGGTGGCCGTCGCAGCGAATCCGCCTCCGGCGGTGACGGCGAGGCCTCCGGCGAGCCGCTCGAGGTCGGCAAGGTCTATCGGGCCAAGGTCGTGACCATCAAGGACTTCGGTGCGTTCGTGGAGTTCCTCCCGGGCCGCGAGGGTCTGGTGCATGTCAGCGAGCTGGCCAACTTCCGCGTCAAGCAGGTCGAGGACATCGTCCAGCTCGGCGACGAGATCTGGGTCAAGCTCCTCGGCCAGGACGAGAAGGGCCGGGTGCGCCTCAGCCGCAAGGCCGCCATGGAGGAGCGCGAGAAGGCCGCCTCGGGCGGTGACGCCCCCGCGGGCGAGTCCTCCTCCTCGGAGGGCGCCGCTCCGACGCAGGATTGATCGATGATCCTGAGGAGGGCCCCCGTCGCGGGGAGCCCTTCCCGGATCCCGGAGTTTCCAAGGGCGCCTGCGGCAACGCAGGCGCCTTTTTCATGTCCTCGCCGGTGTCCTGAACCTCGTCCCGAACAGCCACGCCCGGCCCTGCCAAGTCCGGGTCGCCTGCACGGGCGAGCCGTGCGGCCCGGCAGGGACACCGCGTGCGCCCCTGCCGGTGTCAGCGCGGCGGACCGATCTCGAAGCCTCTCAGGGCCACGGCCAGCAACCGCCGTCCGGAGACCCGCAACCCGAGCGAATCGCGCCAGAACACCCGCCGGCGCCGGGCCGGATCGTGCAGGTCGGCGATGGCCAGCTTGACCTGTTCCGGCCGCAGGGCGTTGAGGGCGTCCTCCACCACGCTCACGTCCTGGGTGAAGGCCGACGGCTGGATCCAGCGGGCCAACCGGTAGAGCGGCCGCTTCATGGGCGACACGCATTCCAGCAGGGCCCAGGAGCCCACCGCCGACGCATCACAGGCCAGTTGCTTGGCCAGACGATGCCGCAGGGTCATGGAAGGAGCCTGGCTCATGCCGAGAATCAGGGATTCCCTGAAGGGAGCCCGGAACGCACCGCCCGGTCAACCGGTTTCCTCCGGCGGCGATCCATGAGACGGACGGTGGACCAGGTCCGGAGGGGCGCGCCTGCCCCCGGAAGCGCCCCCCGGGGACCCGTGCCACCACCGGCCACCCCGGATGGCGCCTCAGAGGTAGGGGGCCGTCGACTCCGGGCCCGAGAGCTTGAGCGGGGCCCCGGGGAAGATCTTCTTCACCCCCTCGACCACCACCTTCTCGCCCGGTTCCACCCCGCTGAGCACCTCGGCCTTGCCGGCCAGGCGCAGTCCGAGCTTCACCGGCCGCATCACGGCCTGGCCTTGCGGGCCCACGACGAACACGAGGTTGGTGTCTCCGCTGGCGATCACCGACGGCTCTGGAATGACCAGCGCCGACTCGCGCAGGCGCACCACAGGTCGAGCTGGGCAAGCATGCCGCCCCGGAGGCGCGCCCCCGGATTGGCCACCCGGGCCTTCACCAGCGCCGTGCGCGTACCCGGGTCGAGCTGCGGCGAAATGAAGTACACCTCGCCGGTGAAGCGCTCCTGCGGGTAGGCATCGACGCGGAACTCCACCTTCTGGCCCGTGGCCACCTGTCCCAGGAAGCGCTCCGGAAGCGTCAATTCGACCTTCACCACCGACAGGTCCACCAGCGTCGTCAGCAGGCTGTTGCGCGAGATCACCTGGCCGGGGCTGATCTGCCGGGCTCCGGTGGTGCCGGCGAAGGGGGCCACGACGCGCGCGTCCTTGAGCAACCGCCGGCGCAGCTCCACCGCGCTCTGGTTCACCCGGAAGGTCGCCGCCGCCTGGTCGAACTCCTGCTGGGCGATGAGCTTGTCGCGGAACATCTGCTGGGCCCGGTCGAAATTGGCCCGGCTCAGCTCGAGCGAGGCCTCGCTCTCCTGCAGGGACGCCTGGAACTTCGTCTCGTCCATCGCCACCAGCAGGGACCCCGCCTCGACCGACTGACCCTCGGAGAAGGCGATCGTCTGCACCACGCCATCGGCCTCGGACTTGATCTCCACCGACTCGTTGGGCATCACCGTGCCCACCAGCGACACCACCTCGGCGACCGGTTGCCGGCGCGCCTCGATCGCCACCACCTGGAAGGCCATGCCGCCGCCCCCGCCCTTGCCTGCGGCCCCGGGCGCCTGGGCGGGCTTGCAACCGCTGGCGATCCAACCAGCCGCCAAAGCCAGGACAGAACTGGAGATCAG
>JAJTFN010000091.1 GCA_021298285.1 Verrucomicrobium sp.
CCAGAGCACGATGGTCACCGCGTCGTCGGCGGCGGCGAGGTTCATCGGGTTGTCATCGCCGGTGGCCTCGACCAGGATGTGACCCCGGGAACTGTTGGCCTGGGAAACGTCGAAGCCACGGCCGCCGCCCGGGCGACCGCCACCGGCCTCGGTGATCTTGGCCGCGTCATTGATGGTGCCCACGTACTTGCCGTTGGTGGACTTGATGGAAACGCCGTCGGCTTCGACGCGCTCGAAATCCCAGTACGCGAGGACCGGGGGAGTGGATTGGGCTTGCGCCGCAACCGTGCCCAGGGTGAGGGCGGCCAGACCGGCCAGAAGCCGGCGCGAGGCCATGGGGGAGGGTTGTTTCATGGTTTTGAAGTGACTGATTGAGCCATCCAGAGTCCAACCGTCCCGCAGGCCGTGGTCATCGAACGATGACCAGGAACCCGTCCGGATGCGATTCACGGACCGGACGATTCAACTCAGGGATTCTTCGGATGGTCACCGTAGGAATTTCATTGCTCAAGACAAATACGGAGACGCGGGCGGGAAGTTGTTCACCATCTTCCACCCGAATCCTCCGGGGTACCATCTCCTGTTGAGGCAACGCCCCCATCCATCCATGGCCGGGGTGTCAGCGGCGGCGCAAGCCCCCTGCGAGACCCGCCGTGACGGCACGGGCGCCCGCAGGCCACTCGAGCCGCCGGAGGTCCCCTCGGGGGGAACCCGGCCCGGCCGGCCACCGCACCTCGAGGGCCGTGGGCAGGGTTGGCGCGGCGAGCACGGTGTCGGCCGAATCCTGTGAGCGGAACCCGGAACCGACGTGGACCTCGCGGGCCGGGCCGGTGCGGTCCCCGAACACCAACCTCAGCACGGCACCGACGCCCTCCGGGTTGCCCGGCGGACCTTCCAGCCGGACGCGCACCCCGGGTCGGCCGCCGGCGTTGCGGAAGATGCGCGTGATCCCGGCGTGCTGGCCGACGGCGAGATCCGGCCGGCCGTCGCCGTCGACATCGGCGACCGCGCTGGCCCGTTGCTCGCCCGGCAGGCTGAAGCCCGCCTCCCGGGGGGGCAGGCTGCGGAAGCGCCCCCGGCCGTCGCCCAGGAGCACCAGGCCGGTCCCGGCATCCTGCCGGGAGGTCTCGGCGTCGACCCCGAAGAAGTTCTGGGCCAGGAAGAGGTCCTCCTGGCCGTCGCCGTCGAAGTCCGCAACCGACAGGCCGAAGGCGGGGGCGAGCTGGGCCTCGATGGGCAGCGGCACGGCCTCGAAGCGGCCGCCCCGGTTGAGGAACACCATCGAGTCGAAGGTGTCGGCCTCGACGGAGGCGGCGCGCGCGGCCAACGGGCCGAGCAGGTCGGTCACGTCGCGGGCGGCGAAGTCGCGGTGCGAGGACACCCGCTCGACCAGCGATGGGATGGCCTTGGCCAGGGCCGACCAGGCGCGCCAGGGCGTCTGGCGGCCGGTCGCGGGGTCTGCCGAGGCCAGCAGCGTCAGCACCCTTCCGGGCTCGGAGAATTCGCCCGAAACCAGGCGCACGGGTGCCGGCCGCCCGGTCGCGGGCGTGGCCCCGGCAGGGCCGCCCGTCTGGTCGATGCGCCAGTTGCGCCCCCAATTGGAGGCCACCAGGTCCATCCGGCCGTCACCATCGAAATCCCCGGCGGTGACGCCATTCCAAAACCCTTTCCAAGATTCCAGGCCGGACCCGGCGGTGGCCTCGATCAGCCGCCCTCCGTCGTTGCGGAAGAGCCGCAGGCTGTCCCAGTCGCCGGCCAGCACGAGGTCGGAGTCACCATCGGCATCAAGGTCGGTGAACACGGCACCGGAAACCCGGGCCGAGTCGGTGAGCGTCTGCGGCGGACCCCAGCCGGTGCGGGTTCCGGGCAGCAGCAGCGTGGGGGCGGTCTCCGGGTATCGTCCGGCCTTGGTGCGGGCGCCAACCAGCAGGTCCAGCAGGCCGTCGCCATCGACATCGGCCGAGGCGAGCGGTCCGGTGGCGGCCGCGTCGGACGGGATGGAGGACGGGGCGATGGGCGGGGCGGCATTGGACGGGCTGAGATCGGCGAAGCGGGGAGTGTCGCCGGGGGCGGCCTTGCCGGGCCATCGTCCGCCGATCCAGCGGAGCGGGGCGGCCCCGGGCGACGGCCCGGGAACGATGAGCACCGACGTCAGCCATCCGGGTTCGGGGCCAGGTTCCGGGAGGCGCGGACGCACGGTGTCGTCGGTCACGAACCCGGCGGGGCCGTCGTTGCGCAGCGCCCGGGGGCGGCCGTCCTCGTCGGCACCGACCCACAGGTCGGGGTCCCCGTCGCCATCCCAGTCGGCCCAGGCCAGCCCCGGGGCCTCGGTGCCCAGCCGGCGCGGCAGCAGGGGCTGCCGCTCGAATTCGGCCGGGTCGGGTTCGCGGGGCACCGGATCGGGCGTGGCGACCAGGGACTGGAAGAGGGGCTGCGGGATGGCCGGGGCGGGAAGCGGATCCAGGGTGTCCTTCTCCTCGATCTCCACGACCTGGTTGGGCGCCACCCCCCGGGCCTCGGTGCGGCGCCCGCTGCGCCAGACGACCTCGACATCGAGCGACCTGGCCTCCCCGGCGGCGAAGACGCGCTGGGCCTGGTCGCCCGAAAGGTAGCGCCCGCCGGAAATCATCTCCTGGTGCTGCGCCACCGGTCCGCCGGTGACGCGGATCCTCGCGCCGATGCCGGCGGTGTTGCCACGGGCCCCCTTCAGGCGGACGGCCAGGCGCGGGGCCTGCGCGCCATTGCGCAGCAGGCGGACCGGACCGTTCAATTCGTTGACCACCACGTCCAGGTCGCCGTCGTTGTCGAGGTCGCCAAAGGCCATGCCATGGGCGAAGCCGCGCTGGTCGAAACCCCACGCCGTGCTGGCGTCCTCGAAGGTGAGGTCACGGCGGTTGCGCAGGGCCACCGACGGGGTGGACCGGCGCGGGAGCAGGGCCAGCGCCTGGCGCCGGGTCTCCGGGTTCTTCCACAACCCCTCCCGGAGGATCCGGCCCTGGGCATCGATGTCCTGCACATCGTGGAAGTTTCCGGTGGTGAGCAGGAGGTCCTCCCAGCCGTCGAGGTCGACATCGAGGAAGGCCGACGACCAGGTCCAGTCGGTGGCGGCCACGCCGGCCAGCGGGGCGATGTCGGCCCAGGTGCCGTCGCCCCGGGAACGCTGCAACGTGTTGCGTGTGACCTCCGGCCGGAACCCGGGACGTTCGACCGGCCAACGCACCACGCCGTCGAGGGTGTCGGGACGCTGGCGGGCGCGGTCCTCGCGCCGGGGACTGAGCATCTCGGCGACGAAGAAGTCGTCGTGACCGTCACGGTCGATGTCGGCGGCGTCCATCGACATCGACGACAGGGACTGGTTGCGAAGCGCGGTGGGCGGCGCCGCCTGGAACCGTTTGCCGAGATTGAGCCACAGGCGGTCGGGCCAGTGGACGAAGTCGTTGCAGACGTAGAGGTCGGGACGGTGGTCTCCGTCGAGGTCGCGGAACATCACGGCCAGGCCCCAGTCACGCGGCGGCTCGGACAGGGCCTGCGACTGCTCGTCGATGAAGAGGCCGACGTTCCAGGGCACCAGCACCACGTTGGTGCCGCCCCGGTTGATGTACAGCGCATCCGGTTCGCCACGCTCGAGCACCTCGAGGTTGCCGTTCATCGCCGGCACGCCGAGGTAGCGGTCCTTCGGTTCGATCACGGTGCTTCCGTCGGGCTGCCGCCGCTGCACGAATCGCCCCCCCTTGGGCGGGTCATGGAAGGTGTCGGTGCGATAGTGGGTGACGTACACGTCGAGGTCGCCGTCGCCCTCGACGTCGGCCAGGGCCATGGAGGTCGCGCCGGCATTGCGCAGGAACCCCAGCTCGGCCTCGGTGAAGCGGCCCTTGCCGTCGTTGCGGAAGGCCCGGGTGCCGCCGCCGAGGCTGTTGACCAGCAGGTCGAGATCGCCGTCGCCGTCGAGGTCGGCGAGGTTGCAGCCGGTCGAGTATTGGTCGGGGCAGGCGACACCCGCCCGGGAGGTGATGTCCTCGAAGCGCCAGTCGCCGAGGTTCCGGTACAGGGCGTTGTCGCCCTCAAGGCGGCAGAGATACACGTCCACGCGGCCGTCCCCGTCGACATCCCCCAGGGCCACGCCCGAGCCGAGCTCCAGCAGGCGGTTGCGGGCGACGGTGGCCTCGTCGAGGTGGTTGGTGAAGGCGACGCCCGTGCGGGCCGGCGGCTGGAGTTCGAAGCCCGGACCCTTGCCCGGACCCGGACGGACGGGAGCCGCGCGGTGGGTGCCCTGCGCCCGCCACCCGGGGACCGGGGACGCCGCTTCCTGGCCGAGCGTCGGCAGGAGGCCCTGCGGCGGCGCGACCAACAGGCCGGCCAGGAGGGCGACGGCCCAACCGGTCCGGCGGCGCCGACGCGATGGGTCGATGCGGTTCACCTCGGGGAATGTGTGCCGACGGTAGGAGCCGGGCCGCCAGGCGATCCAGCACGAAAGCGCCCGCCGGGCGGGCGACGGGGCGCGCCACGGGACGCCATCTCCGGCGTCCCGTGCCTCAGCGCCCGAGGCGCCGGTGGGCATCGGTCCGGAGGCCGATCCGGGAGAAGGGGATCGGCGGGAAGCCGGGCACCCGCACCGTTCGACGCCGGGGATCGAGCCCCACGGAGGCGCCGTCGGCGGCGACGGTGTTGGCCTCCACGGACACCGTGTGCTCACCCAGGCCGTCGAGCCAGTCGATGGGTTTGCCCCGGCCGATGAGGACGTTGCGGGCGATGCGGTTGTGCTTGGCCCGGGCGGGCTCGTCGTCGAGCAGGTTGGCCAGGTGGGGATAGCGTTCCGAGTACGGGGGCCGGTCGTAGGGCACGGCCCGCAGGCCCTGCATCAGGAAGGGATCCTTGCCGTTGAACCAGAAGCTCGCCCAGCTCGTGCCCCGGGCGTCGACGTGGATGGCCGGGTGGCAGTCGATGAAGAGGTTGGCCTCGATGAGGTTGTCCCGGCCACCCCCGATCATCGCCGCCCGGCCGGAGCGCTCGAACACGTTGCCGACGACGCGCGTGCCGCTGTAGCAGTCGTCCAGGTAGACGGCCATCACATCCACGAAGCCCTCCTTCGAGCGGAGCGTGGGCCCGATGTCGTGGAAGTGGTTGTGGCGGATCTCGGTGCCCCGCATCGTGAGATCCCGGCCCATGTAGATGGCCCCGGCGTCGCCGGTCTGGGTACAGACGCGGAAGATCTCGTTGAAGGCGATGGTGTGGTCGTTGCCGCCGAGCAGGATGGCGTTGTGGGGAGCGTCGTGCAGGCGGTTGTGGCGCACGTGATGGCCCACCCCCTGCAGTCCGATGGCCGGCCGGTAGGTGCGGCACAGTCGGCCGTAGTGGTGGATGTCGCAGTTCTCCACGACATGGCCGGCCGCCTCGAGGGTCCGGCGATCGCCGCCGGAGACCATCACCCCGGCCTCGCCCAGGTCGAACAGATCGCAGGAGACGACGCGGTGTTCCCGGCCGCCCTCCACGGTGACGGCGGCGTTGCCAAGGGCCCGGAGCGTGCAGCCGGCGACGACGACCCGCGCGCCGCCCTCGATCCGCAGGCCCTCCCCGCGCGAGCCCACGAAGGCCAGGCGCTCGAGGGTCAGGTCGGAGGCGCCCCGGACCCGGACCAGCGGGGTCTCCAGGACCGACAGCAGGGTCTGGCCGGTTCCGGGAAGCCACGCCAGCAACCGCCCGGCCTTGCGGTCGATCCAGTATTCGCCGGGCGTGTCGAGTTCCTCGACCAGGTTCAGCGCGTAGAAGCGCTGGCCGGCCTTGTACCCGTACACGCCGTGCGGCGGCTCGGTGGCAAGGGTCTGCGCCGAAGGGTCCACCGAGCGGACCCGCTCCAGGGAGTCGGCCCAGTCGTAGGTCCAATACCCGTGGACCCAGGGCTCGTCGGCCGCCGCCCATCGCGCCAGCCGGGCGGCATCGACCGGGACGCCGAAGCGGCCCTCGGCGGCGGAGGTCAGCCGGCTCCACTGGTCGCCATCGGGCCAGCGGGCCAAGGTCTGCGGCACGCCGTCGACCAGCAGTTCGGGCGGCGCGGGACTCGGGGCCGGCCCGAAGCCACGTCGGCCCAACGGGGCCGTCGCTCCCGGAATGCCCGCGAGCGACACCTCCCGGACCCGTCCACGGGCCGCCTCGGGCAGGCGCGGGTCGGTCGAGGGCGTCCAGCCGTCGAGCCGGCGGGCTCCCAGGATCCGGGCACCCGCTTCGCCACGGACGGTGAGCCCGGAGTCCCGGCCATCGAGTTCGAGGGTGCGGTCGCGGACATGATCCCCCGCGCGGACGATGATCGTGCGCCGGGCCCGTTGCCTCCCCGTCGAGGTCCCGGGAGGCCCCGACGCCGCGGCGCGGAGGCGATCGCGGGCAGCCTCCAGCGTGGCCAGCGGGCGGGCGCGGGTGCCGGGGTCGGCGTCGTTGCCTCCGGGGCTCACGTATATCTCCCGGGCCCGGGCGGACGGGGTGGCCAGGAAAACCGTCGCGATGAGGCCCGCGATGGCCACCGAGGAACGGAACGACGAGAAGGTCATGGGAGGACGGAAGCGGTCCCGGGTTCGCGGCAGGGACCAGCGAATTCCGGCGGCACGGTGCGCCCCAGCGGCGGACTCGACAAGACGGTCCTGTCGGCCCAGCGTCGCCAACGCTCCCATGGATCGACGGCATTTCCTCGCGCGGATCAGCCTCGGCGGCCTCGCCACGGCCTCGGGCTGCAGCCTCCTCCCGGACCACCCGTCCCGGGCCGATCGGCTCTTCTTCACCTCGGCCGGGCGGACCTGCCTCATCGACGCGCGGGGTCGGGGCTTCCGTGAACTGGAGGTCTCCGCACCCGGGCAGGTGACCTGGCAGCCGGCGGGCTTCCTGGAGGACGGCCGGGTGCTGCTGCTGAGCCTCGAGGCCCGTCGGGACGGGCCCGGCCGACCCTTCGACGAGTACTACCATCAGACCCCCACGCACGTCTGGGCTTACGACCTCGACCGGAACCACCTTGAAGAACTGGCCACCCGCGACCGGATGGCCCCGTTCTATGCGCCGCAACTGGTGCTGCGGGACGGGCGCCTGCTCATGCAGGTGATCCGCACCCGTCCGGGCCAGACCTTCAACATGCGCCTGGACGGTTCAGACGCCCGCGAGTGCACGGGGCCCGACGAGGGGCTTCCCTACGGCCACAGCCTCAGCCCGGACGGGCGGCGCGTGGCCTTCCACCTTGCCAGCCGCGACGGCTACCAGATCTGGACCAGCGACACCCTCGGAGGCGACCGCGTGAAGGTCGCGGCCCGGCCGGGGCACCTGTACTTCGGCCCCAGCTGGTCGCCCGATGGCCAATGGCTCGCCTTCCAGGATTGCCACGCCCCGGCCGATCCGGGCCACGACTGGTCCGACCTGTGCGTGAGCCGGCCTGACGGGCGGGATTTCCGGGTGCTCACGGAGGGGCAGGCCCTGTGGTTCGCCGCCACCTACGGCACGGCCACCCATCGCGGCGGCGGATCCAACGTCCCGGCCTGGACCCGGGACGGCCACCTCCTGGCCTCCGTGCGCCTGCCCGGATCCCGGGTGCCGTGGAACTACCAGGCCGGTAGGCCCGACACCGACCACTTCAACCGCGACTTCCAGCCGGGCCAGGCCCGGGGCGGCACCGCCATCGCCCGCATCGATCCGCGCACCGGAGCCACGGCTTTCCTGACCCCACGGACCGAGGGGGTCTGGGACTTCCGCGCCACGGAGTCGCCGGGTGGCGACCTCGTCGCCTTCTGTCGTGCCGGCACCGGCGGGGTGCCGCACCTGCGTGTCGTGGCCTCGCACGGCGGCGAATCCTCGAAGGTCCACGACGGCATCGGCCCGGGCGGTCTGGATCACCCCCGGTGGCTGCCCCGTCGTTCCCCGGTCCCACGATAGGCGCCCGACCCAGACCGTCGCCCCCCTTTCAGGACGATCGGCTCCTTGGTCCCGGCCCCTCCCCACCGAATGGTGAACCTGTCACCCTGTTGTGGCGCGACCCTTCCCCGACCAACAGTGAACCTGTCACCTGGTTGCATGGAGCATCCCGGGGAGCGCCCATCCAAAGTCCGCCAACCTGGACTGTGAACCTGTCACCCGAGGTCGATGCCGAGATTCCCAGGGGGTTCGATGGGTCAGCCGGGCCGCGGAGGTTGCGGGGAAAATCGTTTGCCTCATTCACCTTTTCCGGATGACCAGGTTCCTCCCAAGGATTTCGGGGATCGGACTGGAACGGAATTGACAAGGGATGAATCATTTGCAAACTGTTTGCATCTGTTTGAAACCCACCTTCCCTGCTTCATGAAACCCTCTTGGATCATTGCTGGACTGACCGCCACCCTCTGCACCCAAGCCCAGACATTCATCAACTCTGGCCATGTCGATATCGGTATCGGCTACGAGGACCGGGCGTTTGACCTGCATGTGCATCAGGAAGAACCCACCGAACAGGAGTTCGCCCCAGGTGAGGCGGTCTTCGCCGTGGGTTCGGCGGCGGCGGGGGTTTCACCGGGCGGGGCCTTCTCGGCCTTCCTTGGGCCGGCCGGCACGCCGATCTGGACGTTGCCGACCACGGAGAACGAGAGCCTGCCCTACCTGGGCTTCGGCACGGAGGAACTCACGGCGGCCGATTGGTCGGGGAACATCAGCCTGAGCCTCAAGGCGGTGAGCGGCCCGGGCAATTTCTCGGTGTGGAGCCTGAATGGATTCGGGGCCCCGGAGGTGAGGATGTCCACGGCCAACGGCATCTCGGCCGATGATCGGCTGGCGCTGGTGCCGGGCAGCCACGGGCACTTCAACGTCGGCTTCTCGGCGCCCGGGGATTACCTCGTCACCCTCGAGGCCTCGGGCACCCATCTCATCGATGGCCTGCGCACCAGCGATCCGGCGACCTACCGCTTCCAGGTGATTCCTGAACCGTCGACCTGGGCCTTGGCCGTGGCGGGTGCCGGGGCGCTGGCCCTGACCGTGGTCCGATCCAAGACCTCCGGGTCCCGGACCTCGCGGGATTGACACCGTCGATCCACCCCGGGCCATCCTCGCCCCGGCGCCGAAGCCTTCAAGACCCCGCCGTCCCGGGACCCCCCCGAGCGGTGGGCGTGATGATCCGGCCACCACCGCCTCCAGAACCGACACGCCATGACCCCAGAAACCCAGGCTTCCCGCCAGGGGCTTCGGCCCCCTCCGCCGGCGGCAACACGGCGCCCCGGAGTGGCCACCGGCTGGAGGTCCCTCGTGGCTGCCGTCCTCGGCGTGCTGTCGCTCCCGGCCGTCGGAGCACCGCCGGTCCTCCGGGTGGGCGAGCCGCGCCACATGCTCTCCAACGAGCATGTCGACCTGAAGCTGGCGTTGGCACCGGAAGGCACGAACCTCCTGCAACTGGTGATCCGGGACCACCTGCGGTCGACGAATCGCGCCGTGCTGCAGACGGCGATCCGGGTGCCGGAGGCCGCCCGCCTTTCCATCCCGGAAGGGTTCGAGAGCCTTGGACCCGCCGGATCGGACCTCTGGGTGCTTCCGGCCAGTCAGGATCCTCGACTCCTCTACCTGGGACTCAGCACCGAAGGCCTGGCATTGCCCTCCCAGACCCTCGACCTCTTCGTCCGGCGCATCGACGGCCCTGCCCACCTCTGCATCTGGCAGTTCGACGGCGCGGGCGGCCTCTCGCTGAGCGTGCAAAGCCGGGATGGTCTGACGGAATCCGACCGCCTGCAGCTTCCCGTCGGGTCCCATGCCCATCACAATCTGGGGCTCTCGGCCAGCGGAGTGACCACGGTCTGGTTGCAGGCCAGAGCCACGGTCGGAGGAACCAACGCCTGGAGCCCGGAGACACCCATCCTGTTCTCGGTCGAACCTGTGCCCGAAACCCCGTTTCGCCTGGGAACACCCCGCCGGGTCTCCGCCGATTCCCTCGAGGTGACCCTGACCGGCACCCCGGGCCACACCACCCGGCTCGAGACCTCGACCAACCTGGTCGAGTGGGAATCACTCGGCCCGGTGACCGCCGACTTCGACCCGGTCGTCCTCACGCTGCCCGCCCCGGTGGCGTCACCGACCCGCTTCTTCCGCACCCGCTGAACCGTTGACGCACCACCCGACCACTTCGACGTGACCTAATTTTGCAAATTCTTTGCATCAAGGTCCCTCCGGACCGATTCACCCACCCCATTCATGATCACCGGACCCGATGACTCCAACCTCTGGGACCGACTCTGCGCCGGCCTGGCCCTCGGGTGCGCCCTACATTGCCTGCAGGTCTTCTGGCTGGCGTCGGTGATCCCCGCGCTCGCCGGAGAAACCGCCCACCGGGTCGCGGCACTCTCCGTGGTGGTGCCAGGGGCGCCTGCCCTGCTGCGCGGCTGGAGCCGACACCATTCCCTCCGCCCCTGGACCTGGGCCCTGCCCGGGTGGGGACTGCTGCTGCTGGCCCGCGGCGGATCGCCCGGCAGTCCCGGGGAAATCGCCGAGACGTTCTTCACCGCAGGCGGGTGCGTGCTCGTCTGGGTGGCCCACCAACTCAACCGCAGCCTCGCCTACTGGCACGACCGTCCCTGACCGGGCGGTTCCATTCCATTCCATCCCATGCGCCCCCGGATCCCCAACCTGCTCGGCCCACCGGGACCCCCCCTGCGGTCCCGCTCCGAGGGAGGGGGCGACTGCGCGCGCCGGGTCAAGCGGTGGACCCGCGGACTCCTCGGCCTTGACGAGGGCATGATGGTGTCGGTGACCGAACTGCGCTGCGCCGACCCGGGCTGCCCGGACATCGAGACGGTCATCGGCAT
>JAJTFN010000092.1 GCA_021298285.1 Verrucomicrobium sp.
TGCGCAAGTCGTTGACCCAGTTCGAGTGGATGTCGCCGGTGAGCACAATGGGGTTGGGGATGCGCCGGTCGGCCCAGAATCGGGCGAGGGCCATGCGCTCGTGGGCGGCACCGGGCCACTGGTCCATGGAGTAGACGGGCTCGGGATCCTTGGCGGTGCCAGGGAAAGCCACCATGCCCATCATCACCTGCTGGGCGAGCACGTTCCAGTGGGCTTGCGAGGCGATGAGGCTGCGGTCCATCCAGTTCCGCTGCTCGGTACCCAGCAGGGAATTGCGGGGATCGAGGGCGGCGGCGCTGAGGGGCTTGTGGTTGTCGCCGTTGGGCTGGTCGGTGCGGTACTGGCGGGTGTCGAGTACCAGAAATTCAGCGAGCCGTCCGAAGCTGGCCTTGCGGTACAGGTGCAGGTTCGGCCCCTGGGGCATGCTGGCGGCCCGCAGCGGCATGGCCTCGTAGTAGGCCTGGTAGGCGGCGGCGCGACGGATGAGGAACTCGGCCGGGTTGTCGGCGGGAGTCCACGAGACGCCGGCGGCGTAGTTGTCGTCGAACTCGTGGTCGTCCCAGGTGACGAACCACGGGCAGCGGCGGTGCATTTCCTGCAGGTGCCGGTCGGAGCGGTACAGGGCGTGGCGGCCGCGGTAGTCCTCGAGGGTCCGGATCCGGGTCTTGGCCGGCCCGGTGTGTCGGCGGACCTTGTTGTCCTTGGCCGGCCCTTCGTAGATGTAGTCGCCGAGGTGGAAGACCAGGTCGGGGTCGTCCTGCGCCATGCGCGCGTAGGCCGTGTAATGGCCGTCCTCGTAGTGCTGGCAGGAGGCGAAGGCGAAGCGCAGCTCGCGGGGCAGAGACTCCGGGTCGGGCAACGTCCGGGTGCGGCCGACGGGGCTCGTGGCCTCGCCGGCATGGAACCGGTACCAGTAGAAGCGCCCGGGCTTGAGGCCGGCGACCTCCACATGCACCGAGTGCCCGAGTGAAGGCAGGGCCACCGTGGTGCCGCGTTGCACGATGCGTGACATGGATTCCGTCTCGGAGAGTTCCCAGCGGACGGGGATGCGCTCGGTGGTCAGTCCGTAGGCGGGCTCCAGCGGCTTGGGGCACAGGCGGGTCCAGAGCACCACGCTGTGGGCGTCCGGATCACCGGAGGCGACGCCCAACTGGAAGGGGTCGGCCGCGAACGAGATCCGCGCATCGGTCGTTCCCGAGGATCGTGCGGCGAGTGCCGGCAGCGCGGCCAGGGCCGCACCGTAGGCGACGAAGAGGCGGCGGCTGAGTCCGCCTTCGTGACGGACGGCCTGGGGGAGACGTCGGAGCAGGGACATGGCGATGAGGCCCATTCGAGACCGGATGGAAAGAGGGTCAAGGCCGTTCTGGGGTCGAGACGGGTTTGTCACGGGATCGGCACCCGAAAACCTGGACCGAGGACTGGATCTGAAATCCGGGCTCGCCGGCAGGCCGGCGGACGTGATGCTGGCGGGCATGAATCCGCCGGTGTCGTTGGAGCCGTATTTGTTCTTCGGGGGACGTTGCGAGGAGGCGTTGGCGCTGTATCGCGAGGTGCTGGGTGCGGAAGTCGAGATGTTGATGCACTTCCGGCAGAGCCCGCAGCCGCCGCCGCCGGGCATGCTGCCCGCCGGGTTCGAGGACAAGGTGATGCATGCCAGCGTCCGCATCGGCAATGCGCGTGTGCTCGCCTCGGACGGATGCGAGGTGGGTGGGCGGTTCGGCGGGTTCAGCCTGTCGGTGTCGTTGCCGGATGCCGAGGCGGTCCGGAAGGCCTTCGACGGGTTGGCGGCGGGCGGTTCGGTGCAGATGCCTCTGGCTCCCACCTTCTGGTCGCCCCTCTACGGTTCGGTGACCGACCGCTTCGGAGTGTCGTGGATGCTGTCGTTGGTCGCCGCACCGTTGGCCCCACCGGCGGCTGAATGAGTCCCGGATTCAGTCCATGACGGAGGTGTCCTCTCCGGGGCATCCTTTTCGGGTCGTTTCCGGGAACGTGTTCCGGAACGGTTGATCGACTCTCTCCGACCATGACTGACTCCAAGCTGTATCCAGAATCCGTGCCGCAGGCCGTCCCCGCCGCCGTCGGGTTGCCGGCCTTGGGCCTGGGCACCTGGAAGCTGCCCAAGCCGCAGGCCCCGGCGGTGATCCGCGAGGCGGTGCGGCTCGGGTACCGGCATTTCGATTGCGCCTGCGACTACGGCAACGAGGCCGAGGTGGGGGCCGGACTGGCGTCGGCCCTGCGGGAGGGGCTTTGCCGCCGCGACGACCTCTGGGTGACCTCCAAGCTGTGGAACACCTACCACGAGCCGAAGCAGGTGCGGGCGGCCTGCGAGCGCTCGCTGCGGGACCTGCAGTTGGACGTGCTGGACTTGTACCTGGTGCATTTCCCGATCGCCTTGGCCTACGTGCCGTTCGACGTGCGCTACCCGCCGGAGTGGGTCTTCGACCCGGCGGCCGAGAAACCCGTGATGAAACCCATCGCGGTGCCGTACGCCGACACCTGGGGTGCGATGGAGGCCTTGCAGCGGGCCGGCCTGGTGAAGCGGATCGGCGTCTGCAACCTGAATGTCTCGATGCTGCGCGAGGTGCTGAACACGGCCTCCATCCGCCCGGCGGTGCATCAGTTCGAGGCGCATCCGTACCTGACCCAGGAGCGGCAGGTGCGCTTCTGCCAGTCGGAGGGGATCGCCGTGACGGCGTTCTCGCCGCTCGGGGCGCCGTCGTATGTGCCGCTGGGCATGGCCCGCCCCGACGAGTCGGTGCTCGCCGACCCGGTGGTGCTCGGCATCGCCGCGGCCTTGGACCGCACGCCGGCCCAGGTGGTGCTGCGCTGGGGCGTGCAGCGCGGGTGCGCGGTGATCCCGAAGGCGCAGGATCCGGCGCACCTCGCCGAGAATGCGCGGATCTTCGGGTTCTCCCTCGGTGAGGCGCAGATGGCGGCCATCGACGCGCTGGACCGTCGCCGCCGCTTCAACGACCCGGGCGAGTTCTGTGAGAAGGCCTTCGGCACCTTCTTCCCGATCTTCGACTGAGCCGGAGGGACGGCTCGGGCCCCATCGGTCGCGGCGGGCGCCTGCCGGTGCCGGCGGCGGGATCAGAACAGGCCGGGCTGCTCGGGCAACCGCTGGATGCAGCGGGCGTCGTCGATGCGGGCCTGGCCCACGATCGGGTCCACGCGGTGGCAGGTCCACTCGGCATCGGGCGCCGGCCGGAGCAGGGCCTGGAGCACTTCGGCGGGCGTCCCCGGATCGAGCCAGAGCGCGGCCGACTCCGGGTCGAGGCAGGCGGGCATCCGGTCGTGGATCGGGGTGACGACCGCGTTCGGGGTGGTGGTGATGATGGCGAAGGTCGCTCCGGGGTCGGTGGCGTCGCGCGCCTGCCACGAGTCCCAGAGCCCGGCCATCACGAAGGCCTCGCCGTCGAACCGCGTGAACCGCCACGGTTGCTTGGAGCGTCCGAGCGCCTGCCATTCGTAGAACCCGTCGGCGAGCACCAGGCAGCGGCGGTCGCGGAAGGAGTCCCGGAAGGCGGGCTTCTCCGACAAGGTCTCGGCCCGGGCGTTGACCAGCGGGCCGACGGCCGGCCCAGGGGCGGTGCCGCCGCCCTGGCCCCGGGACCATCGCGGCATGAGGCCCCAGCGGAGTTCCTCCACGGCGAGGATCCCGAGGTCGGTCTTCGGGCGACGGATCACCGCGGCGCGTTGCGTCGGCGCGATGTTGTATCGGGCGCGGCCCGTGTGGCGGAGCCGCTCGGAGCCCACCCGGACCTCGGCGCCCTCACGCGCCAGGCTGTAACGGCCGCACATCGGGGCAACGTGCCCGGCGGGCGGGCCCGGTCAAGGCCGGGGTCCATGTCACAGACTTGTAACCTGGCCGACACGCAGCGAACATGGGTGAGGTGCTAGGACCAGATCGAGTTATGGCAAAGATCCTCGTCGTCGACGACGAACCCGATGCGCTGGAGGTCCTGGGATTCAATCTCAAGAACGCCGGATACGAGGTCACCACGGCCGACGACGGCGACGCGGCGCTCAAGAAGGCGCGGCAGCAGTTGCCCGACCTCATCCTGCTCGACCTGATGTTGCCCGAGGTCGACGGCCTCGAGGTGTGCAAGCTCCTGCGCAGGGATCCGGCCACCAGCGCCATCCCCATCATCATGGTCACCGCCAAGGCCGCCGAGATCGACCGCGTGGTGGGTCTCGAGCTGGGGGCCGACGACTACGTCACCAAGCCCTTCAGCCCGCGCGAGCTCATCCTGCGCATCCGCAACCTGCTCAAGCGGCGCAGCGAGACCGAGGAGGAGAAGCCGCAGACCATGCAGTTCGGCGAGCTGGTCATCGACATCCCGAGGCACCTGGTGAGCGTGGCCGGACAGCGGGTCGACCTCACGGCCACCGAGTTCAAGCTGCTCATCGTGTTGGCCCAGCGGCGTGGGCGGGTGCAGAGCCGCGAGGCGCTCCTGCGCGACGTCTGGGAGTACGACAACCTCATCGACACCCGCACCGTCGACACCCACATGCGTCGCCTGCGCGAGAAGCTCGGCACGGGGGCGCAGTACCTCGACACCGTCCGTGGCGTCGGCTACCGGTTCATGGAGGCCTGAGCAGCGCATGTCCCTGTCCCCCGCATCGGCGGCCCTCGCGGGCCTCGCCTTGGGTGCCGGAGTCTCCGGCCTGGGGGTGGCCCTTTTCCTGCGGGGGCGCTGGTTGCGGGAGTCCCGCCGGGCCGTGCTGCTCCGGGATGAGCTGGCCCGCGAACGCTCGAGCCGCGCCGAATCCCAGGCGGCCGAGAACGCGCGCCAGCAGGCCCTCTTCGAGAACATGCTCGAGGGCGTGCTGCTGCTCGACGCGGCCGGTCGGGTGCAGTTCACCAACACCGCCTGCCGCCGATTCTTCGACCTGGAGGCCGATGTCCGGGGACGCACGCTGCTCGAGGCCTTCCGCTGCAACGAGCTGTCGGGCGTGGCGGTGGAGGCGGCCAGGGCCGGTCGGGTGAACGGCAAGGAGCTGGAGCTGGAGGTGGGGGGCGATGCCCGGTTGATCCAGGTCAACGCCGTCGCCCTGGTGGGGCCCGAGGGTCGGCCCGATGGCGTCCTGATGGTGCTGCACGATGCGACCCGCCTGCGGCAGCTGGAGAGCACCCGCCGGGAATTCGTGGCCAACGTCAGCCACGAGTTGCGCACGCCGTTGTCGCTGATCAAGGGCTCGGTGGAGACCCTCCTCGACGGGGCGGCCTCGCAGCCGGCCATCGCGTCCAAGTTCCTGGACATCATCGACCGCCACTGCGACCGGTTGACCTTCCTCATCGAGGATCTCCTGACGCTCTCCCGGCTCGAGTCGGGCCAACTGGCCATCAACTATGACACGGTCCAGCTCAGGTCCCACGTGGCCGACGTCTTCGACGACTTCCACCGGAAGGCCGCCGACCGCGGGGTCGGGCTCCTCAACGAGGTGCCGGAGGGGCTTCGGGCCCGGGCCGATTCGGATCGCCTCGACCAGGTGCTCTCCAACCTCATCGACAACGCCATCAAGTACGGCCGACCCGGGGGCTCCGTGCGGGTCGAGGGACGCGAGGCCGAAGGAGGCGAGCTCATCGAGCTGGCGGTGGTGGATGACGGGCCGGGCATCCCCGCCGAGGCGGCCGAGCGGGTCTTCGAGCGGTTCTACCGGGTGGACACGGCCCGGTCGCGGGAACAGGGCGGCACCGGCCTGGGCCTGAGCATCGTCAAGCACATCATCCAGGCCCACGGGGGCGAGGTGCGCCTGGACACCGCGCCGGGGCGGGGTGCCGCCTTCCGCTTCACGCTGCCGGCGGTGCCGCCGCAGCCCGCGGGCAAGTGAGCCGTCGGCGGCGTGGGTGAGGCCCCGTCCGACGTGCGGGCCATGGTCCGATCCGCGTGGTCTTCTGCGTGACTCCCGGGCCCATCCGCGGTAGGCGTTGGGAACCATGCCCGACCCGATCGACGAGCCGTCGCAGCCCTTCGTGTTCGACTGCCACCTCGACCTCTCCATGAACGCCATGGAGTGGAACCGCGACCTGACCCGGTCGCTGGAGCACATCCGCCGCCGCGAGCAACACCTGCGGGACCAGCCCGACCGGGGCAATGGCATCGTGTGCTTCCCGGAGATGCGGCGCGGCAACGTGGGCCTCTGCGTGGCGACCCAGATCGCCCGTTCGGTGGACCGCTTCAGCCGCATGCCCGGGTGGAGCAGCCCCGCGCAGGCGTGGGCCCAGACCCAGGGACAGCTGGCCTGGTACCGTGAAATGGAGGCCGCCGGGGAGATGCGGTGCATCACCGACCTGGCCGGCCTCGAGGCGCATTTGGCCGACTGGCAGGCCCCGTCGTCCGGACGCCGGCCCATCGGGTACATCCTGAGCCTGGAGGGCGCCGATTCGCTCCACACCCCGGCCCACCTCGAGCGGGCCGTGGCCCAGGGCCTGCGGGCCGTCGGGCTGACCCACTACGGTCCGGGCCGCTGCGGCGCGGGCACCGACGACGAGGGGCCCCTGACGCCTGATGGGCGCGAGCTGCTGGCGGAGGTCGAGCGGTTGGGGCTGATCCTCGATGTCACCCACCTGAGCGACGAGTCCTTCCGCGACGCGCTCAACCGCTTCTCCGGGCCCATGTGGGCCAGCCACTCCAACTGCCGCGCCCTGGCCGACTGGAACCGGCAGTTCACCGATGACCAGATCCGCGAGCTGGTCCGGCGCGATGCGGTCATCGGCGTGGCGGTCGACGCGATCATGCTGGTCCACGGCTGGCGGCACCACCGCTCCAAGCCGCAGGATTTCGGGCTGAGCCTCGAGCGCCTGGCCGACCACATCGACCACATCTGCCAGCTGGCCGGCGATGTCCGGCATGTCGGCATCGGCACCGACGCCGACGGCGGGTTCGGCACCGAGCAGATGCCGATGGACCTCGCCTCGATCGCCGACATCCAGCGGCTCGGGCCCATCCTCGCCCTCCGCGGCTACACCCAGGCGGAAATCGACGCGATCTTCCACGGCAACTTCCTGGCCTTCCTGCGCCGGGTGTGGCGGTAGCCGCGGGGCGGGGTGCGGTCGCGCGTCGAGGGGACCGGTGGTTGTGTCAAAAGTGAGGACCGACCCCTTCGGGGGTGGATCTCGCGTTGAGTTTCGGGGCTCGAACCGGCTCACTAGGGGTCTCGATGATCCTGCCGCGCATTTCCATCCAGAGGCCGATCCTGGCCTGGATGATGAACCTGGTGCTGGTGCTCTTCGGCCTGATCGGGCTGTCCCGGCTGCCGGTGCGCGAGCTGCCCGACATCGACCCGCCGATCGTCTCGGTCACGACGATCTTCCCGGGGGCCAACGCGCAGGTGGTCGAGACCGAGGTCACCGAGCGGCTCGAGGAGGCCATCAACAACATCGAGGGGATCAAGACCCTGCGCAGCGAGAGCCGCGAGGGCGTGAGCAACATCTCGGTGGAGTTCGACCTCTCCCGCGACATCGACACCTCGGCGCAGGACGTGCGCGACCGGGTCTCCCGCGTGCGCGGGGGCCTGCCGCGCGACATCCGCGAGCCCATCGTGTCGAAGCAGGACTCCGACGCGCAGCCCATCCTCTGGATCTCCCTCAACAGCGACCGCTACTCGCCCCTCGAGATGACCACGCTGGCCGAGCGCCAGATCAAGCCGAGGCTCCAGGGCGTGGCGGGCGTGTCGTCGATCACCATCGGCGGCGAGAAGCGCTACGCCATGCGCCTGTGGCTCGATTCGGCCCGCATGGCCGCCCGGAAGGTCACCGTGCTCGACGTCCAGCAGGCCCTCCGGCAGCAGAACATCGAGCTGCCCAGCGGCCGCGTGGAAAACCTCGACCGCGAGATGACCATCCAGACGCGCGGCGAGATGAAGTCGGCCGCGGAGTTCAACAACCTCGTGCTCCGGGCCGAGGGGGCCAACCTGGTGCGGCTCAAGGACGTGGGCCGCGCCGAGGACGGTGTCTCCGACTACCGCACCATCGCCCGCGCCGTCGGCAAGCCCTGCATCTTCCTGGGCATCGTCAAGCAGGCCAAGGCCAACACGGTGAACGTGGCGCGGTCCATCCGCTCCGAGGTGGACGCCATCGGGTCCACGCTGCCCGAGGGCATCACCATGCGGGTCAACTACGACTCGAGTGTGTATGTCGAGAAGGCCATCGGCGAGGTCTGGGAGACCCTCGCCATCGCCTTCGGGCTGGTGGTGCTGATCATCTTCGTCTTCCTGCGCGACCTGCGCGCGACGGTCATCCCCACCGTGGCCATCCCGGTGTCCATCGTCGGCACCTTCGCCGCGCTGCACTTCATGGGCTACTCGGTGAACATCCTCACGATGCTGGCGCTCGTTCTGGTCATCGGCATCGTGGTCGACGACGCGATCGTGGTGCTCGAGGCCATCTACCGGCACATCGAGGAGGGCATGAAGCCCATGGCCGCGGCCTTCAAGGCCATGGAGGAGATCAGCTTCGCGGTCATCGCCATCACGCTCTCGCTGGTGGCCGTCTTCACGCCGCTGGCCTTCCAGAAGAGCACCACCGGCCGTCTCTTCGTGGAGTTCGCCGTGGCCGTCTCGGTCTCGGTGATCATCTCGGCCTTCGTGGCGCTGACGCTCTCGCCGGCGATCGCCGCGCGCGTCCTCAAGCCCATCCACGGGAGGAAGGCCACCGGCCTCTTCGCCGTGTTCGAGGCGGTGCTCGACGGGGTGACCCGGGGCTACCTCGGTTCCCTGCGCTGGGCCCTGCGGCACCGGTTCCTCTCGGTGCTGGTCACGCTGGGGACCGTCGCCCTGATGGTTTTCGCCTACCGGGGGCTCGACAAGGACTTCCTGCCCCAGGAGGACAAGAGCCGGATGTTCGCCATCGTGCTGACACCGAACGGCTCCACCAGCGAGTTCACCGACCGCCAGCTCCGCAAGGCCGAGGCCATCGTGGCCAGCGTGCCCGAGGTGCAGAGCTACGGGGCGATCGTGGCGCCGGGCTTCAGCGGCCCGGGCCAGGCCTCCTTCGGCATCGTCTTCGTGAGCTTCAAGGACCGATCCGAGCGTGCGCGCTCCACGCAGGAGATCGTCAACGGGCCCGGCGGCATCGCCCAGCGCTTCTTCGCCGAGGTCGAGGGCGGCTTCGCCATCGCCAACCTGCCCAAGGCCATCGAGGTGAGCTTCAACAGCTCGCCCTTCGAGCTGGTGGTCCAGAACCAGGACCTCGAGACCCTGAACCAGACGGTCCAGGCGCTCTCGGCCCGCATCGGTTCGCTCACCAACGAGGCGGGGCAGCCCCTGCTCAAGAACCTCCGGGTGAGCTATGAGGTCGACAAGCCGGAGCTGCGCCTGTCGGTGGACCGCAGCCGGGCGGCGGCCCTCGGGGTGACCATCGAGGACATCTCCCGGACGCTGCAGATCCTCTTCGGCGGCCTCGACCTCAGCCGGCTCAAGGTGGGCGGCAAGGAATACGAGGTCATCGCCCAGCTCGAGCGGGCCTCCCGGCTCACCCCTCAGGAGCTCGACACCGTGTATGTGCGCAACCAGCGGGGTGAGCTCATCCAGCTCAGCGCGGTGGTCACCCGGACCTCCGGTGCGGCCCCGAACTCCATCAGCCACTACGGGCGTCTGCGCAGCGCCAGCATCACGGCCTCGCCGGGTGGCGTGCCCATCGGCGTGGTGGTCGAGCGGGTGCAGCCGCTCCTGGCCGACCTGCCGGCGGGCACCCTGCATGCCTGGGAAGGCGAGGCCAAGAACCTCGCCGACAGCACGGACGAGATCTGGTGGGTGCTTGGGCTCGCGGCGGTGATCGTCTACATGACCTTGGCCGCCCAGTTCGAGAGCCTGATCCATCCGGTGACGGTCATGCTCGCGCTGCCGTTGGCGGCGGTGGGCGCCTTCGGGCTGCTCTGGGTGCTGGCCTTCCTCGGCAAGACCGGGGTGATCCCGGTCATCCCGTCGATGAACATCAACCTGTTCAGCCAGATCGGCCTGGTGCTGCTCATCGGCCTGGTGACCAAGAACTCCATCCTGCTGGTCGAGTACGCCAACCAGCGCGCCCGGGAGGGGGTCGACCCGGTCACCGCCATGATGGAAGCGGGACGCGTCCGGCTCCGTCCCATCCTGATGACGGCCTTCTCGACGGTCGCGGGCATCCTGCCCATCGCCATCGGGTTTGGCGCGGGCGCCGAGAGCCGCCGGCCGATGGGTGTGGCCGTCGTCGGCGGCATGCTGACCAGCACCTTCCTGACCCTGTACGTCATCCCCGTCGTCTATGTGCTGCTCGACCGCTGGTTCCCGACGCGGCCGGTGCAGCCGGCGGCCGACGGCCGGCATGGCACCGACGCGACCCCGGCTCCCCAGGCCGCCTGATCCCATGCACCCGCCTGCCGTTCCCGCCGTTCCAGTCGCTGCTGTCCCGGGGTGCCGGACCCGGAGCGCCCGCCGGCGTGGGTTCGGCCTGACCCTCGCCCTGGGCCTGGCCCTGGCGGGGTGCCGCACGGCTCCGGCCCCTGCGCCGGTCCTCTCGACGGTGTTCC
>JAJTFN010000093.1 GCA_021298285.1 Verrucomicrobium sp.
ACGCTCACCGGGATCGGCGACCGGAGCGAGGCCAGCCTCCAGCCCTCGGGCAGGAGGTGTCCGAGATCCTCCTCGCGGCTCCTGCCGGCGACGGTCAACTCCACCTGCTGGCGCCACCACATCGGGATGCCGTCCTCCAGGAGGCTCGAGACCCGCACCTCCAGGAAATTGCGCTCGGTCGTCTCGGCCGTGGCGTCGCGCCGCAGCCAGAGCAGCCCCTGCGCGTCCCACACCGGATTCTCGACCGCCTTGCCGTCGCGGACCAGCGACAGGATGCCGAGCGAGGCGGGGATCCGCAGGTTCTGGGGGATCTCCCGCCAGAAGTAGCGGCCCTCGATCCGCAGGTCCCCGGCCTCGACCCGGACCGACGGCATCCCCTCGCGCGCCACCACCACCGCCGGCCGGCCGCCGAGCAGCACCTCCTGGGGCCAGGTGTCGGGGCTTCCCGGCAGGGTGATCCAGGTCGGGTGGAATGCGGTGAGCATCAGGGCGAAGCGCCCCCCCGAGTTGGTCACCTGCAGCTCAAGCCGGCTCGGCCAGTGGCAGCGGTGGACCTTCGGGTCGGAGTAGGGTGTCGGGCAGAAGCGGTGCGTGTCGTCCCAGGTCGCCCAAGACTCCCAGGCCTGGAGGGCGGGCGGGATGGACCGGGCCTCGTGGGCGCCGGCGCTGAGACCGGCGACGAGGGCGGCCAGCAGGGACAACAACGTCAGCAGGGGGGCGGGATGCCGGGAAATCCGGCCGGTCGGGGAGTTCATGGCGGTGCACGTATGACACGGTTCCGGGCCAACAGCCTCATCGATAACCCTTGGCCCGGCATCGAGAAAACCAATTCGGTCGGCAGCCTGCCCGGGTTGACGGATGGACCGGGCGGTGGCAGTAGGCAGGACGTCGGACGCCCAGACACCCGATCCCAGAACGCTCCCGCCATGCCCGCATCCTCCCGCCTTCCCGGTTCCCAACCATCGCCTGCGCTCCCGGACTCCATCGAGTGGGGTTTCCAGCGCATGGACGAGGACATCGGCTGGCTCGCCGACGCCCTCGCCGAGGTCCTGGCCGGCCTGGGCGAGGCCGAACTGGCCCGATGGGTCCCGTGGCGCTCCGCCTCGGAGGACCTCCCCGGGCCCGGGGCCGAGCCGCCACCCCGGTTGGGACTGGCCATGGCCCTGGCCTTCCAGCTCCTCAACACCGTCGAGGAGCGCGTCTCGGAGACCTTGCGCGACCGGCGTGAACTCTCGGGGTCGCCCGAGGCGGAACGCGGGCTCTGGACCGACCAGCTGCGGGAACTGGTGCGCGCCGGCGCCTCCCCGGGTTCCATCCTCGAGGCGCTCCGGGATGTCGAGGTGGAGCCGGTCTTCACGGCGCATCCCACCGAGGCCAAGCGCTCGTCGGTCCTCGAGCAGCACCGACGCCTCATGCAGCTCCTCCAGGCGGCTGCCGACCCCGCCGGCCGCCGCGCGCTCACCGACGAGCTCACGGCCCTGTTGGAGCGCCTGTGGCGGACCGGGGAGATCCTGCTCGAGAAACCCACCGTCGCCGATGAACGCCGCAACGTGCTCAACTACCTCCGGGATGTGCTGCCCGGCGTGGTGCCGGAGCTGGACCGCCGCCTGCGTCAGGCCTGGGAGCGTGCCGGTCTGGACCCGGGGGCGCTCGAGACCGGGCCGTCGGTTCCCTCGTTGCGTTTCGGCACCTGGGTGGGCGGTGACCGCGACGGCCACCCTGGGGTCACGGCCGAGGTGACCGCCGAGACGCTCGAGCGGCTCCGGGCCAATGCCCTGGTGGTCCTGCACCGCCAGCTGGGCGCGCTGGCCGAGCGGTTGCCGCTCTCCGAATGGGTCCAACCCGCCCCGGAGAGCCTGCGCGCCCTGCGCCAGCGCACGCTGGACCTCCTGGGCGATGCCGCCCGGCCGCTCCTGAGGACGCACCCGGGCGAACCGTGGCGGCAGACCGTCGAGCTCCTGGCGGCAAGGCTCCCGGTCGAGGTCCAGCCGGGCCAGCTGGCGCGGGTGTGCGACGAGCCGGGGCGCTACCGCCATCCGGCCGAGCTCGACGCCGACCTGATGACCCTCCAGGCCACCCTGGTCGAGGCCGGAGCCTCGCGCCTGGCCGACCATGACGTGGGGCCGGTGCGCCGGGTGCTCGCGACGGTGGGCTTCCACCTCGCCCATCTCGACATCCGCCAGAACTCCGCCTTCCACGACCGGGCGCTGCGACAACTGCTCTGCGCGGCCGGACTCGACGCCTCGCAATGGGAGGAGTGGACCGAGACCGAGCGCCTGAGGCTGCTGGAACGGGAGATAAGATCGCCGCGCCCCTTCCTGCATCCGTCGGCCTCGGCCGGGCCGGAGGCCGACGCCGTCCTGGCCACCTACCGGGTGCTTGCCGGCCACCTGGCCGCCCATGGCGTGGACGGCCTCGGGGCGCTCATCGTGAGCATGACCCGGCGGCTTTCCGACCTGTTGGCCGTCTATGTGCTCGCCCGCGAGGCGGGCCTGCTGCGGCTGTATCCCGAGGGCATGGTGTGCCTCCTGCCGGTGGTGCCGCTGCTCGAGACGGTCGAGGACCTGGAGCGCGGGCCGGAGATGCTCCGGGCGTTCCTGGAGTTCCCGGTGACCCGTGCGAGCCTGGCGCACCATGCCGCCCGGGCCGGCCGGCCGGGCCGCCTCCGCCAGCAGGTCATGGTCGGGTACTCCGACTCCAACAAGGACGCCGGCATCGTGGCCAGCCAGTGGGCCCTCCAGCGGGGTCAGGCCCGGCTCGCCCGGGTCGGTGAGCAGGCGGGTGTCGAGGTGCAGTTCTTCCACGGCCGCGGCGGGACCATCAGCCGGGGAGCCGGACCGACCCACCGGTTCCTCGAGGCCCTGCCGCCGGGGTCGCTGTGCGGCTCGATCCGGCTGACCGAGCAGGGCGAGACCATCGCCCAGAAATACGGGAACCCCGGCACCGCCCGCTACAATCTCGAGCTGCTGCTGGCCGGCGTCACCGCCACCACGTGGAACCACCGCCGGGGCGGACGATTCCCGGAGGATCTGGTGCCGGTGATGGAGCGCCTGGCGGCCGGGTCGAGCCGTGAGTACCGCTCCCTGCTGGAGAGCGAGGGATTCCTGGCGTTTCACCGTCAGGCCACGCCGCTCGACGCCCTTGAGAACACCCGCATCGGTTCCCGCCCGTCGCGGCGCACCGGGCAGGCGAGCCTGGCAGACCTGCGCGCCATCCCATGGGTGTTCTCCTGGACCCAGGCGCGGTTCTACCTCACGGGCTGGTACGGGGCCGGCAGCGCCCTCGAGGCCCTGCCGGAGGCCGACTTGGCCGTCCTCGCGGCCCATGTCCGCACGGTGCCCTTCCTCCGCTACCTCATCACCAACATCGAGACCTCGCTGGCCAGCAGCGACCTGGAGGTGATGCGGGAATACGCCGGCCTGGTGGAGGACGGGGCCCTCAGGGAGCGCCTGTGGGCCCGGATCGAGTCCGAGTGGCACCGGACCCAGCGGAACCTCGCCCGGGTGCTCGGTGCCGAGTTCACCCGCCACCGCCCCAGGCTCGGCCGGACGCTGGCCCTCCGGGTGGAGCCGTTGCGCCTGCTTCACCGGCAGCAGATCGCGCTGCTCCGGCGCTGGCGTTCCCTCCACGGGGCCGGGGACGTCGAGGGCGCCCAGGCCTGCCTCCCGGACCTCCTGCTCACGGTCAACGCCATCGCCAGCGGGTTGCGGACCACGGGTTGAGACCCCGGGGCTGCCGGTCTGGCGATCAAGGTGCCGTGGGTCCGCTTCCATGGGAGGAAGGTCGCGGGTGGGCCCCGTCGCCAGGCTGGGATCGTCGCCGGCCCCGGCCTCGGCGCCGCCCCCAGCGGTGCGTGCCGGCATGGGTTTCCGAGGCGCTGGGTGGGCGGCAGAGGTGATGGACCGAGGGTTGTCCGCACCGGAGATGGATCGGTTGCATGAGGTTCCTTTGTCGGGGATGCGGAGCCCACCCGGGATCACCGGGACGGCCCGCCGACCAGATCCTCGGCCATCCCCGGCCGCCCTACCATGCGGCCGGTTGCCCCGATGAGGTCCCGTGTCGGACCCGAGGTCGTGTCGGGAAGATCCGATCCACCTGTCCGGCGGTCGGATGACCCCACCCCGAGGGACCGGGTTCCGGGGAAGTCGGTGCCGAGCTCAATCCCTCCGGGTGAGCCAACAGCAGCGTTCCTCCATCTCGGCCACCCCGGCTGCCTGGAAGCGCGGGTTCCCCTCCTCGGCACGCACCGCCAGCGTCTCGATGAAGAAGCGGTCCCCGAACAGGCGCTCGATCGTGGTGGCATCCACCGACCAGGGCGGGCCTTCCACGCGGGTCTGGTCGTAGGCGAAGGCGATGAGCAGGACATGCCCCCCGGGCCGGAGCAGCCGGTGCAGGCCGTCGACGTAGCGGTTCCGGCAGGCGGGATCCAGCGCCACGAGCGCCGCCCGGTCGAAGACCACATCCACGGGACCCCCGATCAATCCGGGATCGAGCTCCAGCGCGTCGCCCTGAAGGACGCTCAAGCCTCGGGTCCGGTGGCACTCGAAGGGGGCCCCGCCGCCGGCCTGCCGCCGTTCGGTGGCCGCCGTGAGGCCCTGTTCCCGCAGGAAGTCCCGCACGGCACCGGCCACGAACTCGCAGCCGAAGACCTCGTGGCCGCGGTCCCTCAGCCAGACCAGGTCGACCGTCTTCCCGCAGAGCGGGACATAGACCCGGGCCTGCGGCGGGAAGCGGTCGGCCGCGTCCACCAGCCAGTCATGTGGCCGGCCGAGGTGGAACCCGATCTGCCCCTGCCGCCAGCGCTCGTCCCAGAACTCATGTCTCATGTCCGGGGCGGAGGGGACCATCGTCGGGCGGCCTTGGAAAGACGTCACCGGACCGGGGCTGGTCGACCAGGGTCCCCGACCGTCTTCCCGGAAGGTCATTCGATTGTAACCGCAGTCCGCCCGCCGGGGTCTGCTCAGGGTCGGGTCCATCGTACCCTCCGCATGAAACTCAGCCTTTTCAGCGATTATTCGCTTCGGGTGCTCATCTATGCCTCCCTGAGGGATGGCCAGTTCCAACTGAAGGATGTGTCCAAGGCCTTCGGAATCTCGCGCAACCACCTCGCCCAGGTGGTCCACCGCCTCGGGCAGTTGGGATACCTCGAGACCCGCCGGGGTCGGGGCGGCGGTTGCCGGCTCGCGCAGCCGGCCTCGGAGGTGCGGCTCGGCAGGTTGTTCAGGCAGACCGAGGATCAGCCCGTGGTCATGGAATGCTTCGATCCGAAGACCAATTCCTGCCGGCTCGCCGGTCATTGCCGGGCCCAGGGAGCCCTGACCCAGGCCATGGCCGCCTTTTACGCCACCCTCGACCAATACACGATCGCGGACATCGCCACCGGGCCGCAGAACGAGGCAATCTCCCGGATCCTGCTGTCCATCGGCTGAGCCGGTCCTTCCCGTGGCCCAAGCCGAACCGGTCGGCCTGGGTCGAGGGGATCTGCCCGGAGAGTTCCACCGGACCTGCCAGCGAGTCGGCCTCGACGGGCCGGGAGATCGCGGTCGGGAGCCCTGGGAGTGCGGGAGAGGTCTCTGGGGGGCGGGAATGTCGGCGAGGGAGGGACCTTCAGGGAACCGCGCCCGTGCCCGCACGCCCGCGCCAGCAGGGAATCCCGGTCGCGGCCACGGTCGCGGCCAGGCGCAGGGCCGACTCCATGCTGGCCGGGTCGGCCAGGCCCTTGCCGGCGATGTCGTGCGCCGTCCCGTGGTCGGGGGACATCCGCACGAAGGGCAGGCCAAGGGTCCAGTTCACGCCGGTATCGAAGGCGACCATCTTCAGGGGCACGAGGCCTTGGTCGTGGTACATCGCCACCACGGCCTCGTAGTCGCCCCGGTACACCTGGTGGAAGAGCGTGTCGGCCGCGAAGGGCCCGTGCACGTCGGCGCCTGCGGCCCGGGCCCGGGCGACGGCGGGGGTCACCACCTCGATCTCCTCGCGCCCCAGGTGGCCGCCTTCCCCGGCGTGCGGGTTGAGTCCGCAGACCCCCACGCGCCGCCTGGGCAGGCCCAGCAGGCCGCAGGCCTCGGCCGTCAGGGCGACCACCTCGGCGATGCCCGGCACGGTCAGCGCCGCCGGGACCTTCGCCACGGGCAGGTGCGTGGTGGCCAGCGACACCCGCAGCCACCGGCCGGCCGGGTCATGCCCGAGCAGCATCATCGCCACCCGGGACACCCCGGCCAGTCCGGCGATGAATTCGGTCTGGCCCACGAACGGCACGCCGGCCTCCACGATGGAGGCCTTGTTCACCGGGGCGGTGACCAGTCCGTCGAACTCGCCTGAGAGGCAGCGCATGGTCCCCTCGCGCAGCGCGGCCATCGCCGACAGCGCGGCCACCGGGTCGCCGGGGGAAAGGTCCTCGGGCAACTCCGTGTCCGACACCGGCAGCAGGAACACCCGCGACGGTTCCGAGGCGGCCCCGTTCCAGCGCGGCAGGTCCGACTCCAGGCCCATCAGCCCGCAGAGGCGGCGGACCACCCCGGCGTCGCCGATGAGCACGTAGCGGACATCCGAGTCCTCACCGGCCAACCGGGCCACGGCGCGCAGGGCCACCTCCGGGCCGATGCCGGTGACGTCGCCCAGGGGGATGCCGAGGATCATGCGGCGGCGGGGATCACGCGGCGGGGTTTGTGCCGGGCCGCGGTCGGGACGCCTGCGCGGCCCCGGGGTCGGTCCGGCCGGGTCGGGGGTTCAGAAGTACCGGACGAAGCCCTTCTTGCGCAGCTTCGCCAGCCACTGCTTCTGGAGGCGTTGACGTTCCGACTCCTTGAGGAGTGTCACGATCTCCTGCCGGGCCTCGGCCAATGACCGGACGCCGGAGGCCTGCTTCTCATCCACCTTGAGGATGAAGCGCGAGCCCTGGACCTCGACGATCCCGCTCATCTGGCCCGTGGGCAGGCTGAAGGCCACCTGGCGCAGCGCCTCGTTGAGCGCGCTCTCCTCGGTCCACCCGCGGTCGCCACCCTTGTAGCGCCGGGCGTCGTCGGAGAACTCGGTCGCCACCTTGGCGAAATCGCCCCCGGCCTGCAGCTTGGCCAGGGCCTCCGACGCCAGGCGCGCGCCGTCCTCGGGCGTGTGCTTGGCCCGGTCGATCACGATCATCCGCAGCTTGACCCGGTTGCCGATGCGGAAGCGTGCCTGGTTCGTCTGGTAGTAGTTCTGGATCTTCTTCGGCGAGATGATGAGCTCGTCACGGATGTTCCTCGAGCTCATGGAGTACACGATCATGTCGTCGCGTTCCTCCTTCTTGAACTGCTCGAAGGTGCGGTTCTCGGCCCGCAGGGTCTTGGTCAGGGCCACCCGGTCGCCGCCGAATTGACGCCGGATGCGGTCCCTCACCTGGTCGTCGACGTAGGATTCCGGGAAGGAGTAACCCTTCTCCTTGAACTCATCGAGGATGAGCTGACGGTCGATGAGCTGCTCGAGCTGGTCCTCGAGGATCTTCGCCCGGCGCGCGAGGTACTGCTGCTCCGAGGTCGCCGTGCGGCCGGCCGTCACCAGCTCCCGCTGGGCCGCCCCGAGCACCTGGTCACGGCTGATGACCGTGTCGTTGACGATGGCCTGGATGCCGTTGAAGGGCACCGGGGCCTGGGCCCGCGCCCGGTCCGGCGTCGAGGCGAGGGCGAGCAGGGCCAGGGCCAGCCCGAGCATCCACCCGAGATCCCGACCCCCTCCACGACGACACAGGCGCTCACCTCTCATGGGCCACACCCTAGGAACGCCGCCCGGAAGGGTCAATGCGTCTGGCGGATCCGGCGCCGGGGATCAGGTCCCGAGGCGCTTCTTCGCCTCTGCCGGCACCTCGACGGTGGTGGTGCCCACATCCCGGAACTCCCAGGTGGTGGTGCGGACCATGTCCCGGTCCTCGCCGTTGAAGCTCATGGTCGCCGAGACCTTCAGTTGCGCCTTCGCCACCTGGCCGTCCTTCAACCAGAACCGGACCGAGGCCTTGGCGTTGCGGGGTTCGGGCGGAGTCTGGCCGCCCGGGCGGCCACCGCGGCCCATCAGGGCGAACTCCTTGGCGGCATCCTCGGTGAGTTCGCCGGACATGCTTCCGCCGTCCTCGGCCTTGAGGTTTCGGGCCTTGTCGGCCATCCGGGTCAGCGAGGCTGCCGGCAGCGGGTTGCGCAGCAGGGCCCCGGCCCGCATGCCGCCGCGGTTGCCGCCCCCGCCTCCACCTGCACCGGCGGCCGAGCGCAACTCCTCGGCGGTCTTCCAGCCGTCGTCGGTGCTCGCCACCCCGTTGGTTCCCTGCAGCACGGCGGTTGTCGTCGAGCCGTCCCGTTCGGTGGTGAGCACCGCCGTGCCTCCCTTGAGGGCCTTGCCGCGGACCGGGGCGGGGGTCCACTGGCCTCCCTCGATCTCGGTCGTGGCGGTCCAGGAGTAGCTGGCGGCGTCCGCCAGCTTGCGGGCGGCCGACTTCAGGTCATCGGTGATGTCCGCCAACGCGCCGGTGGCGCCGATGAGCAGGGTGGCGGTGAGCAGGGACAACGGGGAGCGCAGGGTCTTCATGGGCGGGGAAGTGGACTCGGGTACAAGGCCGAAGACCCTGCCACGGGCCTGCCGGTTACGGTCCGGCGCGGGGTGCCAGGCGGCTTTGTCGTGGACAAGGCCCCCGGAAGCCGGTTGTTTCGGGCCCTTCTCCGCTTGGCCAGCAAGTACACCTTCCAGCTCCGCAGCGAGGACCGGCACCGGCCGTTCCCCCACAAGGTCCTCATCGGCCAGGGGGTCAACGAGTCGGTGCGCCATGTCGCCCTCAAGTTCCTGGCCTACGTGCTGTTCTTCCATGAGCGCCTCCAGGTCGAGACCGAGGTGCAGGACGACTCGATCCCCTTCGTGCCCGACCTGGCGGTCATCGGCTACGACATGCGTCCGACGCTTTGGGTGGAGTGCGGCGAGTGCACCGTCTCCAAGCTGCACAAGCTGGCCGTGAAATGTCCCGAGGCGGCGATCTGGGTGCTCAAGCGCAACCGGGCCGAGGCCGACCACCTGCTGGCTGCCATGGAGAAGGAGGAGCTCCGCCGCGGGCGCTACGGGGTCGTCGCGCTCGATGCCGACTTCTTCCAGGAGTTCTGCGGCATGGTGCGCGAGCGCAACGAGTTCCACTGGTTCGACGGCGGAATCGACCCGGGCGAGGCCCGTTTCGAGTTCAATGGACTCTGGTTCGACATCGGGTTCGAGGTGCTCCGGCGCTGAGCGCCCCGGATTGGCGGCCCCACCGCCGCCCGGCCCCGCCTACAGCACGTGCCGCCCGGACTCCCGGAGCCAGGCCTCGGCCGCCTCGTAGCCGGGGCACATGCGCCCGACCTCCTTCCAGAACCGGGGCGAGTGGTTGAGGTGCCGCCGGTGGGCCAGTTCGTGGAGGATCACGTAGTCGCGCACCCAGTCGGGAACCTGCACCAGGCGCCAGTTGAGCGAGATGCCCCCGCCCGGCGAGCAGGAGCCCCAGCGCGTCCGCTGCGCGCGTACCGAAACGGTGCCCACCGGGATGCCATGGGTCTGTGAAAGCTCGCGCACCCGGGCCGGAAGCTCCCGCCGCGCCAGCCGCAGGAGCGCGGCCTCGGCCCGGGCCAGCAGGTCCGTGCCGGCGTTCCGGGGCATGGGGAGCGTGTGGTTCGCGATGCGCAGGGCCTTGCCGTCCTCGGAGGCCGAGACCCCCTCGAACTCGCCGCGGAACCGGACCTGCACCGGTCCCTTGGACGGGTCGGTCGGCCCGCGGCCCGTCCGCTGCGCCACCGCCCGCTCCGCCAGCCATTGCACATGCTGCAGCAGGAAGTTGCGGGCCCCGGTCATCGAGCCGTAGCGGGGCAGGGTGACCCGTCCGGAGCCGTCGCGGCACAGGGTCAGCCGGTAGACGCGGGCGCGCGGGTGGCGCACGAACTGCACCTCGATCGAGGTGTCGCCGACGACCACCGTCTCGGAGGCCACCCGGTTGCCGCCCCCGGGAACGGGGGTCGCGGCCGGGCGCGACCGGAGCCGTTGGAAGAGGTCCAGCTGCACTTCAGCGGGGGCCAGGACCGAGCGGATGAGTTGCAAAGGCGTTTTCCAACACGGGCCGGCCATGGATCAGGTGCTCCTGGAGGATGGTTTCGAGGACGTCGGGGGTGCAGCGGCGGTACCAGGTCCCCTCCGGATAGACCACCGCCACCGGGCCCTGTGCGCAGCACTGCAGGCAGTTGGCCTTGGTCCGGAAGACCGTGGCCTTGGGCCCGACCAGTCCGAGTTCCTTGAGCCGCCGCTTCAGGTACTCCCAAGATTCCTGGCTGGCCTTCGGATCGCAGCACTTCGGCTTCGACGCGTCGGCGCAGAGGAGGATGTGCCGTTGGAGGGTCGGGATGCCGAGGTTCTCGGCGATCACGCACATCTCGTCGGAGGGACTGGCCACGTCTCCAATCA
>JAJTFN010000094.1 GCA_021298285.1 Verrucomicrobium sp.
TGGTCTCCTCGAGGAGTCCGCGCGCCTTGAGGTCTTGGACCAGCGCCGCGCTGGGCTGGTCGGTCATGGCGCACAGGCCCTTGAGGCGCTCGGCATTCTTGTCGTGGGTATCCCAGGGCTGGCCATTGAGGAACAACTGGACGAACCGCACCCCGCGCTCGACCAGACGCCGGGCGATGAGGCAGCGGCGGCCGTATTCGGCGGTCACCGGGTGGTCGAGGCCGTAGAGCCGTCGCGTCGCGGCCGATTCACCGGACAGGTCCAGCACCTCGGGCACGGCGGTCTGCATCCGGGCGGCGGTCTCGAACTGTGCGATCCGGGCCTGCCACTCGGAATGGTCCGGGGCATGGAGCGCCGCCTGGTGCCGGCCCAACCGGGACAGGAACTCGAGCTGGCTGCGCCGCGCCGCAGCGGGGATGCCCGGCGGGGTCTGCAGGTGGAACACCGGGGTCTTGCCGCTGCGGAAGGGCGTCCCCTGGTACACCGCCGGCAGGAAGCCCGCCGACCAGTTGCGTTCGCCATCGACCGGGAGGCCCCCGGGATCGGCCAGCACCACATAGGCCGGAAGGTTTTCGTTCTCCGAACCCAGCCCGTACAGCACCCACGACCCCAGGGTCGGCAGACCTGCCAGGAATCGCCCGGTGTGGAGGATGCGCAGGGCCGACTCGTGGTCGACCGACCCGGTGGTCATGGAACGCACCAGGGTGATGTCGTCGGCGATGGACCCGGTGTGCGGCAGGAGTTCGGAAAGCTCCATCCCGCATTGCCCGCGGGGCCGGAACGCGAAGGGCGCCCCCAGCACGTTGCCGGCCTGCTGGTTGAAGTGGACCTCGAGGTCGCCGCCCGGGTAGGGCTTGCCATTCCAGCGGTTCAGCGCGGGCTTGGGATCGAAGAGGTCCATCTGGCTGGGCCCGCCGTGCTGGAAGAGGCTGATGACCGCCCGGGCCTTGGGGCGCCGATGGGCCAGCGGTCCTGACGGTGCATCGGGCCGGGCGGGACCGGCCCCGGACAACCGGCCCGACGACACCAGGTGCTGCAGGGCCATCAGGCCGAGGCTGCCGGCCGATCGCCCGAGGAAACCGCGCCGGGACAGGGGATCTTGGAACGGGGTCATCGCAGGTAGAGGCAGTCGTTGAGGGCCAGCAGCGACTGGCAGAGGTCGGCCAGCGCCCGGTGTCCGGGATCGGCATCGGCGGCGTGCAGGCTGCGCTGTCGCGCCAGGAACTCGCCGGACGCCGACGCCTCGACGACATCGGGCCCGCGACCACAGGTCAGCAGGAAGGCCCTCCGCACCATCGCGGTCTCGGAGCGGCCGCACTCGCGTTCGAGCCGACGGGCCATCTCGGCGGCGCGCCGGAGGGTGAAGTCCGAGTTGAGCAGGCTCAGCGACTGCAACGGCATGGTGGTGCGCGCCCGGCGGGTGCAGTTGAACACCACGGAAGGCGCGTCGAAGTTGGCCAGCAGGGTCGGCACCTGGGTGCGCCGCCGCTGCAGGAACAGCGAGCGGGCGCGCGCCCCGGGGGCGGACTCGTCGACCAGCACCTCCCCCTCCCCGTTGCGCGGCGTCGGCACGTAGGGACCGCCCGCCTTCGGGTCGAGCACCCCGGCCGCGGCAAGCATCAGGTCGCGGAGGGCCTCGGCGTCCAACCGGTGCACGGGATGACGCCACAGGCCCCGGTTGGACGGATCGATGGCCAGGGCCTCCGCCCGCGGCGCGCTCGACTGGTGGAACGCGTGCGACCCGAGGATCCGCCGCAGGAGGTGGCGGAGACTCCAGCCCGAGTCGATGAAGTCGGCGGCCAGCCAGTCGAGCAGTTCCGGATGCGAGGGCGCCGCGCCGCTCAGGCCGAGGTTGTCGGGGGTGTCCACCAGGCCGGTGCCCCAGCAGTGCTGCCAGACCCGGTTGACGGTCACCCGCGCGAGCAGCGACGCCTGCGGGCTTCCCGGGGCCGTGAGCCATCGGGCCCAGGCCAGCCGGCGGCCGCTGGTGCGCCCACCCGGCGGCGGCAGGGCGACCGGAAGGCTCTGGCCGCGATCCAAAAAGGCCGGGAAGGCCGGCGCGACCGCCTCGCCCGGCGTCTTCGGATTGCCGCGCTGGAGCAGGGGCACGGGCCGCGGTTCCCGCCGCACGTCGGTGACCCAGGCGACCCGCCCGGGCCGGGGCAGCCGCTGCGCCTGGAGCGCGGCCAACCGCTCGTCCCGCCGTCGCACCTGCCCGGCCAGCGCCTGCTCATGGGCCGTCCAGACCTCGGCCTCCCGCGTGCCCGGGCGCGGCGAGGTCTCCACCCGCACGTCGTCCACCTGGAAGCTCCGCCCGCAGCAGAACTCGAAGGCGAAGCCCCCGTCGGGCAGGTCGGCCGCCGGCAGGGTCAACGGCTGGCCGTCGGGCAGCCCGTCCACCTGGTGCTGGAGGGCCAAACGGTCCTGCTCGAGGCGGGTGATGCGCACGCCATACCGGTGACCGGCCCGGTAACCCTGCCCACCGATGGATCCGAGGGACTTCGAATCCGGGCCGGGGTAGTCGAGATGCACCGCGCTGGCCCCGCCCGGGTTGCCGTCGATGAGCAGGTTGCCCCCGGCGACCGGGCCGGAGTCGGAGAAGTCGCGGGCCGCCAACACATAGCCGATCCGCGCAGCGTCCGCACCGGCGGCCCCCGTGGCGGGATCGGGCACGTTCACCGCCACGAGGTCGAAGCCCACCTGGATCCAGCCCCCGACCTCGGGTGGCCGCCACGCGAACGACTCCCGCGTGCAGAGCCACCGGTCGCCGCTTCCGCCGCCCTCGAGGAGCTGCAGCACGCCGTCACGCACCCGGGCCGCCGGACCGGTTGAGCCGCCGAGCACGACCGGCGGGGATCCCGCGGGCCGATCGTCGTCCGGCGCGGTGTCGGACCAACGGACCGACACGGGGGATTCCGGCTCGAAGGTGTCCTCCCACCGGGGCGCGATCGGCGGCCGGTTCACGGCAGGGGCGCCTCGATCACCCGGTCGTTGGGCTTGACCCAGTCGTCGATCGGGAAGGCCGGGTGGAAGAAGGCCTGCATCGCGTAGTAGTCGCGCTGGGTGAAGGGCTCGAATTTGTGGTCGTGGCACTTGGCGCACTGCACGGTCAGGCCGAGCAGGCTGGATCCCACGATCTGCTGACAGGCCTCGAGCGCGTAGTACCGGTCGACGCGGACCTCGTCCGGATTGCCGTCCGACTCGCCGGTGCCATCCTGGCCGTTGCGCAGGAAGTGGGTGGCCTCGAGCAGTCCCCGGATCTCCGGCGTCACCGGATCGCCGGGCGCCCAGCCGGCCAGCTCGTCGCCGGCCAACTGCTCATGGATCCACCGGTCGAAGGGCTGATCCCGCCGGATGGAGGCGATCACCCAGTCCCGGTACCGGTGGGCCAGCGGCCGGTCGGAATCGGCGTTGAAGTAGCCGTTCGAGTCGGCATACCCGGCGGCATCCAGCCAATGCTGCGCCCAGCGCTCGGCGAAGGCCGGCCGCGCGAGGTAGCGCTCCAGCCAGCGCCCCGCGGCGGCCGGGTCCCGGGACGCCTCGGCGTCGAAAGCCTCGATCTCCTCGGGCGTCGGTGGCAGGCCGGTCACCACCAGGGCCAACCGGCGGAGGCGGCTGGCGGGGTCGGCCAGCGGGCTCAAGCCCAGGCCCCGGGCGGCAAGCCGGGCCTGGAGGAAGCGGTCCACCGGGGTCGGGTCGGCGACCGCGGATCCACCGGGACCACCGGGCTGGAGGACTGCCGCCGGCGGAGGCATCGCCGGGGACAACGGCAGGAAGGCCCAGTGGGTGCGTGCCCGCTTGAAGAGCGCAGGCTCCGGCACAGGGACCGCAGCCGGCGTCGGCACCGCCGCCGTGGGGGCGGGGCCCGAACGGACCGGTCGCGGATCGGTCTCAGCCAGCAAGGCCATCGCCACCGCTCCGGCAGCGCCGCCCCGAACGAACCATGTCCGCCACCAGCGGCACAGCCGGCGGCGGGCCGGGAAGGATGGCGAGACAGGGCTCATGGGAACGGGGCACAGGATTCCACCGATCGCCCGCGTGGACAATCGTTGTCCGCCCCCGTTGGGCACCTCCGGCGGTCGCCCCGGGGAGCACGCGGTGGGGGCTCGAACCCACCCGCGGGTGGAGGGAGGGCCGAACCGACACCCCGGCCCGTGGATCAGGGAGCCGAGGCGCGGCCCGGGGCTGCCGGGGCTCCGGAGGCCCCACGCCCATCCCGCGACCTCAGGAACGCCTTCAACTCGTCGGGGCTGACCTCCCCGTTGCCGTCGGTGTCGGCGGCCTTGAACTGCTCCGGCGACGGCGACTCGTCGGGGGTGATCCGGCCGTCGCGATTGCGGTCGAGGGCCCGGAACGCCCGCGACGGCCCGCCCCGCCGCCCCGCCGAGCCCGAGGCCCGGAAATCCACCGGCGTCCCCGGCGGCACGTCGGGCAGGTAGTACTCGATGTAACCCAGCATCATCTCCTCGTCGGTCTGTTCGCCCCACTGGACCCGTCGGGTGGGGTCGGGGTTGGCCGGGTTGCCCGCGCTGTTGTCATAGCGGGCGATGCCCTTGAGCACGCTGCCGGCCGGCAGGTCGACGTGGTCGGAGAGGCGGTAGAGCAACTGCCAGTTGAAGTCGTAGCGCGGCACGTCGAGCAACGTCACCGGGGCGACCCCGGGGCGTTCCAACTCGTACCGGTAGGCCTTGCCGCGCAGGTGCATGTGCGGCATGAACGACATCAGGCGGGCCGCCTTCGGCACCGGCAGGCGTCCCTCGATGCGGAAGTCGGGATCCCCGGGCGGGATGTCGATCGGGGCGGCGACGGCGCCGACCCGCACTTCGTGCCTCGGCGGCGCCTTGGAGAACCTCAGGCCCAAGGCGCTCTGGTCGCGGGTGGCCCGGCCCCGGGGCGTGTAATGCAACTGGAAGCGCAGCGTGGACCCCGCCGGGACATGTTTGGCCCAGCCGTCAGGGTACGTCACGGCCTGGTATCCCGGGGCGTAGGCCGCCAGGTAGTGGCCGGCCCCGTCGATGCGGGCGCTCCGGTCGGGCTTGCCGTCCTTGCCCGGCGGCAACACGTACACCAGCACATGGTGCACGACCTCGCGGGCGGTGGGTCGCACCTCCCAGGCCTGCACCCACCGGTCGGAGTCGAACCCGGTCGGCACCTCGACGTTGACGTAGGGCATGACGCCGGAGGCGGCGACCTCGACCGGTTCGGGGATCCGCAGCACGACGTCCGGCTCGCCGGATTGCCAAGTGGTCGGATGACTGCGGGGCCGGAGCGCCTGGGAAGGGTCACCCTCCGGTCGCCCCTGTTCCAGCCAGGCCAACAGGTCGGCCTTGTCGGCCGCCGGGAGGCTGCGGTCGTTGAGCCAGGGACTGGGTCCATGGGCCGGTGGCGCGGCGAACCACGGCGGCATGAGCCCCTCGGACACCTGCCGTCGGATCATGCCGGCATGCGCCGCCACCTCTGCCGGCGAGGTGAGCGCGAACGGGGCGATGCCGCCCTCGCGATGGCAGGGCACGCACGATTGCTCGAGGATCCGAGAGATGCGGTGGTGATAGGTCACCGGCCGGGCCGGCGGGATGGGCGCGGCCGTCTCGAGGTCGCAGCCCGGCACGCTGGTGCCGGGGGTCTCGACGGGCCGACCGGCCAGCACCGCCTCCAGCGCCTCGACCAGATGCCGGCGGGTCGGGGCCGCCTTCGAGTAACCCGGGCCGTACTGGTCGTCGACCGCGCCCCGATACTGGACCGTGCGGGCGGCGTCCACCACGAGGACCTCGGCCGTGGACCGGAATCCCAACGCCTTCGACAGGGTGCCCCCCGCATCCCGGACCCATGGACCGCGCAGGCCCAGCTCGCGGGCCCATCGGCCGATCGACTCGACGCTGTCGGTGTCCACCGGGTCGACCCACAGGAAGCTCACGCCCCGGGATTCAAACTCCTGCTCGAGGGCGGCCAGCGTCGGGCCGTAGCGGCCCGAGACCGGGCAAGAAGTGCTGGTGACCGCGACGACGACCGCGCGGGCCTTGCCGAACCGGCCCGACCAGCGGAACGCCGGCCCGGCCTCCGGCCGCAGCTCGAGGTCCGGGATCCACCGGCCCACGCCCCACTCGGAGGCAAGCACCGGCACCGGGGCGGCCTTGGACGACGGACGGTCCTGCCCCATCGCCGGGACGAGGCCCGTGACTCCGACCCAAACCGCGACCCCGACGGCGACGACACACTTCCGCATGCGCCCATCTTGGCTCAGGAACGCCGCCCGGACAACCCGGCGGACGGCCTCCGGTTTCCACCACTCCCCGGGAATCCGGCGTGCCTCCGGCCGGAATCCGCCGTTTCCGCTCCGGGACCGGCCAACTCCGGCTTCGACTCCGGCCGGCGGCCCGGTAGGCTGTCGCCATTCCCGATGAGCCCCCTCCGCCGCCGCCTGCTGTCCGTGATCCTCATCCTGCTCGGGCTTCTCCCGAGGCCGGCGCGGGCCGACGCGGAGACGCTCCCGCCCACGATCGAGGCCGTATTCCCGGAGCCCGGGTTCGTGCTCGGGCTCGGCCAGCTCGAGGTGCACTTCAGCGAGCCGGTCGACGGGGTGGACGCGGCGGACCTGCGGGTCAACGGGCTGTCGGCCACCTCGGTCCGCCAGGTCAGCGCCGATGTGTACGTCTTCACGCTGCCCGACCTGCCGCTGGGTGCCAGCGTGGTCACCTGGGCGGCGAACGCCGGCATCCGGGACCTCGCCGACACGCCCAACGCCTTCGCGGGGGCCCCGCCCGTCGAGTACCACCTGCTGCCGCCGCCACGGCCCGGCGGGGTGATCCTCTCGGAGGTCCATCCCGACAACCTGAGGGGCCTGCGCGACGAGGAGGGCGACTACGAGGATTGGATCGAGTTGCAGAACCTCACCGACCGGGACATCCCGCTGGCGGGCTGGCGCCTGAGCGACGACCCGACCGACGGCTCCCCATGGACCTTTCCGGACATCACGCTGCCGGCCCGGGGCTTCCTGGTGGTCTTCGCCTCGGGCAAGGACCGCACCAGCCTGACCAACCGCCTGCACACCGACTTCAAGCTGAAGAACGAGGGGGAATACCTCGCCTTGAGCGCACCCGACGGGGTCGTGGTCGACGCCTTCGCCCCACGCTTCCCGGCGACGCCGGCGGACACGTCGTACGGGCGCGCCCCGGGGGATCCGTCGCAGTCGGGTTTCCTGTCGAGCCCGACGCCGGGCGCGCCCAACGCCGCTTCCGGAGTCGGCTTCGCCCCGGCGGTGGTCTTCTCGCGGCCGGGCGGCCTGGTCCCGGACCCGCGGCTGAACCTGACGGTCGCGCTGTCGCTCTCCGAGCGGTCGCCCGACGCGGTCATCCGTTACTCGCTCGACGGCCGGATCCCCACGCTGACCAACGGGTTCACCTATTCGGCCCCGCTGGTCCTGCAGAGCAACAACGCGGTCATGCTGCGGGCCCGGGCCTACCGCACCAACCACCTGCCGGGACCGGTGCGCACCGAGTACTACACGCCGATGGTGGTGTCGGCGGCGGGGCCGGTGCTCGGCACCAACGCCTGGGGCGACCTGCTGCAGGACGTGCCCAACCCCAACATCCAGCAGTTCCGCTCCGACCTGCCGGTGCTGGTCATCACCACCTTCGGCAAGACGCCCAGCGAGAGCGTCAACACGATCGTGGCCCTCTCGCTCTTCGAGCCCAGGAACGGCGTGGCCAGGGTCACCGGGACCCCGGACTTCACGGCCCGGGGCGGCATCAAGATCCGGGGCTCCAGCAGCGCCGGGCTGGCCAAGAAGCAGTACGCGCTGCAGTGGACCGACGAGTACAACCAGGACCTCGAGCTGCCGGTGCTGGGCATGCCCGAGGAGTCGGAATGGGTGCTGTACGCGCCGAACAACTACGAGCCGGTGTGCATCCACAACCCGTTCATGCACCAGCTCGCCCGGGACATCGGCGAGTACTCGCCTCGGACGCGCTTCGTCGAGGTGTTCATGAACCGGCTGGGCCCGCTGGCCACCAACCAGTACGAGGGGCTCTACGTGCTGACCGAGAAGATCGGCGTGGGCTCCCGGCGCATCCCGGGGCCCAAGATCCGGCCCGAGGACTCCACGGTCCCGGACATCACCGGGCCCTACGTGATGAAGATCGACCGGCTGGACCCGGGCGACACGGGCCTGGCGATGGGCGGCATGACCGTGGCGATGATCACCCCGAAGGAGAAGGAGATGAAGCTCGTCCAGCGGGCGGCCCAGCGGAAGTACCTCACCGACTACCTCAACGCCATGAGCCGGGGATTCCTCGTGGAGAACCGGCGACACCCGACCAACGGCTACGAGAACTTCCTCGAGATGGGCCGGGCCATCGACTACCACATCCTCGAGACCCTCTCGGGCAACGTGGACACGATGGTCCTGAGCGCCTACTTCCACAAACCCCGCAACCAGAAACTCATCTTCGGCCCGCACTGGGACTTCGACCGGGCCCTCGGATCCACCGACGGCCGCGACGCCAATCCACGCACCTGGGCCTGCGGGCCGGTCTTCTCGGGCTGGTACGGACGGCTCTTCCAGGACGTCGAGGCCTGGCAGCGCTGGGTGGACCGCTTCCAGCAGCTGCGCACGCGGCAATTGTCGCTGCGCCACACCGGCATGCTCATGGACCGCCTGGCCAACGAGATCCGGCAGGCCGAGCGCCGCGATTTCCAGCGCTGGAAGATCCCGCGCCGGGGCGGGAGCTACCAGGCGGAGCTGGACGCGATGAAGCGGTGGGTTTCCAACCGGCTCGACTTCGTGGACCGGCAGCTGGCCCAGCCGCCGGTGCCCTCGCTGGACTCCGGACTCGTCGCCGCCGGCACGATGCTGACGCTGTCGCCGGGCCCCAATTCCAGCACCAGCGCCGCGATCTGGTACACCCTCGACGGCAGCGATCCGCGCGCCTTGGGCGTCTCGAACCGCTCTCCGGCGGCCGTTCGGTACACGGGGCCCATCCCGGTGACCGGGCCGGTGCGGCTCGTGGCCCGGACGCTGGACCCGTCGCGACGCCAGACCGGCGGCCCGCCGAGCACGACGCCGTGGTCGGGCCCGGTCACCCGCACCTTCCTGACCTCGCCGCCGCCCCTGACCCTGACGGAGATCCACTTCCATCCCTCCGACCAGCGGGGCGACCGGAACTTTGATCCCGACGAAAGCGAGTTCCTGGAACTGAAGAACACCTCGGGCGGGTCGCTCGACCTGACCGGCTTCCGCCTCGAGGGTGACGTGACCTTCACCTTCGATGCCACCAACGGGACCCGCGTCCTGCCCCCGAACGGCCGGGTCGTGCTGGCCAGCGACAACTCGACCTTCCGCGCCCGTCACGGCGCGATGGCCGAGCACCTCGGCAAGTACTCCGGACAACTCTCCGACGGCGGGGGCCGGTTGCGCCTGGTCGATCCCCGGGGCGCGCTGGTGTTCGACCTCGCGACGAACGACCAGTGGGTGCCGCCGGCCGACGGCGACGGCCACAGCATGGTGCTGCGATCCGAGGCCCTGATGGCCTTCGCCATCGACGCGCCCGAGGCCTGGGTGGCCAGCGCCCGCCCCGACGGATCGCCGGGCCAGCCGGACCTCGCCTCGGACGTCGGGCCCGGGACCGACAGCGACGCGGACGGGTTGGGCGATCTCTGGGAGTGGACCTTCTTCGGAGGCCTGCAGGCCCGGGCCGACGGCGACCCGGATGGCGACGGGGCCGACAACCGGCAGGAGTTCCTGGCCGGCACGGGCCCCCGCGACGCCGCCGACCATCCGGGCCTCGAGGCGCTGCCCGCGCCCTTCGACGGCAACCCGGTGCTGCGGTTCCCCCGGCGGGGTGGACGCGCCTACCGGCTGCAGTTCCGTGAAGCGCTCGGCGGCGACACCGGCGTGCCGTGGCGCGACCTGCTCGACTTCCCCGCCGAGGCGGGCATCGAAGCGGGCGGACCGGGCTTCGGACAGTTCCGCGACCTGACGACGACCAACGCCGTGCGCTTCTACCGCGTGGTGTCGCCCTAGCCGCCCCTCGGGACAAACCCATCCGGAGCACCCCATCCCGTCCCGTCCCGCCTCCGTCCGGCCCAGCCCACGGGCCACCCGCCCGGGAGTGGACGCCGATTCGGCCCAACGGGATCTCAAAAGAGCGCTTGCCAAGGAGGCCGGTCTTGTCGCACGTTGTCGTCGCGTTCGCGAGTGTAGCTCAGTCTGGTAGAGCGTCACCTTGCCAAGGTGAATGTCGAGGGTTCGAATCCCTTCACTCGCTCCAGTTTTCCAACGGAGACCGGCCCTGATCGGCCGGTCTTTTCGTTTCGACCGACCGTCATCCCCGGACCGCCATCGACAGGGTTCCTGCTTGCGGCGGCCGGACCGGTCGGCCATGGGTGGGCCCGCCGTGAACCAGGACTCCTTGCTGCCCTCGCTCTCGCGCGTCGTGCGCGGGCTCTCCGCCCTGTTCTGGGGCCTGCCCCTGGCGCTGCTGGCCTGCACCCGCACGGCCCTCGGCGACCTCTGGTCCCAGTGGGGCCTCGGCCTGCCGGTGATTTCCTGCGCGCTGGTGTGGTTCGGCCTCAAGCAGCTCGAACGGTTCCGCCCCCGCGAGCGGGTCTGGGTCCAGTCGGTCCGCCGTGCGGAACTGCTGGCCCAGCTCAACCTGGCGCTCTCGCCCTTCACCTGGTGGTGGAGCCGCCGGCCCGAGGTGACGCTCTTCGGGGCCAGCCTGCTGCTCATGCTCTTCTCGGCGCTGGCCTTCCTGCTCGCCCTGAACCACGCGCTGCGGCGCCTGGCCGCCCTGTTGCCGGACGAGACCCTGCGGTCGGACATCCGCCTCTTCACCGGCGTCAACAGCGGCCTGCTCGGCACGCTGATGGTCTTCGCCGCCACGTGGACACTGGTGCGGGAATGGCCCGCGCTGGCGGCCGGTGGCGATGGCCTCCTCGACCTGCTCGAGCAGGCGCGGGTGTCGCTCATCGTTTCGCTCGGGCTGCCCCCGGTGGCCCTGACGATGGCGCTGGTGTGGAAGGCCAAGGAGGCCATCGTCACCGATGTGTACCGGGACCAACGGGACACGCTCCCGGCCGGCCTGCCCTGAGGCACGCCCGGGACCCTCCGGCATCCGGAAGCCTCACCGCCCGCCGGCCAGCGATTTCGGGAGGTAGCCGATGGACGTCTGGATGGCGTGGGTACAGGAACAGCCCGCGCTGGTTTCGGGCGCCAGGAGCATGCCGCCGGCGGGAATCATGCTGAGCCAGCAACCCGACCGGATGCCCTCGAACTGCGTGCGCTTGTCCGACTCCAGGTCCCACATGCCATGGAAGTGGTGCCGGAAGAAGATGGCATGGCGGCCGGCCGACATCACCCCGCAGCCCCGCCGCTCGGGCAGGTCCTTGCGGACGAGTTCCCCGGAGGTGAGCTTGAAGGCCCGCTGGTCGGAATAATAGGTGTCGCCGATGACCACCGGGTGCTGCAGGTGGCCGCTGTGGTGTCCCTTGTCCTCCTTGTGCGACTCGGACCAGAGCAGGCGCCCGCCGATGGCACCGATGATGTCGTCGCCGGAGTCCTGGTTGCCCCGGGGTGAGGGCGCGTTGAAGGCGAAGGTGTGGAAGTTCTTCGACGCGTCGGTGCCGGTCACCACCACGGTGTTCCCTCCATGGACCAGGTAGGTCATGAACTTCAGGGCGCTGAAGTCGTGCTGCTTCTGCCAGAGCTTCCTGCCGGTCTTCAGGTCGAGGGCCACCAACCACTGGTCGGACAACGCCTCGGGGCTCTGCCTCGAGGACGGAGCCGCGATGGCCGCCGGGTTGCGGCTCTCGAGGAAGAACATCATGCCGTCGCCCAGGGTGAGGGTGGAGTTGAGCACCGCCCCGCCGGAATACTGCCACAGGGTGCGGCCCGAGTCCGGGTCGATGGCGAAGAGCAGGTCGCTGGTCACCCGGGCGACCTGATCGGCGGCGTACTCCTCATACCATTCGCCGTCGTCGCCGAGGTAGGCCGACCCGGGCTTCACCCGGCTGCCGAGGAGCAGCCCTCCCTCGGCCGCCACGTAGCCCCACTCCCGGACCTCGTCGCCGGCGGCGGGAACCGAGTAGCGCCGGGACCGCGCGCCGGTCTGCGCGTCGATGCCCAGGCAATGCCGGCCGTGGGCCACGAAGAGCCTGTCCCCGGCGGCCGACATGTTGGAGCAGTCGCGGGTGACGTTGGCCCGCCGGACCTCCGGGCAGGAGAAGGACCACAGGATGGCCCCGTTGTAGGCATCGAGACCGAAGAGGATGCGGTCGCCCTGGATCAACAACCGGCCGTTGACGCTCAGCGGGGCCGGGTTGCGGTTGCCGCGGTCGGGCATCGGCCGGGGGCCCGGGTCACCCCACCACGCCACCTGCAGGTCGCCCCGGACCAGGTCGTCGAGGCTGCTCGAGGAATTGTCGGCCCGCCCGTACTGGTGCGCCCAGTCGCCGGCGCCGTCGAGGCGTCCGCGAACCCACCGCCGCCATCCGGGGCCCGGCCCGCCGTCGCCGGCCGGCACCGCGGCCGCACCCGTCAGGGGCGAACCCTCCAGCCAGCGCGCCCAGTCGGCAGACCGGCCTTCGGGCACCTCGGCCATGAAGACGCCGCCGGCCGGCCGGAGCACCCGGTGCCACTCCGCGGCGGGGATCGCCGGAGGGGTGCCCGAGGCCAGGAGCAGGAGGTTGGCGGTCAGCGCCCCGAAGGGCAGACGCCCGGACTCCGGTCGCATCACCGTCGCGCGGACGCCGTAGACGCCCGCCTCGTCCATCTGGCGGCGCAGGCGCGCGACCAAGGCCTCGTCGGTCTCGACCAGCACGACCTCCAGGTCGCTCTGGCGGACCAGTTCGATCGCCAGGCCGGCGTCCGTCGCGCCGGAGATCAGCGCGTAGCCTTGCCGGACGCCGGAGGCCCGCAGGATGCCGGCCGCCCGGGAACGCGCCGGGGTTTCGGGCGCGGCGGGCGGACGGGCCGGCCGGTAGTAGAACGAGGTGTCGAAGAGGTGCCGTCGGCTGGTGACCGGCCGGCCCCCGCGTTCCGGGAACACC
>JAJTFN010000095.1 GCA_021298285.1 Verrucomicrobium sp.
CACGCTGTGCTCACTCCCCGCCCGCACCTCCGTGATCGTCACCCCACTCGGGATCTCACCGGCTGCCACCGCCACCGGGCTCGTCCGGTCCTCGGTGGTCCCATCGCCCAACTGCCCAAACTCGTTCTCGCCCCACGCGTACACTTTGCCGTCGTTCCCCAGACCCAGACTGTGGCTCGCCCCGGCACTCACTTGCTGCAGCACCACGCCCGCAGGAATCTGCCCAGCCTCCACCACCACCGCACGGCTCCGGTCGCTCGTCGTTCCATCCCCCAGCTGACCACTCCCGTTGCCGCCCCATCCATAAACCTTCCCGTCACTCCCAAGCCCAAGGCTGTGTCCGCCGCCGGCAGACACCTTGATGATCTGCGTGGTCCTGGGGATGGCGGTCGAGGTGATGGCGACCGCCTGGGCGGCATCGGAGGTCGTCCCATTACCGACTTGTGCCAACCCGTTTCCACCCCAGCCGTAGGGAAAACTGTCGGCCAAGACGCCCAAGCCCAGGAGGAACCCAGCGGACAAGGCCATCCATCGTGCAAACATGACGGCGCCTGCCGGCCTCGGACAACTCAGTCCCTCGATCATGGAATCCCTCATGGCTGGACGAGTCGATAAAAGCGAACGGCGGACTCGTCGCCGCCACTGGTCTCAAGAACACCCTCCCCCTCGGCATCCAACTGCAAGATTCCCTCGTGCCGCCATGAGCCGGTGCCAAACCCCTCCGCCGACTGGACGTGCCAGCGCGCCCTCGGCAGTCCTGACACGGCGATCCTGACCTTCGCCCCCTCCCCCACCGAAGCGACCCTCATCCGCGCGTCCGGCAATCGCACGCCCGAGGCCATCCGGGCCGATGCGTTGAAGGACCGATGACCTGCTTCGGTTCCGGCAACGGTCACCTCCCGCAACATCAGGCCCTTGGCAGCCTGAGCGGGGGTCGGGACACCACCCATCGGGCTGCCCAAGGCATCCGCGAGGAGGTCAAAAACCCAGAACCCAGACGCCAACTCCACGCCCGACACGATTGGCAGACTACCGGCGATCACCTGGCCGAGGCTGGCTTCCAAGCGATAGCGGCCAGCGGCATCAACGACGGGCATCAAACCGGCACCCAAGAGAAAACCTTCGCCCGTCGGCACATCAGGCACAGGAGTTACCACCAAGGCGAAGGAACGCGTCGCACTCAAACCGCCGGCGTCGGTCACCGTCACCGTGATCGTGCTCGTGCCGCTGGCGTTGGCCACCGGGGTCAGCGTGATCGTCCGGTCGGCTCCGCTGCCGCCCAGGGAGATGCCGCCCGCTGCCACGACTCGAACATTTGACGACGTCGCCGTCGCCGTCAGCGATCCCGCGGCCGTCTCGAAATCATCCACAGTGAACGGGATCGCTCCCGTCGCCATGTCCTCCAGCGTGGTCTGATCCGAAATCGCGCCGATCGTCGGCACGTCGTTCACCGCAGTCACCGTCAGCACGAAGCTCTGCGTCGCACTCAAACCGCCGCCGTCGGTGACCTTCACCGTGATGGTGCTCGTCCCGCTGGCGTTGGCCACCGGGCTCAGCGTGATCGTCCGGTTCGCTCCACTCCCACCCAAGGCGATGCCTTCGGCAGCCACCACGCCCAAGTCCGACGACGACGCCGTCACCGTCAACGATCCCACGGCCGTCTCCACGTCGCCCACCGTGAAGGCAATGGCTCCCGTCGCCACGTCCTCCAGCGTCAACTGATTCGAAATCGTCGCGATCGTCGGCGCGTCGTTCACCGCCGTCACCGTCAGCACGAAGCTCTGCGTCGCACTCAAACCGCCGCCGTCCGTCACCGTCACCGTGACTGTCGGCGATCCCATCTCCGTCTCCACATCCCCCACGGTGAACGGAATCGCTCCCGTCGCCGTGTCCTCCAGCGTGGTCTGATCCGAAATCGCACCGATGGTCGGTGCCGTGTTGGGCAGCAGCACCGCAGTCAAACTGACATGATTGAAGAACGGCCCATAGTGACCCGACCAGACGTAAGGCGATTGCTGCCCAAACAAGGAAACCCGGACCTGGGTGATCTGGTCGAAATTGGCCAACGACTCCCGATTCAACACCAACTGGTTCGTTGCCCAAGCGGATGGTGCTGCTTCGGTGCCCGATGACGGTCTGCGCAGGGTCGCCAAAACCGTTCCAGAGGCACTCAGGAACTCGGCCTGCACCCAATAGACACCCTCCCGTTGATTCTTCGCGACATCGTACTCCAACATGAAAGAGGCCACCCCCGAACTGGTCATGGGAAACACGGGAACGGTCTGTGAGACCACGACGCTCGAGGAGCGCCCGAAAGCAAGCAATCCAGCAGGGTGAACCGAAGGAGGCGCGTCGTTGCCCCCGCTGCCGGAAAACACCACCCAGCCTTCGGTGGAGTCCCATGCCAGAGGCTTCAGCGGATTGACCGGGTCCAGCAGCGCAAACTGGGGGTTCACCAGCAATTCCACCGCCGCAGCCACCGTCAGCACGAAGCTCCGCGCCGCCGTCAAACCGCCGCCGTCCGTCACCGTCACCGTGATCGTGCTCGTGCCGCTCGCGTTGGCCACCGGGCTCAGCGTGATCGTCCGGTCGGCTCCGCTGCCGCCCAAGACGATGCCATCGGCGGCCACCACACCCGGGTTCGACGACGTGGCCGTCACCGTCAGCGAACCCAACACCGTGTCCACGTCGCCCACCGTGAAGGCAATGGCTCCCGTCGCCACGTCCTCCGGCGTCAACTGATTCGAAATCGTCGCGATCGTCGGCGCGTCGTTCACCGCCGTCACCGTCAGCACGAAGCTCTGCGTCGCACTCAAACCGCCGCCGTCCGTCACCGTCACCGTGACCGGGTCGGTCGCCGTCAACGTCCCCACCGTCGCATTCGCTGCGTTGTTCTCCGCCACGGTGGTCGCCGACAACGCGATTTCCGTCGGCTCCCGGTTCGCCAGCGTAGGAACCCAATAGTGCATCGTCAGCGTCACATTGCGGAGGCTGACCAGGTTCCAAGCGGAGCCAATCCGCCAACGATTCTCCCCCGATCGATTGAACTCACCGAGGGCATCCACCCGGACGGTTTGCATGCCTTGCCAAGCGTTACCCGTGCCGATGGAAGTCCAGCCGAGGCCGGGCAGATCCAGTCCATTGAGCTTCACGTAATTGCCGGCGATGGCATCCCAAGTCCAGTAGGTGGAATACTCCAGACTGAGCACCACCCTCTCCACCAAAGCGCCCGCCGGCAGTTGCGAGGTCTGGAGGAATTCCACCTCCCCGTTCGGGCCGATGTTGAAGGACGCCTCCGAAACCGCCACCAAGCTGCCCGCGGTGAGGCCATCCGAGTTGATGGACGCGGTGATGGATGGGGAAACACACTGGTAGTTGCCGGCATCCTTCCCTTCCAATGCGAGACCGGCAACGGTGACGAGCTTGTTGGGTCCCACGGCAGAGGTGTCGAACAGAGCCGTCGCCTGTGAGGAATTCAGCGTCACCACATCGCCGTCCAAAATGCCGATCAACTGGGGATTGGAAACCACCAGCGCCGCTGTCCGGGTGGCATCGAATGTCCGACTCGACGCCGAAATCCCCGTGATGGTCACCGGCTTGGGGGTGATGTCGGCCTTGAGGGAGATCGGCTCCGCCAAAACGTACTTCCACGCATCAGGACCCGTCAGAGCCAGGCCGCTGACAGTCACCGCCTTGCCGGTGCCTACCGAGGGTGAGCCGAAGGAAGCCGTGGCAGCAGAAACGTCGAGTCCGACGAAATCTCCGGGCGTGATTCCCGATAGCGACGCAGCCGCCGGATTCATGGTCGCGATGGATGCTCCATCATAGACTTTGTCATAGATCAGAGGCCCTGTGAGCGTCACGGGAATGAGGGGATTGCCGGCCATGGAGCCATGGACCGCGGCGGGATCCTCGATCGTCTCGTAGAACCGCAATTCGCCAATGGTGCCGCGGAACCATCGATCCCCGGTTTCCCGCTCGCGGCCGAACCGGATCAAGTCGTTGACGATTCCCGATCCGTTGTCCTGCACCCCGGAGACGCCAGCCAATACCCCGTCGAGATAAAACCGGGCGATCCCATCGCCCTGATCGTCGGTATCCGACCAGGTCAGGATCATCGTATGAACCAAGCCGTCGACGACACTGACCGGAGGAACGGTTGGGATGGGGTCATTGAAGAACGGGTGAGCCAAGCCATCGGCACCGATGGTCAGTCCAAAATCATTCGGGCCGCCGCCGGATTCGGCATTGATGGGCCCAGGATACTGCCAGTGGGGACCATCATTGCCCGTCGCGCCGAGAGTCGTCTTGAAAAGCGCGACGATGGTGACTTTTTTCCGACCCGCGATCGGGTTGTTGTCAGACGTCACCTCGAAATAGTCATCAACCCCGTCGAAGACGATGCCAGCGCCAGATGCCGCTCCGCTGAACTGCCCTCCGACCTTGACGGGCTCACCGTGGGAGGTCGCCACCTTGTTCCCGACGCGGTCGATCCAGTGGTTGGCTTGGCCCGGCCAATCGTCGGCGACCCACCGGGCGATCGGCTCAGCAGCGGAGAGCCGAAGCGCCAAGGTTCCCGCCAGAAACATCCCTGTCGCCATTCCCAGAGACCGGGCGGCAATCAGACACCGCGAGAGGCACGCAACCAAACGACTCCTTTGACGGAAACCGCCCATGGTGCCGCGGGCTGGAACCTTCCGACTCACGGTGTTCCTCCTTTCTGAGCAAGCGCCCGGAGTTCCATGGCGTTGGTCACGCTCGCCACCACGACCCCGTTGCTCAGCGACCACTGGCCGACCAGGGCCCCTTCGGAGTTCCATTTGCGGGAGACGCCCTGCGGCTTGCCGCCGGCCATGGACACCTCGACCGCCAATTGCCCATTGGTGTGCCATTCCCGGTGGAAGCCGTCGATCTGGCCGTCGCGGATGTCGGCTTCGGCGATTCGCCGGCCTTCGATGTCCCACTTGGTGCGAACCCCATGCGAGCGCCCCTCGCGGAACATCTCCCGTACCGCCAGCACCGCGTTGGTCCACCAGCCTTCCGAGACGCCGTGGAGCAAGCCATTCGAAACCGCCGATCGCGACTGGAGCGTCCCGTCGGGGTAGAACTCCGCCATCAACCCGGTGAATGCCTTGGTCTCGTCGGTCTTCATCCATCGCCCTTCCCGCAGCACCAACCGGTCCCGGCCCACGGTCTGCACACCGGCCTCCGCCGACCCCGGCGTCCGCCACCGGCGCAACCCGACGACCAGCGCGACAAGCCCCAGAAACAGGATTCCCCCCACGACCGCCGGCCGGTTGAACGAACCGGACCGGGATCGCGATCCAGGTTCATTTCCCCTCGGCGTGGCACCGCTCATTGCCGGGTCACTTGACGAGCAACTTGTAGAACTTGGGAGCGGGTCCCGACGCCTCGCCGCCCCCTTGGTCGCCGGCGGCCACGATCGCACGGACGCGCGTGAGTTGCGTGGTCTGGTGGAAGGACACCGGGGAGCCCGAGGCCGACCCCTGCAGGCGGAACCTCATCGGCCGCCAGGTCTGCAGGTCGTCGGAGGCCGAGATCGTGTAGCTGCGCCCCCGCAGCGCCACGAACTCCAGCACGGGGTCGGCCGCCGAGAACTCCACGATGTCCAGACGGAAGCCGTCCTTCGGATCCCAGGCATAGGTCCCGGCCAGGTAGGCCTGCAGCACCGAGAGCGGGTTGCCATTGAGGCGGTCGCCCGGCTTCAGACCCTCCAGCGTGAGGCCCAGATTGCCGGCCGCGATCACCGAGCGCTCCCACCCATCGGGCAGGCCGTCACCGTCCGTGTCCTCGCCCAGCGTCAGGTCCACCCGGGACGACTGCGCCGGCTGGCCCAGGAGCGCCATGTTGGCCTTCATCTCGATCGGAAGGTAGGTCCGCCCGGCGATCTTCACGCGGATGCGGAAAGGCGCCGCGGGCCGCATCGCCGTCGGGCGGTACAGGTCGGCGGTCAGTCCGGCGTCCACCGGGACCTCGAGGCGGTAGTTCACCCCATCCTCCAGGCCGGGGACCACGGTGGTGGTGATGGCGGTGCCGGCCAGCGTCTCGAGCGTCAACTCGGTGCCCGGTGAGATCAGCGGGTTGCCGAACTCGTCCCGGACCAGGCCGTACACGGTGTGATGGGGCAGCGGCGGGAACGCCAGGGCCCGATGCCCCAGGATCCCGAACAGCGCAGCCACAAGGAGATGGCGAAGGATTCGCATGGTCAGCAATGGTTCAGTTGCCCGAGTACGAGTAGGACACGATGTGCAGCTTCACGTCCTTCACGCTCTGGATGAAGCGGTCGAGACCCTCGGTGGGGTTGTTGAGCAGCGTCTGGCCGGGAATCACCAGCTTCCAGTGGCTGTTCCAGACCGATCTTCCGATCAGGCGCGAGCTGGTGAACTGCGAGCGGGCCAGACCGCCGCTGACTCCGTAGATGTTCGGCGTGAACACCGCCGCCGTGGGCACCGGGCGGAACGCCTGGTGCTTGCGGACCGCGAACAACGGCTCGGTGAGGGACTCCGAACTCTGCCACAGACGCTTGGTCGAGAAGTCGGAGCTGCCGATGTTGAAGGGCATGGGCACGGTCACGTCCTGCACCGACCAGGTGCGGATGGTGCTCTGGTCGCCCAGTGGCGGACTGCGCATGGAATCCAGGCCCACCGGGATCAGGTACACGTAGGGCGTCGCCGCCATCGCGGTCGAGTCCATGAAGGCCAGGTTCGGGTCGGCCGGTGAGACCGCCCCGGATCCGGCAACCGCCCCGGTGTTCGGGAACGGATTGTCCATGCCCTTGTAACCCTCGAGGGCCACGCCCATGCCGAAGATCTTCGTGGCGAAGGCGCTTGGGTGGAAGGCCGAGTCGCCCGCCGCCAACGGCTGGCCGAAGAGGTTCAGGCCGTCGGCGATGGTGGTGGAGAACTCGAGGATCAGCCCCGGCACCGCCAGGCCGTCGCCGCGATCCAACTGCATGCACATCCGGCGGACATCCACGTCCTGAAGCAGGTCGTCGCGCCGGGCGCGGTTGAGAACATCCTTCCACGCCGTGTCACCATCGGCGCCGGGCAGCACCCGGAAGTTGCCGGTGCGCAGGGAGGCGGTGGTGCCGTAGCCGTCGGGGTTGTTGAATCCCAGGCGGCCCTTGAGCACCTGCCAGTCGGCGTTCATCTCGGCCAGGGCGCCGGACAAGCCCGGATCGCCGACGGCGCTGCCGGTGAACTGCGGATGCCCGTTGCGAACCACGCCCAAGGCGCGGGCCTGAAGGATGCGGTCCACGAAGGCCTTTCCGCTCTGACTGCTGAGCAGGCCCGTCTCGTAGTCGTAGGCATTGGCCGCGAGGAGCGAATAACTCGAGGCGAGGTCGAGCAGGGTCTCGTACCGGTCGAGCTTTTCGTTGCGGAAGAGACGGAAGGCCACGTCGCGGGTGCGGTAGCCCTGGATGGCCGCCGCCGCCCGGAACCGGAAGGCCTGCCGGTCTGCCTGAATCCGTTCGCCCTCGGCCACCAGGCTGCGGAGCTTCATCTGCGCGTCGTCGAGTTCGCGGCGGCGCTGGTTGACCGTCCAGAGCAGCGCGTGGACGTCCTGCAATTGCAACGCCAGGTCGTTGAGCGACTGGCGGAGTTCCATCTTCTTCTCCCGCGGCTTGATGTAATCCATCTGCGACCACTGGTCGGCGGTCGTGGTGGCAAACTCGAGGGCCTTGACCACCACGGTCCGGGCCACCTTGATCGCATCCAGCGCTTCCTCGACCACCCCGCCAGCCGCCTCGATGGCCGCGCGACCTCCCGAGGTCAGGTCGCCACCAGCCGCCAGGCCGGCGACCAGCGACTGCGGCAGGGCGTCCTTGACGGCCTGCGACAGGTTCTCGGCGGTCGCCTTGGTCTTCTCGGTGAAGAGTTCAAAGAGATCATTCGCCAGGTTCACCGACTGGAAGGTCTGCTGGGCGATGAGCAGGTCCCTCTCCTTGTCGTAGATCTGCCCGGAGGTCTGCCAATTGGCCTTGAACAGGTCCACGGCCTTCTGGAAGTCCTCGCGCCCGCCCATGACATCGTCCAAGGACAACGCCAATCGCCGCTCCGCAGCCACCACCCCGGAGATCGCCTGCTGGATGCGGCCCGGGAAGGCACGCCGACCGGTCCAGCCCTCGGGCCGGGGAGTGTACCCCTCGGAAGTCACGGTGATGCTCACATTGGTCAACACCGGGAACTGGATGGCGTTGTAGAAGGCCGAGTTGGCCGCCTTGTCCGCTTCCCAGATGCCGTAGAAGTTGCCGGAGGTGTTGGTCTCCCAAGCCTTGGGAACCCCGGGCAGCGGGATGGAGAACTCACGTCCGTTCTCGCCGGTGGACTCCGGGAAGGTGTATTCGGGCATGTCCACATACACGTAGTGGACCAAGTCCGGCCCGGAGTAGTCCTGAGGGTAGGTTTTGCCTGGCCCGATGTCATCGGTGTACGGCGTGCCGTAGAGCTCGATGAGCTTGGTCGTCAAGGCGCGCTCGTTGTCCTGGATCCTGGCCTTCACGTCCTCCAGCGAGTCGCCATCGGAGCGGATGGCCGAGGACATGATCCGGGCCTCCTCGAAAGCCATCGCGGCGTTTTCGAGCGTTCCCACCGTGCGTTCGTACAACTGCTCGAAGTGGCCCTTCGGATTGGGTCCGGTCACGACATTCGGATTGATGTCCAAGGCCAGGCTGTCGCGCGGAAGGCCCAGCGGCGTCAGGCCGGCCTCGGCGTTGTCGAGCACCTGCTGGACCTCCCGGTAGATCAGGGGCAACTGACCCAACTCAGGCACCGTGGTGCGATCGATCTTCTGGATGCCCTCGTGCGTCGGGTCGGGATCCACCTCGGGGAGCATGGAATTACCCACCACCCAGTGCAGGTAGGCCCCCTGGCCCACACGGCTGGCCCAGTGGTCGAGGCCCCAATGCCGTTCCGTGGCGACCACGCGGTTGGTGTTCCTGCGGGTCTCCCCAAACCGGTCCCAGCCGACCGCCTCACCCGAGCGGTATGCCTGCCGGAACACCAGCTTCAGCACCTCGAGACCCGTCTGGCCGACGGAGCCGGCCGCCGTGGCAAACTTCCGCTCGTCGACGTAGTCCACCTGGATCGCCTTGCCGAGGATGGTCACGGCCTCGGAGCGGGGAACCCAGTCGAACTTGTTGTTGATGAGCAGTCCGTAATAGCCCTTGAGCGCCGTGAGGTAGTGACCATAGGCGTCGCCATGGCCCTGCGGGAATGCCTTGGCCGCATCGGCCGCGTCGATGACGCCGTCGGTGTTGAGGTCCTTGATGTTGTAGTTCTCGGTGTAGATGACCTCGCCGGAGTTGATGCCCCGGGTGAAGTTCCAATAGAGCCGGTTGTAGGCCGGCGGCGTCTGCACCCCGGGCTGCATGAAGTCGTCACGACCGCGCAACAGGGCCAATTCCTCCTCCAGGAGCGAGGGCAACTGGCCCGCGAAGCTGAACTTGGCGGTTGCCACGCTGCCCTCGGTGCCGTCACCGGTGCCGGTGGCGATGGTCGGATTGTCCGCATCGGCCACAGCCTCGTCACCCAGCAGCGAGTACAGGTCGTTGAGGTAGCCGGCCACCAGAAGCAGCGCGTCGTTGGCCGGGCCGTAGTTGATCCCGGCGTCGATGCTCAGTTCCCGGCCCCGACGGAGCACGGTCTCGTAGATTTCGACGAGGCCGGAGTCGTTGATGTTCTTGAGGCTGAGCGCGATGGCTCCCTCCCAGCGGCGACCCGCCTGGCTGATGACGCTGACGTCGGTGTTGACCGCGTTGTTGTAGAGGTCCTTGACGCGTTGCTGGAACGGGTTGATGCCCGCCAACACCCGCTTGATCCACCCCTCGGCCAGTTGCGGCTGGGTCCACGTCGACCACTGGCCGATGAGCGGGTCCGTCGTGTTGACCGAACGGTACCGCATCACCAGGTAGTTGTCGGCCAGGACCTGCACGCCGGCCCCGCCCAGGGTGTACCTGGGCAGGCCGGTTCCGGATTGCAGGGATTTCCATTGGGTCATCCCGGCGTCCATCGGCGGCGGGGCGCCATCGACCGGTGCGCCGATCCGCCACTCGTACTCGAATTCATCGAAGCGACCGGCCAGGTCCGGGGTGTGCTGCAGCGTCAGCAGCTCATTGAGCGGATTGGCCGATGGCACCACCTTGAGTTCTCCGGGCCAAAGGCCTCCGGCCACCCGCAGCACATGAACCGACACCGGTTCACCGGGCGGCGTGAACGCCCGCCCGTTGCCGACGATCACCGACACCATGCCGTAGCCCGGGCCGGAGGCGCTCAACGCATACGAGTCGACCGCCGTTTCGCTGCTGCGGATCTCCACCATGTTGCCGACGGTGACATTCGTCCGGAGGCTGGGGTTCGGCACGAACTGGCCCGGCACGTTCGGGTTCTCCTGGAACGTGTCGACCACGGCGGTCAATCCTTTCACCAGGTCGTCCCATTTGGACTTCTCGTCCGCAGGCGACGCAGGGCAAAGATCGAGCACCATCTGGAGGTCCTGCTTGGCCGCCGTACCCCTCAGCACGTTGAGCTGCAGGTACTTCTCGCCCACCGGCTCGTCCTTGAACTCACCTTTCAGCACCAGGGACCCCCCTTTGCCCACGTTCGGGTCGTAGTACACGCGGGTGGCCAAATGCGGCGGCAGGTTGGGGAAGTAGGTGAGGCCTTGGTTCGCCTCGGTGAGAATGCCCGAGGGCAGCCGGGTCAACTCGACCGAAGCCAGGGATTTGGTCTTCTTTTGCGTCGGATCGATGAGCACCACGCTGGCCTTGGCCAAGGTGAGGTTGGTGGCGATCGATTGCTGGTAGAGCACCTCGGCGCTGGTCTGTCCCCGGATGGCCGGGAGCCCGTTGAAGGGACCGGTCAGGGTCTGGCCGGGCTGGAGGACCGGCGGCAGGGCCGGCCACGCCGGGCGGTAAACGATGTCGAGCGAGGGGGTGGCCTTGTCGTCCGGCACGCCGGTGAAGGTTCCCACCACGGCACCCCGGGGACGCAGGTAGGGCACGATGCTGCCCACCGCAACGTCAGGACGGCCGGGCCAGGCGAAGCCTTCCTCCGTCTTGTAATAGAAGCGCATCCGGAAACTGTTGGCATCCGTGGACCGCTCGGCCAGATAGGGTGGCCGGCCGTTGAAGGTCACCGATTGTCCATCCACGGTCTGGCCGGCGATGGCCAGTGCGACTTGGGTCACCTCGGCGCCGCTGGTCTGGATCGCCAGCGAGAAGGCCGCCGAGCCCGAGTGGCGGTTGGTCAATCCCAGCCCCACGTCGATGACCTCCAGATCGTAGGTCCGTCGGTTCATCACCGATCCGCTGGGAGGCGTCCCGGCCAGGAACACCCCGCCGGCATCGGCATCGGTCACCATCCAGTCGGGCAACGAGATCCCGGCGACGGGCTTGATCACCAGACCCTCCGCCCGACGGGAGGCATGGATGTAGTACTTGAAGGGACGACCCGAGATGGCCGTCGCCTGCGGCAGTGCTTCGAAGGCTTTGCTGGTGGGGTTGTACCGACCAGATCGGAGGTCGGGCTCCTGGTGCAACCCGCGGTACACCCAGAACGAGTCCTTGCGATCCCGGATGCTGAAGGACTTGTAATGGCGGAACGGGCCGTCGGCGTCCCTGGATTCCGACCAGTTGACCGGAAGGTTGCCCTGACCTGCCGCCGGACGGATCTCCAGGTTGTAGTTCACGCGGGCCACGCCCTCACCCTCCACGGGCGGGGGCAACAACGGCAGCGGCATGGGCGCCTGCAGGATGCGGCCCGCCTCGACCACGTAGTCGAAGAGCAGTCCGGCCTCGGGCTTCTCCCGGAGGACCTTGAAGACGGCCATGCTGGGCCGCCCGTCCGAACCCGTGTGGTCGATGAGCACAAAGGGCAACGACGAGAAGTTGCCGCCCGAGGTGATGTTGAGGTCATCACGCAATGCCCAACCCTGGCCGCCGATCATCAGGGCGTGTTCCTCGTTGGGATTGTAGCCGACGGCCATGGGGTCGTTCTCGTAGTAGATGGAGCCCTTGGCCTCGAGGCTGTCGAGCCCGCCCGTGCCGGCGTTGCTCGCCAACACGATCTCACGGGGCTTGGTGGGATACTGGATGGTGTACCGGCCGAAGACCGACGGCCAGGCAACGGTGTTCAAGCCTGCCCGGACCAGCGTGGCGTTGCGACGGAACCACCAGACCTCCAGCGTGTTGCTCCCCGGGATGGCGTTGACGGGGAGGATGGAGGACCGGTTGGCCGCCTCGAATCCGGCCGTGAAGGGATTCTTGTAGGCGCCCGGATGGTAGGAACGGCCGGATCGGATGAAACCGGCGAGGTAGTTGGTACCGCCGCCATCCCCGGTCTCACCCGAGGGCGGCAGCACCCGCTGGCCGACATCCACGGTCCGGACATCGATGCGCGGTGATTCCAGGGTGGCCGGCAGCGCGAGGCTTCGCGAGGCAGGATTCCACGTCGCCAGATTGGTGACCACGGTGCCCGACCAGTTGGTGGCCATGAGGTTGGCGTCCAGCCACGAGAAGACCCGCTCGAAGAGCATGCGGCTGCCGCTGGTGTAGCGCAGCAGGGACCGGTGGGCCGGGTAGGTCGAGGTGAGGTGCGTGTAGAAGACCAGGTCCGGATCCAGGAACGCCCGCGGTTGCTCCGGGGTATCCTGATAGATCAACAGCGGGGCATTGGCGGCATCCATCAGCACACCGGTGGTCTTGGCCTCGGCCGCCGACGCCACGGTTGGGCGCAGGTAATGGCTGTAGTCCGTGATGTCGGTGGGCCAGATCATCGTGTAGCGGGCGAAGACCCGATCCCCCACCTTCTGGATGGGGTCGGGAATCAGCTCGGCGCCGCCGGCTGACGCGTCGGCAAAGTCGAAGACGTTGGTTCCGAGATTCCTCGGGACCCCATAGGGCCAGAGGCGCTCGCCCAGATCCACCACCAGGTTCTGCGGCGTGGGTTGCTGCAGGATGTCCACGATCTCGAAACCCAGGTGCTTGCGGCTCCGCTTGTCGGGGTTGGAATCACCGAGCAGTTCGACGAAGACGCGTCCCTCGACGTTGTAGGCGAGGATTTGCGACGTGGAGCGGTCGAACCAGAGCGTCCGCGTCTCCTGGAGCACGTTGGTGCCGAGATTCGGCACCACCGGGAGGCTGCCCTCGTACTCCTTGGCCACGCGGGCTGGGACCTGCTCGTTGTAGGCCACCTCGATGTCCGACACCCGATTGCCCGGGACGGCCACCGGCTTGCCGATCTTGGTGAAATCGCCCTGCGTCCAATAGATGGTGCGCGAGGGCTTCACCAACGAACCGGACACCACCACCTTCTTCGTGAACAGCGTGTAGTACTGGCCCACCTCCAGGACGGAATTCGTCGGGCTGGCGACGGTCCCGGGTGCGGTGCGGGAGCCCTGCACCTTCCTCCAGGTGATCTCGACGGAACCCGGCTTGGTCGCGAACACCACACGGGCGTTCGGACTCCAGTAGTAGGGGGCTCCGGCATGATCGTTGGTGCTGAACGGTTCAGCGGACCAGTAATCTTCCGGGCGGAGGTTCCGGCCGGACAACAGGCTGCCGAACTCGTCGGTGTCCGGCACCGGGATGATCGAGCCGAACAGGAAGTCGACCCCTCGGGCCACCACCGGGCTGCCGATGCGGGCCCGCAGGAGCACGTGGGTGGGGCTGGATCCGCCCAACCGCGGGAGATTCAGGCTCACCGCATTGGCGACCAGGCTCCGGTTGGAGTCCAGGGACGGCGGACTGGTGGCGGGCCCGGCGATGCGGACACCTCCACCAAAGCTCATCACCGACTGGAACTGCCGGGCTGTGGGAGCGCCGGCCGGGAGGGGCGGCAGCTGGCTGCCGATGGCCGGAGCCCGACCATCCGAGCCGGCGGGGTTGTTGCCGACGTTGGACAGCGGGACGCCTCGGAAGGACCCGAGGTTGACCGTCGCCGAGGTCTGTCGCAGTTCCAGGGGCTCCTTGGGAAAGGCTTGCCCCAGCAGATTCGCCGACAGCACCGGGACCAGACCCAGGAACCGGAAGAGCGGAAGGATTTTCATGGCAGCAGTGTCTTGGGAGTCCACCCGGGGTGAGACCGCGATCACTGGACACGCATGATGTAGGCCAACGAGTAGAATGGGGGCATGATGGTGACGGCCTGGCCACCACCCGTGGAGTAGGAGGTCACATCGAATCTGTGTGAGTGGTCGCCAGCATTGTTGCTTTGGCGACCCCATCGAGTGGTGCCCGAGTCACCCCAAAGACCGGTGTTTTGGCTATCCTGATTCTGGCAGCAACCATTGCCATCGTCGGGCGCGTTCCATGGAAGCTGGTGAGTGTGATCTCCGGCGTTCCAGGTCCATCCCTCGACACGGTGGTTGTGC
>JAJTFN010000096.1 GCA_021298285.1 Verrucomicrobium sp.
CCCCAACCCCTCCGTCCGGGACTTCCGTCTCAAGCTCTACGAGAACGCCCGCTGAACCCGCCTTTGCCGCCATCCTGAAACCATCCTCCGTCCATGAACCGATCCACCGTCGCCACCGCTCTTGTCACCGCAGCGCTTCTCTCCGGTTGCGCCACCCAGACCACCTATGTCGATCCGGGCAGCACCCGCACGATCACCAATGTCGGCGAACTCAACGTGCAGGATTGGAACATGGCCTCCGAGGCCATGGTCAACTCGCTCATCGCCAAGCACATCAATTCCGGGAACCTCAAGGGCAGCGGTCCCGATGGCCGGGCTGTGCTGGCCATCAGTCGCATCGTCAACAGCACCAGCCTCCAGATCGACACCGACATCCTGGTGAAGAAGATCCGCGTCTCGCTGCTGGGCACGGGCAAGGTGGTGGCCGACATCACCGCCGGCCTCGGCGGCCCGGAGGATCCGCTGGCGGCGGAAGCCAAGCGGGAGGCGCAGTTCCTCGGCACCCAGAAGGTGGCCGCCCGACCCGATTACACGCTCTCGGGCAAGATCATCGAGAACCGCACCCGGCAGGGCAACAAGAGCGAGTCCACCTACGTCTTCCAGATGGCCTTGGCCACCCGCGACGGGCTCGCGGTCTGGGAGGAGGAGAAGACCATCACCAAGCAGGGCAAGCGCTCGGCCGTGGGTTGGTGAGGGCCTGGCCCGGCGGCCAAAGCCCCTCCGCAACCGCGGCACCTCACGGCTTGGTGGCGATCAGGCCGCCTCGGGCGGCACCGCCCGGCAGCTCCGTGCAGTCGGTGAACCCGGCCTCGGTGAGCCATGTCTCGAGTTCGCCGACCCCATAGCACCGCCCCTGCGTGGCGTGCATGAGCATGACCGAGTATTCGGCCACATGCAGCGGACCGTCCTTCCGCCGGTTGAGGAAGGCGTCGTGGATGAGCAGGCGACCGCCGGCCGGCAGGGCCTCGAACGACCTGCCGATGAGGTCGCGCACGATCCCGACATCCCAGTCGTGCAGCACGTTGGAGTAGAGGTGCAGGTCGTGCCCGCGGGGCAGGGGGGCGGCCAGCATGTCGCCCGCCACCACCCGCACCCGGTCGGCGAACCCGCGCTCGGCGATGGCCCCGGCGCAGATCGCGTCCACCGGGGGTTTCTCGAGCACGGTGGCGGTCAGTTCCGGGAAATGGGCGCAGAGCGAACAGGCGTAGATGCCCGAGCCGCCGGCGATGTCCAGCAACGAGCGCGAGCCCCCGATGGGCAGGTGCCTGGCGAGGGCCTGGGCGAGGAACACGCCCCGGCAATCCATCGCGCGGGTGAATTGCCGGGCGAAATCAGGCTTCTCCATGGCCTTGTGCCAATCGGGCTGGGAGGTCTGGCTGCCCCAGTTGGCCGGCTTGTCGGTCCGCAGGACCCGCAACAGGTCCACGACCACGGGCCTATCCACGAGCGATTCGTAGTAGGGCCCGATGAACCAGGGCGAGGAGGCGACCAGGTGTTCGCGCGCCGTCTCGGTCACCGAGTGCCGGCCGTCCGCGTGGCGCTCGATCAGGCCCATGGCCACGAAGAGCGTGACCATCACGTCGGCGGGCCGATGGTGGATCTCATGGCGTCGGCACAGCGCGTCGAGGTCGGCCGGTTCGGCGGCCAGTGCGGTGAAGAAGTCGAGCCGGACCAGCGCCACGATGAGCAGGTCCTCGGCGTAGAGGGCGTCGCGGTAGCGGTACAGGCTCGTGGGGTCGGTCGCCGGGGAGATCGTCAGGGGATGGCTCATGGTCGGGGCTTCGGTGGGTGTCGGATCGCCTGGGGTCTCAGAACGGATCCTCTCCGTCGTCGATGGGATCCGGATCGGGATCCGGGTCACGCGGATCTCCGGGATCGCGGCGATGGCCGAGGTCCTGGGCTCCACGGTCGCGCGAAGGGGTCTCGCGCGGGGATCGTCCGGCCAGCGACGGAACCGGGGCGTGGATCTTCCATTCCTCCACGAGCGCCTCCGGGAACTCGCCCAGGAACCGCGAGGCCGGTTGGAAGGCCTCGCCCGCGCCGGCGATGAACCGCAGCAGGGGCCTGCAGAGGTACAGTTCGTCCTTGGCCCGGGTCAGGGCGACATAGAAGAGCCGGCGCTCCTCCTCCTCGCCCTCGGCGGTCTCGGCGGATCGTCCGCTGGGGAACAGCCCGTCGCAAAGCATGATCACGAAGACCGCCCGGAACTCGAGGCCCTTGGCCTGGTGGATGGTCGACAGGCGCAGGCGTTCCTCCTCGTCGCCCTCGCGCGGCTGGTTCTGCTCGGCCTCGAGGTTCGACTGGAGGGCCAGTTCCGAAAGGAACAGCGTGGTGTCGGCAAAGGAGTCGGCGTAGGCGGCGAGTTGGGCCAGGTCTTCCAGGCGGTTGCGCGCGTTCTCGTAGGTCTTGCGCAGGTAGTCCTCGTAGTCGGCCTCGAGCACCCAGCGGATGAGCCGGCCGGGCTGCCCCCGGCGGTCGGGGTGTTCGCACTGGGCGATGGTGGCCGTGAACTGGGCCCAGGCCGCCGCGGCCTTCTTGGGCACGCTGCGGCTGATGGCGCTGAGTTCCGGCGCGATGGGCCGGGCCTCGGGCAGGGCTCCGTCGTTGTCCGACGCCTCGAGCTCCGGCGTGGAATCGGACGAGGGCAGAAATCGCGCGCTGAAGGCCGCCCACAGCGTGTCGGCGCTCTTGCCGCCAACGCCGGGCAGCATGCGGGCCAGGCGCTTGAAGGCCAGTTCGTCGGCCGGGTTGGCGATCAGCTTGAGGTAGGCCGCCACGTCCTTGATGTGCGCCTGCTCGAAGAAGCGGATGCCGCTGGTGATGACGAAGGGGATGTTGCGCCGGGTCAGCTCCATCTGCAGCTCGAGCGCGTGGAAGTGCGAGCGGTAGAGCACGCAGATCTCGTCGAGGGGGATGCCCTCGTCGCGCAATTCCAGGGCGCGCTGGGCGATGAAGGCGGCCTGTTCCCGCGCGTCGGTGGCCACGATGAGCGCCGGCTTCTGGCCCGCGGGCCGGGCGGCCTTCAGGGCCTTGGGAAACTGTCGGAGGTTGGCCGCGATGGCCGCGTTGGCCAGGGCGAGGATCTCGGGCGTGCTGCGGTAGTTGGTCTCGATCTTGAAGACCTTGGCGCCGGCGTGGCGCTCCGGGAACTTGAGGATGTTGGCGAAGTTGGCCCCGCGCCACGAGTAGATGCTCTGGGCGTCGTCGCCCACGGCCATGAGGTTCCGGTGCCGCAGGGTCAGCGCGTCGAGCAGGGTGGCCTGCAGCACGTTGGTGTCCTGGTACTCGTCCACCAGCACGAACTGGAATCGGCGCTGGTAGGTCTCGGCGATGTCGGGAAAGTCCTGCAGCAGGCGCAGCCAGAGGACCAGCAGGTCGTCGAAGTCCATCAGTCCGGCCTGGCGCTTGCGCTCGGCGTACTTGCGCTGGACGAGCCGGATGGAGTCCATCACGCCGGCGAAGGGCCCCTCATCGCCGCCGGTCACCTCCTCCAGGGTCTGCCCGGTGTTGACCTGCATGGAGAACAGGTCGCCCAGTGCCTCGGCCTTGGGGAACCGGACCGCCTTCACGTCGATGCCCGCGTCGGTGATGCAGGCGTTGAGCAGGTCCTTGGCGTCCTCGCGGTCGGCGATGGTGAAGTCCCGGCGGTAGCCGAGGCGATCGGCGTGCAGGCGGGGGATGCGGACCCCGATGGAGTGGAAGGTGCCGCCCCAGAGGTCGGCGAGGCCACCGCCCCCGAGCAGGTCGCCGACGCGTTCCATCATCTCCCGGGCCGACTTGTTGGTGAAGGTCAGCAGGAGGATGCGGTCGGCGGGGATGCCATGCTCGATGAGCCAGGCGACGCGGTAGGTCAGCGTCCGGGTCTTGCCCGCGCCCGCCCCGGCGAGGACCAGGCAGGGGCCGGGGGGCGCCGTGACCGCCTCGTACTGCTGGACGTTGAGTTCCTGCGCGTAGTCGATCCGCAGGTCTGCCGGCGGACGGAAGGGATTGAGCTGGTACTCGCGCGCCACGTCCCGATTGAAGGGCCGGCGCGGGCGAAATCCCAACCCGGAATTGAGGGCGATTCAGCCGGGCCACCCGGGCCGGGGATGGGGCCCGAGGCGGGCCTTCCCCGGTTCGGACGGGTTCGGGCGGCGCTCGTGCAACCGGGCGAGGAACTCCGGGAAGGCCGCGGGCAGCGACGAGCCCGCCAGGAATTCCGAGGCGGCCTCCTTGTGACCGCGCGCCCGCAGCGTGGCATACACATGCAATTCGAACTGGAGCCCGAGGCGGTCGGCCGCCCCCGCGTCGCCCAGGGCCTGGAGGACGGCGATGAGCGCCTCGGCCGTGGAGAAGCGCTCAAGGTGCTCCTGCGAGCGCAGCCAGAAGCGGCTGGCCCCGGCCTGGCGCAGCCGCACGGCCCGTCCCCAGCCCTGCACCTGGCGCAGCATCTCGCCAGCCTGGGCCCAATTGCCGTCGAGCAGCAGGACCTGCGGGGCCGGGTGGTCGGCGGGACGCGGGAGGAGGCCTTCGACCGGCTCGCCCTGCGGGTGAAGGATCCAGAGTTCCCGCCCGGGCCGCTGGACCGCGGCCAGCGTGGGCGGGTCCACCCGTTGGTACACGTGGGTCCTGGCCCCGACGAGGGTGCGGGCGATGAGCTTGCCGGTGCTCGTGGGCCGCCAGTTCTCGCGCCGGTGGATGAGCACGTCGACCGCCACCCGGCTCGCCACCGGTTGCAGCGCCTCGCAGAGGCACCAGCGGGGCGGCAGGCAGCACCCGTCGCACCGGATCGTTCCGGCGAGGATCACGCTGCGGGCCATGGTCGGGCGGGTTGGTGCAGGGGCCTGGCGGAAAACAAAACCGCCGGCCATCCGTTGGGGACGGGCCGGCGGTGTGTCCAGCGGAAGGGCCGGGTCAGTAGGCGGCCTGGGCGCCCTTGATCTGGCGCTTCTGCATCCAGGGCATCATGGCGCGGAGCTTGGCACCGGTCTTCTCGATCGGGTGCTTCTCGCCGGCGGCCAGCAGGGCGTTGTACTTCTTGTAGCCGCCCTTGTACTCGGCGACCCAGTCCTTGGCGAACTTGCCGGTCTGGATGTCCTTGAGCGCGGCCTTCATGCGCTTCTTGACCGAGGCGTCGATGATCTTCGGGCCGACGGTCACGTCGCCCCACTTGGCCGTCTCGGAGATCGAGAAGCGCATGCCGGCGATGCCGGCCTCGTTCATCAGGTCGACGATGAGCTTCAGCTCATGGAGGCACTCGAAGTAGGCCATCTCGGGCGAGTAACCCGCCTCGACGAGCACCTCGAAGCCGGCCTGGACGAGGGCGCTGGCGCCGCCGCAGAGGACGGTCTGCTCGCCGAACAGGTCGGTCTCGGTCTCTTCCTTGAAGGTGGTCTCGATGACGCCGGCGCGGGTGCCGCCGATGCCCTTGGCCCAGGCCAGCGCGATCTTCTTCGCGTTGCGGCCGGGGTTCTGGTAGATGGCGATGAGGCTGGGCACGCCCTTGCCCTCGGTGTACTGGCGGCGGACGATGTGGCCCGGGCCCTTCGGGGCGACGAGGATCACATTGACGTCCTTCGGCGGGACGATGGTCTTGAAGTGGATCGCGAAGCCGTGGCTGAAGAGCAGCGTCTTGCCGGCGGTCAGGTTCGGCGCGATGTCCTTCTCGTAGGCGGCGGCCTGCTTGGTGTCGGGCAGCGCGATCATGATGACGTCGGCGCGCTTGACGGCCTCGGCGCTGGCGACGACCTCGAAGCCCTTCTCACGGGCCACCTTGATCGACTTGGATCCCTCGTAGAGGCCGATGATGACGTTGCATCCGGACTCCTTGAGGTTCAGCGCGTGGGCGTGGCCTTGGGAGCCGAAGCCGAGCACGGCGAGGGTTTTGCCTTTGAAGACGCTCAGGTCGGCGTCCTTGTCGGTGTACACTTTAGCCATAAATGCGAGATCGAAGCGCCGACTATGGGCATATTTCGGGGCGAGACAAGAAGATCAGTGTTCCGCGCGGGTGACCTTCGGGGGGGTGGTGTCCGTCAAAGGGCCCGACAGGCCGCCATCCCGAACCGCGATGTAGCCCTTGGGCAGCACCCACCAGAGCCGTTCGGTGATGATCCGGCAGTCCGGGAACAGCGCCTCGAATTCCCGGCGCGAGAGCAGCCGGGTGCCATCGAGGATCTCCCGCATGGTCTCGGACCCCGGGCCATGGAACCAGGCGGCGGGCGAAAGGTACTTCCGGGCGAGGTACCCGAGGCGGCCCGGGATCCAGTGCAGCCCGAAGGCCAGGAGATGCGGCTCGAAGGGGCACTCGAGGGCCGGGGTCTGGACCCAGACCCGACGCCCGATCCGGCGGACCTCCCGGGCGAAGGCCGCCTGCTGGTCGGCCGTGCCCACGTGCTCGATCACCGAGTTGGAGAAGGCGATGTCGAAGGAGCCGTCCGGGAAGTCGAGGGCGCATCCGTCGCCCCGGACCTGCCGCACGTTCGGTTCGCCGGAGTTTGACCCGTCGCCCACGTCCACGGGGTTCACGCACAGGATGCTGCCGAAGTCGCCGGCCCGGCCCTGCCAGTTCCACCAGTAGCCTCCGACATCCACCATCGAGCAGGCGGGTCCGGGCCGGATCGTGTCGAGGAACCACCGGTGGCGGCGGGCGCGCCAGTTCCTGAAGATCAGTTGGTAGAAGCCGTACAGCATGCGAGGGGTGAGGGTCGTCGTTGTCGCGCCACCGCCGCCGCCGTCCGCGACATCGCGGGAAGTTCCCGACCGAAGATGGCCTGTGCGATACCAGCCCGCCGGGATTGCGGCAATGTCGTTCGGCGTCCGTGGCGGCCGATCCGCCGGGCCCCGCCGGATCCTCCCGGCGTCACCGACGCCCGTCGTACCACAGGTGGCAGGCCTGCTTGTCGGTGAGGGTGGCCTTGGGCCGGAGCATCGCCCTGAGGATCAGTCGGCCGATCTCCAGGGGCGAGTACAGCCGCACCTTGCGCGCCGAGGTCAGGAGCGGGGTGCGGCCGAGGATGACGATGCGGCGGCCGGACGCCCGTGCCAGCGGCCTGAGGCGATGGGTGAGGTCGATCTCCTCGGCGGCGTAGAACGACTCGTTGAATCCCCCGATCCGCCGGAAGGCCGCCGTCTCGACGAAGAGGAACGATCCGGCCATGAGGCGGCGCAGCCGGCTGACGGTGTTCCAGATCGCGGTGCCGAGGCGGACCCGGAGGTCGTCGCTGTCCATGCGGACCACGGCCCCGCCCGCGAGCACCCCACCCGAGCCGATCGCCTCCGCCATCGCCCCGAAGAGCTCGGCCGACGGCCTCGAGTCGGCGTCGATGAACACCAGCCAGTCGCCGGTCGCCACCGATGCCCCCGCATTGCGGGCCCGGGCGATCATGTTGACCGGCTCGAACACGACGCGTGCCCCGTGTTCGCGGGCGATGCGCCCGGTGTCGTCGGTGGAGTTGTTGTCGCAGACGATGACCTCCGAGGACCATCCGTGCCGGTCGAGCACCGCGCGCGCCGCGTGCACCGCCTGCAGCGCCTCGGGCAGCAGTCGCGCCTCGTTGAAAGCCGGGAGGATGATCGAGAGGGTCACGGGCGGGGCGGGGAGGATCCGGGGATCAAGGGATCGTGGCGGTGGCCGTCGCCGGGTCGGGCGAGCCGTCGAGCTCCCAGCCGGGACCGGTCTCGGTGTCCAGCGGGGTGGTCTCGCCGCGGGCCAGCCGGCGTCCGGCCAAGAGGGCGATCATGGCGGCGTTGTCGGTGCAGAAGGCCGGCTCCGCGATCCGCAGCCCGAGGCCCCGGCGTCCGGCCTCCTCGGCGAGCCGGCGCCGCAGGCCCCGGTTGCAGGCGACCCCGCCGCTGGCCGTGATGCAACGCGTGCCGGTGGCCCGGGCGGCCGCGACCAGCTTGGTGGCCAGGGTGTCGACGATCGCGGCCCGGATCCCGGCGCAGAGGTCGCGCAGGTCGCGCGGCGAATCGGCCAGGCCGGGGTTCCGGTCGAGAAACACCCGGACGCTGGTCTTGAGCCCGCTGAAGCTGAAGAGGTGGTTGGGCTCATGCCGCAGGGGCCTGGGAAAGTCGAAGCGCCCGGCGTCGCCCTCCTCGGCGAGGCGGTCGAGCACGGGGCCGCCGGGGTAGGGCAGGCCAAGCAGCTTGGCGGCCTTGTCGAAGCACTCCCCGGCCGCGTCGTCGAGGGTGCCCCCGAGGATCCGGTGGTCCAGCTCGCCGCGGACATGGACCAGCAGCGTGTGCCCGCCGGAGGCGATGAGCGAGACGTGGGGCGGCAGCGGACCCTCGTGGAACCGGGGCGGCTGCCCGGAAATCCAGGGGGAGTACAGGTGCGCCTCGTGGTGGTGGATGCCGATGACGGGGAGCCCCCGGGCGGCGGCCATCGACTGGGCCGCGGTCCAGCCGGCCATCAGCGCCGCGGGCAGGCCCGGGCCCCGGGTGGCGGCGATGGCGGTCAGGCCGGAGGGTGTCACACCGGCCAAGCGCAGCGCCTCGCGCACCACCGGGATGAGGTTGCGCAGGTGCTCCCGCGTGGCCAGTTCCGGGACCACCCCGCCGTACTCGGCATGCAGCGAGACCTGGGAGGCCACGACGTTCGCGAGCACCCGGCCGTCGTGCACGACGGCGGCGCTGGTCTCGTCGCAGGAGGATTCGATGCCGAGGATCATGGTGTGGATCGGGGCGGCCGTGCGCCGCGAGGCCACCCGGGGCGCGGACATCCCATGGCGATGGGACCGCGGCGCGGGAGGGTGGTGGTCAGCGGGCGGTCGGCGGGGTGGGCGCGGCCGGCTTGGATTCCGGTGCGGTCGCCTCGGCCCGGAGTCCCTTGCCGCCGGGGCGCTTGGCCATCAGCCGCACGCCCTTGAGCAGGTCCATCGCGCGCTCGAGCTGCGGGTCGGCGTCGGCGAGCACCAGGTCGCGCAGGCGGGCCTGCTGGGACACCGGGTAGAGGCGCAGGGTGTCCTCGAGGCTGTTGGTGCCGCCCGGCATGCGCCGCAGCTGGATGGCGGCCTCGTCCTCGTCGGTGATCGGCACCACGATGTTGGGCGAGATGCCCCGCTCATGGATCACCTTGTGGCTCGGCGTGTAATACTTGGCGGTGGTCAGCCGCAGCGCCGACCCGTCGTTGAGCGGCAGGATGTTCTGGACCGACCCCTTGCCGAAGGATTGTTCGCCGATCACCACCGCCCGCTCGAGGTCCTGCAGGCAGCCGGCCACGATCTCGGAGGCGCTGGCGCTCCCGCCGTTGATGAGCAGCACCAGCGGATACGAGCGCACCTTGCCCTTGCCGGAGGCCTTGCGCTGCTGGTCGGCCGCCCGGTTGCGGCCTTCGGTCGAGACGATGGGCTTGCCCTTGGGCAGGAACTTCTCCGACACCGCGACCGCCTGGTCGAGCAGGCCGCCGGGATTGCCACGCAGGTCGATCACGAGGCCCTCCAGGCCCTGCTTCTCGAGCTTGGCCAGCGCCGATTCGAGTTCCTCGTCGGTCTTCTCGGCGAACTGGGTGATGCGCACGTAGCCCAGGCGGTCGGCCCCGAGCGGGAACTCCCGCTTGTTGTCCTTGTCCTTGACCGTGTAGACCCGGATGTCCTCCCGGGTGAGCGTGAAATCCTTCGGTTCGCTCAGAGACGGGCGCAGGATCGACAGGGTCACCTTCGAGGCGGCAGCGCCGCGCAGGAGCTTCACGGCGTCCCCCATGCCGAGGCGTTCGGTCGACTTGCCGTCGATGCGCAGGATCTGGTCGCCGGGCAGGATGCCCGCCTCGAACGCCGGGGTGTCCTCCATGGGCGCGATCACCGTGAGCAGCCCGTCCTTGAGGTGCACCTGCAGGCCGACGCCCCCGTAGCTGCCCTCGGTGTCCTCCTTCAGCTCGTTGAACTTCGACACCGTCATGAACTCGCTGTGCGGGTCCAGCGTCGAGAGCATGCCCTTGAGGGCGCCCTGGATGAGGTCCTTGTAGGTGAGGTTCTCGCCGTCGACGTAGTCCTTGCGCACGCGCTCCAGCACGCGGGTGAAGAGCTCGAGCTGCTGGTAGGGGTCGTCCCGGTCGTCCGCGGCGCTGAGGTCGAAGACCTTGGCCCCGAGGCCGACGTAGGCCACGAGGGCGGCGATGAAGAAAGGGTAGATCAGTCGGGCATTCATCTCGGGCGCGGCAAGGCATCGGCCGCCGCGTTGCCGGAACCTAGATTCGTCCGGCAAAAAGGGAAGGAGGCTCTTGGGAGGATCACCTTCGGGCGGTCGCTTGCGCTGGCGGGTTCCCCTGCGAGGTTGAAACCGATGCTGTGCGTGGGGATCGATCTGGCCT
>JAJTFN010000021.1 GCA_021298285.1 Verrucomicrobium sp.
TCCAGCAAGACCAGCGTGCTGCGGTTGCGCACGGCGACGTTGGCCTCCCCGTAGCCACCATTGTTCTCCGTCTGGCCGACATTGCCGCTGCCGGCAAAGGAGGTGCTGTACCGCCGGAGCACCGCCAGGATGTCCTGCTGGCCGGTCAGGGCGATGCGCTCGGCCTCCACGGTCTCGACCGGGGCGACCCCGACGGTCTCGGCCGTGGGGATGAGCGAACCGGTGATCTGGACCCGGTCCATGGTTTGGGGGGCTGAGGCGTCCTGCGCCCAGAGGGCAGGCATCTGGATCAACTGGGATCCGAGCCCGACCGTGAGGGCACTGCGGAGGACGCAACTCCGGAAGTGGCGGTAGCTGTGGTTCGACATAGGTTGATGGGTGTGGTTTACCCCGAGGCTTGGTTGTATTTTCGGGGACGGATTTCGACCCAAGCATCGATCGCAAGGCCTGCAAGCCGTTTTTTCAGGATTCTTCCGTTCCCGGGTCGCTTCCCGGACACCGGGGGCTGCGGAGGGCCACGCCGGGGCGGACCGCTCCACAAAAACCCTCACCGTCAATCCGAGGCCGTTGACAGGTTTCCAAGCACCGACCTAGTGTCCGCCCCAACAACTCTCTCACATGTATCGCGTCGCCCTCATCCTCGCCGTGCTGGCCGCCCTCGGAAGCCTTGCGCTGAGTTTCACCGTCACCAAGCCGAAGATCGAAGGGCTCGTCCAGGAGCGTGATGGTCTCCAGTCCAACCTGACGGCCTCCGAGGCCGCCAAGGCGGAGGCGGAGAAGAAGGCCAAGGCGGCGACCGCGACCGCCGAGAAGAAGACGGCCGAACTGGCCGCCGCCCAGAAGGAACTCGAGACCGCCACCGAGACGGCCAAGACCCAACGGGCCCGCGCCGACAAGTACTTCGCCGACTACAACAAGACCTTGGCCGACAAGAATTCCGCGCAGGAGCAGCTGGCCCAATGGAGCGGCACGGGACTCAAGCCCGACCAGATCCTCGCCATGAAGGCCGAGCTCAAGTCGACCAAGGAGCTGGCCGGCGTGCTGGCCGATGAGAAGTCGATCCTCCAGCGCAACGTGGCGTCGCTGAAGAACAAGCTGTCCAAGTACGAGGACGAGAGCCGCGTGGTCGCCATGCCCGGCCTCAAGGGTTCGGTGGTCGCGGTGGACCCGAAGTGGGAGTTCGTGATCCTGAACGTCGGATCCCAGCAGGGAGCCCTCGAGGGCGGCCTGCTGATGGTTCGCCGCGGGGACAAGCTCGTCGGCAAGGTGAAGATCGTGTCGGTCGAGGCCAATCGCAGCGTGGCCAACGTGCTCCCGGCCTGGAAGCAGGGTGACGTGGCGGTTGCGGCCGGCGACCTCGTGCTCTACTGATCCCGCCATGAAGGCTTGGTCACTTCGGCTCAAGATCCCACTCCTCGCGGGCCTGATGGTCTGGACGCTCACCGGCTGCCGGACCGAGGATGAACTCATCGGTCGCCCTTGGAACACCCCGAAGTCTTGGGAAACCGGTCTCCCCGCGTCCATGACCGAGGGACGGTGATCGACCTTCCGACCCAGACCTCCCGGTCGTGCCCAGGACGGGATCCGGTGCCGTCGGTGTCGATCCGATCCCGGCATCCGACAGGCGGCCTCCCCTCCTTCGAACGTCCGGCCAGCCGGCTGAATCCGTCGCATCCAAGGCCCAAACTCGGGGCACCCGCCTGCCGGTTGACCCGAGCATTTCCCTTGACCCGAAGTGGCACGTCCACCCACGTTGAGGGGTCGGTACCACGGAACCTCCCATGCTAGCCCAGATCAAAGGCCTGTTCTCGAACGATATCGGGATCGACCTGGGAACCGCCAACTCCCTCGTCTACGTGAGGGATCAAGGCATCGTCCTGCGCGAACCCTCGGTCGTGGCGATCCAGGCGGGCACCACCAACGTGCTGGCGGTGGGCGAGGAGGCCAAGCGGATGCTCGGGCGCACGCCCGGCAACATCGTGGCCATCCGGCCGATGAAGGACGGCGTGATCGCCGACTTCGAGATCACCGAGGCGATGCTGCGGCACTTCATCCAGAAGGTGCACCACCGCAAGCTCATCATGCCCCGGGTGGTGGTGGCCGTCCCCTCCGGAATCACCGAGGTCGAGAAGCGCGCCGTGAAGGACTCGGCGACCCACGCCGGCGCCCGCGAGGTGTATCTCATCGAACAACCCATGGCCTCGGCCATCGGGGTGGGCCTGCCCGTCCATGAACCCTCGGGCAACATGATCGTCGACATCGGCGGTGGCACCTGCGAAATCGCGATCATCTCGCTGGCGGGCATCGTCTTCAGCCGCAGCGTCCGCGTGGGCGGCGACGAATTCGACGAAACGATCGTCGCGCACATGAAGCGCGCGCACAATTTAATGATCGGCGAACGTACCGCCGAGGAGATCAAGATCCGTGTCGGGTCGGCGTTTCCGCTGGACCAGGAACTGACCATGGAGGTGAAGGGACGCGACCTGAGCGCGGGCCTGCCCAAGACGGTCGTCATCCGGTCCGAGGAGATCAGGGCCGCCCTGCAAGAACCGCTCTCGAGCATTTTGGAGTCCGTCCGCATCACGCTGGAACGGTGCCCGCCGGAGTTGTCCGCCGACCTGGTGGACCGGGGCATCATGATGGCCGGAGGTGGCGCGCTGTTGCGCAACATCGACCGGTTGGTCGCGCAGGAGACCGGGTTGCCGGTCCACATCGCCGACGATCCGCTCAGCGCCGTGGCCACCGGCACCGGCCGCGTGCTGCAGGAACTCTCCTTCCTCCGAAGAGTCGCTTCCTCCACGTCGACCTGACCTCCCCGGGGTGCGTTCGTCCGACACCGGACCGAACGTGCTGAAGCGCACCCATCATCTGGCGATCATCGGCGTGGGGATCCTCACGCTGGTGCTGCTCAACCTGCCCGAGCCCGTCGAGGCGCGGGTCAAGTCGGCCATCGGCGCGGCCTTCCTGCCGCTCTTCGGCCTGCGGGCCGCGGCCGACTCCGTGGTCGACCGGGCGGCCTATCAGGCACTGCCCCGCTCGACCCTGGTGGACCACCTGCTGCGCCTGGAGCGCGAGAACGCCGAACTCCGGGTGGCAGCCCTCCAGACGACCGACCTGCTGGGCGAGAACCAGCGCCTCCGGACGGCCATCGGTGCGGCTCCCCGGGGGCCGTGGCGCCCGAAGTTGGCCAGGGTGGTCGGCCGCGAACCCACGACCTGGTGGCGAACCCTGCAGATCAACCTGGGATCGCGCGACGGGCTCGCCGCCGACCAGGTCGTCGTCAGCGGGTCCGGCCTCGTGGGCCGGGTCAGCCAGGCGGGACTCACCCATTCCCGGGTGGCCCTGGTCGGGGATGCCGAGTGCGGGGTGTCGGTGGTCGTCCACGAGACCAGGGACCTCGGCATCATCAAGCCGGGACAGACCCTTTCGGGCGACGGCGGCCTGGTGGAACTGACCCTGATGCAGAACTGCCCGGGGATCATGGCCGGACAGACGGTGACGACCAGCGGGCTCGGAGGGGTCTTCCCGGCGGGCCTACCGGTCGGGACCATCGTGGACACGCGCAACGATGGCGGCAACGTGTTCACCACCGCCCGGGTGCGGCTGACGGCCAACCTGAACCGCCTCGAGGAAGTGTGGGTGCTGCAACCATGAACCGCTCCACCCTGCTCTTTCTGGCGCTGGCGGTCTGGCTCTCGGCCTTCGCCCAGACCCAGTTCGCAAGCCTGCGGGATCTCCTGTCCGTCCCGGTCGCACTCGGTCCCTCGCTGGTCTGCTACGCCGCGCTGACGCAGGGACCCGGGGCGGCGATCGGACTGGCCGTCCTGGGAGCCCTGCTCTCCGACGCGCTGTCGAGCGCACCCCTGGGATCCGGCATCCCGGCCCCCTTCCTGTTGGCCCTCACGCTGCACCTCCAGCGACACCTCATCCTCAGGGATCAGCGTTTCGCCCAGTTCTGGATCGGATTCGGTGCCGGTGTCGGTGTGCCACTGCTGACGCTGGCGACCCTGGCCATGACCCGGGCCCAACCGGTGACGGGTGCCTTCACACTCCTCCAGCTCCTGGGGCTTGGTCTGGTGAACGGGGTCGCCTGCCCCGTCCTGTTCGCCCTCTTCGACCTGCTCCACCGGGCCTTCGACTACCGCCCGTTGGCCTCCACCACGTTCCGACCCGACCGCGAGACGGTCCGCGGCCGGCAGTTCCGCCCTCGCTGAACGATGCTCGTCTTCGACCAGTTCAACCAGGCCGAGCGCCCGTTGCGATGGATCGCGGCGGTGGTCGCCGGCGGCCTGCTGCTGCTGCTGGCGGGTCTGCTCAAGGTGCAGATCCTCGGGCACCGGCGCTTCGAGCAGTCCCTGCAGACCCAGAGCTTCCAGTCGGTCCGGGTGCCGGCGCTCCGGGGGCGCATCCTCGACCGGAACGGACGGGAGCTGGTCGGCAACGCCCCGCGGTACCGGCTGGATGTCTACCTCGAGGCCCTGAGCAGGGACTTCGGCCGGGAGTACGGCCGGCTGCGGCGGGAGATCCTCGCCGCGCGCGGGGGGACCAACGCCAACCCGGCAGGACCCTGGCATCGGATCGTGGCCAAGTTCCGCCGGGAAGCCCCCCGGAGCCTCATCCGGCCCGAGGAGAATGCCCTGCTCTGGCGGCAGGCGCGGTACAATGTCGTGAGCAACGTCGTCGCGCAGGTGGCGGCGAAGGTCGGGCTGCCGCTGACCCTGGGGGAGGCCGAGCTGCACCGCCACTGGGCCAACACCCGCGCCCTGCCGCTGGCGGTGCTCCGCAAGCTGACGCCGCAGCAGGTGGCGCTGCTGACCGAGCAGTCCTGGTCCATCCACGGGGTCAGCGTCGAGCTGCAGGCCACGCGCCACTACCCCCATGGGGCGCTCGCGGCCCATGCGCTGGGCTACCTCGTGAGGGCCGACGACTTCTCCGCCGAGGAGGGCGAGTCGTTCGACTACCGCCTGCGCGACTACCGGGGGGCGGCCGGCCTTGAGGCGGCCTTCGATGCGGCGCTCCGTGGCACCTCCGGCTCGAAGAGCCTCCTGGTCAACAGCGACGGCTACCGGGTGGGCGAGACCATGACCGCGGCCCCGGTACCCGGACAGAACCTCGTCACGACGCTCGACCTCGAGGTGCAGAAGGCCGCGGAGGCGGCGCTGGCGGCCGTCAGCGGCGAGGAGCGCGGGGCGGTGGTGGTGCTGGATGTGCGCAACGGCGACGTGCTGGCGATGGCCAGCGCCCCGAGCTTCGACCCCGGGGAGTGGATCGACGGGATCAGCCGGGCGCGCTGGACCAACTTCTACGACGTCCCCAAGCGCACCCCGCTCATGAACCGGGCCACCGACGGCGCCTATTCCCCGGGCTCGACCTTCAAGATCGTGACGGCCCTGGCGGCCCTCGAGAACGGGCTGGATCCCGACCGGGTTCAGCTGGTCGAGCCCAACCCGGCCAAGCCGGGCAAGGGGCTGTTCCATCGCGGGAACATCCGCATCGAGGACACCGCGCCTCCCGGGCCCTACGATTTCCGGCGCGCCTTCATCCGGTCCTCGAACGCCTACTTCATCGAACTGGGCCTGGAAGCCGGCTACGACCGCCTGCTGTCCACGGCCCACCGCTTCCACTTCGGCGAGCAGACCCGCATCCAGCTCCGGCCCAGCGAGGAGCGCTCCGGGTGGATGCCCGATCCGGCCGAGGCGCGGGCCGAGCGCTGGCCCCTCGGACGGCTGGCCAACTTCAGCATCGGCCAGGAGGTGACGGTCACCCCGCTGCAGTTGGCCGTCATGGTCGCCGCCATCGCCAACGGCGGCACCGTGCACTACCCGCGGCTGGTGGACCGCCTCGAGACCGGGGATCCCCTGAGCGACGAGGCGGCCCACGCCGTGCGGCCCGGACAGGTGCGCAGCCGGCTCGAGGCACGGCCCGAGCACCTGGCCCGCATCCGGGCCGCCATGCGCGACGACGTGCTCGACCCCGAGGGCACCGGAACCTCCGCCCGCGTCGCCGACTTCGCGGTGTGCGGCAAGACCGGCACCGCCGAGATCAAGGGCAACGGCATCAAGGACAAGGTCACCTGGTTCGCCAGCTTCGCGCCGTTCGAGTCACCGCGGTACGCCGTCGTGGTGATGGTCGAAAGCGGGGCATCCGGGGGCCGTACCTGCGGGCCGGTGGCACGGGCCATCCACGAGCACCTGCGCGCCCGCGATGCCGGGACGCTCCGACCGATCGCACGCATCCCATGAACGGCCCCCTCCCCCAGAACCGCCGGAACGAGGGGCACATCCTCTGGCCCCTGTGGCTCTCCGTGCTCGGGCTCATGGTGGTCAGCGCGATGTTCATCTTCAGCACGACCGGCGGCATCGAGACCTCGCGCGGCGTGCCCTGGTACCTTTGGACGGCCACCCGTCAGGTCGTGGCCTTCGGCGTGGGGCTGGCGGCCGTCGCGGGCATGATGCTGGTGGACTACAGCCGGCTGGCCCGCTGGGCCATGGTGGGCTACTGGCTGTCGATCGCCCTGCTGGTGGCGGTGTACCTGGTGGGCACCTCGCGCAACGGGGCCCGGCGCTGGCTCGACCTCGGTCCGGTGCAGTTCCAGCCCAGCGAACTGGCCAAGCTGGCCTTCCTGTTCGCCATGGCCAACTTCCTGGCACGGCCGGCGTCCGAGCTGCGTTCCAAGGGCGTCTTCGTCCGGTCGCTGGCCCTCACCCTGGCGCCCCTGCTGCTGATCCTCAAGCAGCCCGACCTCGGGTCCTCGCTGGTGTTCCTGCCCATCACGCTGGTGATGATGGTGGTGGCCGGCGTGCCGACCCGATTCATCGGGCGTCTCCTGGCCGGGGCGGTCCTCGTGGCGGGCCTCGTCGTGGCCGACATCCTCTTCGCGCCCGAGGGCTGGCGGCTGATCCGGCTGCAGGACTACCAGCGCGAGCGGCTGCTGGTCTACTTCGACGCCGACTTCGCGCCCGGTTCCGCGACGCCGGAACAGCGTCAGCGGGCCGCCCAGCGCAAACGGCAGATGTCCTGGAACGTCGAGCAGGCGCTGATCTCGGTCGGCTCGGGCGGCCTCACCGGCAAGGGTTGGCGCGAGGGCACCCAGCATCGCCTGGGCTACCTGCCCCGCCTCGGGGCCCACAACGACTTCATCTTCTCGGTCATCGCCGAGGAGCGGGGCTTCCTCGGGAGCCTCGCGGTGGTGACCCTGTACGGGATCATCCTCTTCACCGGCATCAAGACCGCCGGGGAATCCCGGGATCGCCTCGGACGCCTGCTGGCCGTCGGGGTCGTCACCCTCCTCTTCATCCACATCTTCGTGAACATCGGCATGAACATCAAATTGATGCCGGTCACGGGCATCCCGCTGCCCCTGCTCAGTGCAGGCGGAACCTCAGTGCTGTGCTCGCTGATCGCGGTCGGCGTTCTCCAGAACATCCATCTGTACCGCAAGCGGTACTAGCCCACGTATCACACCATCATGAGTCAACAGACATTCAAACGCGGCAAGGGGCCGATGCGCTTCAAGCCGACCCGCGGCATCGGGACCCCCAACCCGAGCCGCTCCGCAACCACCGCCCGCATGGAGGCCATCGGCGAGAAGACCACCGACGAGCGGGTCTTCGACGTCCGCCGCCACGAATCGGAGATCCGCCGGGCCGAGAACCGGGCCGCCGGCCTGCCCGATGACGCCGTCGACGCGCCGGAGGTCAACCTGACCAAGAACGGCCGCGACCAGACCTACCGTTCCCCCGACCTGTCCCGGCCGGAGGAGGCGCAGGACGAGCCGGCCGAGCAGGCTCCCCGCCAGGCGCGCGAACCCAAGGGCCTGATCGAGAAGGCGCGGGCGGCGGTCAAGGAGGTGGTCAAGAAGGTCAAGCGCCTGATCCGCCCCGAGGAGAAGATCGTCAAGGAGGTGATCATCAACGCCGAACCGCTCGAGACCCGCGTCGCCGTGCTCGAGGAGAGCAAGCTCGAGGACCTCACCGTCGAGCGCACCGGCGACGAGCGCCTGGTCGGGTCCATCTACAAGGGCAAGGTCAAGAACCTCGAGGACGGCCTCAAGGCCGCGTTCGTGGACATCGGCTTCGAGAAGAACGCCTTCCTGCACTACTGGGACATCATCCCCAACAGCTTCGACTCCAGCGTCGAGATCGTGGAACGGGACGACGCCTCCAAGTCCCGGCGCAAGGAGAAGCCCAAGATCACCCAGAAGGACGTGCCCCGGCTCTTCCCGCCGGGCAGCGAGATCATCGTCCAGGTGACCAAGGGACCGATCGGCACCAAGGGGCCCCGGGTGACCACCAACCTCTCCCTGCCGGGCCGATACCTCGTCCTGCTCCCGAACTCCGACCAGTCGGGCATCAGCCGCAAGATCGAGAACGCCGAGGAGCGCCAGCGCCTCAAGAAGATCGTCCGGGAGCTGACCATCCCCGAGGGCATGGGGGTCATCATCCGCACCGCGGGCGAGGACAAGCGCAAGGCCTATTTCGTCCGCGACCTGGCCCTCCTGCTGGAGGAGTGGAAGCTCATCCAGGAGAAGATCAAGGGCCAGTCGATGGCCTCCTGCGTGTACCAGGAACCCGACCTGATCGAGCGGACCGTCCGCGACTTCCTCACCGAGGACGTCGACAAGATCGTCATCGACGACCTCAAGAAGTTCGAGTCCATCCGGGACAGCATCAAGCGCATCAGCCCGCGCTCGGCGCGCAAGGTGCACTTCTACAACGAGGCGGAGCCGCTCTTCGACCGCTACAACATCACCCGGCAGCTCGAGGCGGCCTTCAGCCGGCAGGTCAACCTCAAGAGCGGCGGCTACCTGATCATCGACGAGACCGAGGCCCTCGTGGCCATCGACGTGAACACCGGCAAGCACAAGCAGGCCGGCACCAAGGACCACGACGCGACGATCCTCAAGGTGAACCAGGACGCCGCCGACGAGATCGCCCGGCAGCTGCGCCTGCGGAACATGGGCGGCATCATCGTGCTGGACTTCATCGACATGAAGTCGCGGCGCGACCAGCAGTCCATCTACCAGCGCATGAAGGAGAACCTGAAGCGCGACAAGGCCAAGACCCACGTGCTGCCGCTCTCGCAGCTCGGCCTCATGGAGATGACCCGCCAGCGCCAGACCGAGAGCGTCCGCTCGTCGCTCTACGACGACTGCGAGCACTGCAAGGGACGCGGCGTGATCAAGAGCGCCGAGACCATGAGCGTCGAGATCCAGCGCAAGCTGACCCAGATCCTGAAGGGCCGGCCGCGCGACGACGGCGACTTCCAGGTCAAGGTCGTCTGCAATCCCGGTGTGCTCGACCGCCTGCGGACGCGCGACGAGAAGCTGCTCATCGAGCTGGAGAAGAAGTTCTTCGCCAAGCTGAGTTTCAGGCCGGACCCGACCTACCACAACGAGGAGTGGAAGATCTACAACGCCATGAACAACGACGAGCTGGCGCGATCACGCAACTGACCCACGCCCGGGCCGCATACCAGCCCGCACCCCGTGCCGCCCCGGCCGATCCCCTTTCGGCCCGGGGCGGTTTCGTGTCCACCCGATGCCGGCCCGCGCCCGGGCGGGCGGAAGATTTGATTGGCCACGGACCCCGGGGGCGCTATCTAAAGAACCGATCCCCGATCCGGAGCCTTCGTCATGAATCCCATCCGACAACCACGCGCCAGCGCCTTCACCCTCATCGAGCTGCTGGTGGTCATCGCCATCATCGCCATCCTGGCAGGCATGCTCCTGCCGGCCCTCGCCCGGGCGAAAGCCAAGGCCGTGAAGACCCTCTGCGCCAGCAACTGCAAGCAGTGGGGCATCGCCGTCAATCTCTACGCCTCGGACAACCAGGGCTCCTTCCCGGACAACAGCGGCGGCGCAGGCTTCAGCTGGATGATGCCTTCGATGAGCAACTTCTGGAACGGCTACCTCATCCAGAACCGCCGCACATCCGCCAACAACACCCGGGCGGCCAACGACGTGCTGTTCTGCCCCACCGACGACTGGCACCGGGCGGCGGAGCGGGGGATGATCGCCAACAACAACGATCCCCAGCTGATGGGGTATTTCTACCTGCCGGGCCGGCGCACCGGCGACCCCGACGTGACCGGCGGCGCCCAAGGCACGGCCGAGTGGTTCTTCCGCAAGAAGCTCGGTGGCATGTACGAGTCCGCCCCGATCATCATCGACCGCCTTCAGGCGCTCGGTTCCAAGACCACCAACATCCTCGACGCCAGGTTGAACTGGTTCACCGACTACAACGGCAAAAAGGTCGCCACCGCCGTGCACCGCGTCTCCCGGGGCGCCCCCGAGGGCGGCAACTTCGGGTTCGAGGACGGCCACGTGGAGTGGTTCGCCAACAAGAGGGTCTCGCTGGGCTCCGACTACGGCGGCTGGCAATGCTTCTTCAAGATCCCCGTGGCCACGCCGACACCGTGAGGTCCGGCGCGCTTGCCGCAGGTCGGGCCTCGGTCACGGTGGCCGGATGACGCGGCAGGACCTGTCCCCCGACGGTCCCGACGGGGCTCACTCCCGACGGAAGGTCAGCACGGGCATCTCTCGCAGGCTGCTGCGCCTCAGCACGGCGACATACCGTCGGGACAAGGCGCCCAGCTTGACGTCCACCCGCACCTCGAAGGTGCTGCTGACCGTCGAGAAGACCGCCAGCGGCGTGCCCTGGTTGGGCACCACGGGCACCCCCTGGAGGCGGGCGATGTCCTGGGGGCCCCGCGCGGGCATGTCGTCGTAGGTGCCGTCCACGCCGTCGGGTCCGGCACGCTGCTCGAGGATGTTCCGGGCGATGTTCTCATCACCCCCGCAGGCCATCACCAGCACGGGATACGGGGCGGTGTTGATGTTCAACTGGCCGCTGGAGACGGCCGAAAAGATGTCGGCCAGGCCCACCGACCCGGCGACGCCCTGCCCGAGGAAGGTGGATGACACGCGGCGGCCGGCCGAGTCGATCGAGGAGCCCGCGGCCATCTCCCCCATCCCCTGTCCGCGGGGCCCCCAGTAGAGCTGCGGTGAGATCCCCCGGATCTTCAACAGCTCGGACAGGTCGTCGATCGGGCCGTTCTTGGCGATGTAGGGCGGGTTGAGCATCCGGTAGAACTCGCTCTCGGCGCCGCCACCCATCGCCGCATCGTCGTTGGGGTCGATCCAGTCGCGGATCGCCGCCGCGATGTCGGCCGAATCCGACGCGCCCGCGCCGCAGAGCTGCAGGATCAGCTCGAGCAGCTGCGGGTTGCGCGTGGCGATGGAGTTGATGTTCAGGTAGCGCTCGGCATCGAGGATCTCGATGGAGATGGTGCCGTCGCCCAACGGGACATCCTGCAGGGAGAGCCCCTCGAAGGGGTTGTCGGCCATGTTGGTCATCCCCTGCCCGCCGGCCCAGAACTGGTTGAGGCCGTCGTAGGTCTGCTCGCCGGGGATCTGCCGCGACAGCGACAGGACCCACTTGGCCATCTCGACGCCGGAGCGGCCCATCCATTCGGTCTCGCTCTCGCTCTGGGTCCGGGTCGCCAGCCGCCCCTCGATCTTCATCGTGTAGGCGAAGGCCGTGACGATCACCGCCATGGCGAAGATCAACAACATGACCATCAACAGCGCCACGGCCCGCTGCCCGGGCATCCGGGCCCCGGCGCCGCGGCACAGGAGGCCACGGGGATTCACGGGGCCCCTCCGATCATGCCTTGCGCGTCCCGGGGCACCGCGACGGTGGGCAGCCGCACCACGCGGCTCACGACCTGGACGGGATCGCGGGCGTCCTTGGCCTGTCCGAACCCCAGCGTCACGCGGACGATCACCGGCAACTGGTTGGTCGAGAGCCACTCCTCGACGAAATCGCGCTGCTGGCCGTCCCAGAACTCGAGCTGGAAGAGCTCCACATCCCGGGCCAGCACGATGCTCGCCGGCTCCCCACCGCGCTCGAAGTCGGCCAGGAGCGAGTTCTGCTCGAGCACCAGGTCCCGGCCTCCCGGGGGCACGTAGAAGCTCACCCGGCGCAGGCGCTCGCCCCCGAACATCCCGCTGTTCGGAAAGGAGTCCGACAGGTCGGCGGCGAAGCTCACGGCGGCGAATCGGCCCGCCGTGTCGGCCTGGAAGAAATAGAGCCTCGGGTTGGAGGCGAACATGGTGGCGGATGCCAGGGCGTCCTCGACGGTGCGCATGGCCATCCGCGCCCGCTGGGCGTCGGTGGTGGAGCGGATCGCGGCCTGGGAACTCTGGAAGATGAGCCTCCAGGTCGAGTAGATCATGGTGAGGATCAGGGCGAAGAGGAACACCGCCACCATCACTTCCATCACGGTGAATCCGCGGGACCGCCCCGGGCCTCCATGGATGCGGGATCTCATCGGCCGGCCCCCTGCACGTATTGCTTGGGAAAATAGAGCACGCTGAGCCGCCGTTCCGATCCCTTGGGTCCGCCGACCACCACGAAGTCGGCCCGGAAGAGCCCGTTGGTGCCCACCTCGTAGACCGTGCGGCTCCATTGATAGCCGGGGTAGAGCCGCCCGAAGTCGCCGTGGTCGGACATCTCCTCCAGCCGGTTCGAGATCGACAGCTCGGCGGCGAGGCTGCTCGCGTCGACCTCGACCCGGTTGAGCGACTTGGCCGACTTGAGCGCCGTGGAGCAGACCGAGATGAACCCGAAGAGGGCCAGCGCCATGATCGCCGAGGCGACGGCGACCTCGATGAGCGTGAAGGCGGCCCGGCCCCGGCAACCCCGGTCGATCGCACGGACCCCTGGATGGCGGAGCGGGGTCATCGAAGGTCCTCGATGGAAAGCCGGGCCGTGATGACCTCCAGCGTCAGCCGCTTGAGCTCCAGCCCGCGCTTGAGCCAGCTCAGTTCGGCAGTCATCGCGTCGCTGGTGCCGTTGGGGAAGAACCGGATGGCGGCCAACGACGAGTTCATCATGTCCATCCCGTTGACGGTCAGGCTGCGGAAGGCGACCTCGTCGTCGAGTTGACCGTGGAACGGAGGCTTGGAGAGCGGGCCGGAGACGGGTGTCTCGGCATCGCGCAACCGGTCGAAGGAGGCCATGGAAACACCGTTGGTCGCACCCATCACGCCCACGGGCGCGGGCTCGACCAGCACGCGGCCCTCCGCGCCATAAAGCACCACCTGCATCGGCCGGTTGCCCATGATGGCACGGGCACGGGCCTCGTTGCAGGCGGTCTCCAGCACCTCCAGCGCCTGGGCCATGGGCCCCTTCTTGCCGGCCATGAAGCGCGGCACCGCCACGAACATCATCACCGCCACCAACATCACGGCCACGACCAGCTCGATCATGGTGAAGGCCGCGATGCCGCCGGGGCGCCGGGCGCCGGGGGGGATGACGTCGGGGATCCTCATCGGGCCTCGGGGTCAGCGGGTGGAGATGCTCTCGGTGATCTTGAACATGGCGGACATGACCCCCAGCAGCATGAATCCCACGACGAAGGCGATGGCCACGATGATCACCGGCTGGATGAGGTTGGTCATGGCCGTCAGGCCGACGTTGAGGTCGTTCTCGTAGGTGTCGGCCACGTTGGAGAGGGCCGCCGGCACGTCGCCGGTCTCCTCGCCGATCTTGATGAGGTCGATCATCAGTTGCGGGAAGAGCCGGCTCTTGGCCAGGGGCTGGGCGAGCGTCTTGCCGTCGGTGACGCCCTCCCGGGTGCGGGCGATGGCCTCCTGGATGACCACGTTGGGCATGACCTGCTCGGTGATGCGGAGGGCCTGCAGCACGGGGACGCCGTTCTGAAGCAGGGTGGAGAGTGTGCGGGCGAACTGGCCGAAAAGATTGAGCCGGACCACCTTGCCGACCACCGGCAGGCGCATCACCAGGCGGTCGAGCGTCTCACGGCCGGCCTTGCTGGCCCGGTAGCGGCGGAACGCCACCACCGCGCCGCCCCCGGCCAGGATCAGGGCCCACCAATAGCTGCTCAGGAACCCGCTGATGGCGATGAGCATCTTGGTCATGGCCGGGAGCTCGATCTTGGTGTTGTCGAAGAGGGTCATGAACTTCGGCAGCATGACCGTCATGAAGAAGAGGACCAACGCCCCGCCCACCACACAGACGACCGCCGGGTAGATCATCGCCGACTTGAACTTCGACTGGACCTCGGCGAACCGGTCGAAATGGGCGGCCTGGCGGCGCAGGACCTCCTCCAGCGCTCCCGACTGCTCGCCGGCCCGGACCATGTTGATGACCAGGTCGGGAAAGACATGGTTTTGGCGGGCCATGGCCTCGGACAGTCCCCGGCCTTCGGTGACATCCTGCTTGAGCTGACGGCTGACCTCGCCGGGGATGCCCTTCGAGGAGAGGCTTTCCATGCTGCGCAGGGCCATGGTCAGCGGCATGCCGGCCCGCAGCAGGTTGGCCAACTGGAGGGTGTACATGGCCAACTCCTTGAGGCCGGGCTTCTTGGGCCCGCGGGCGAAGAGCCTGGGCAACACCGAGACCTTGGAGGTGCCACGGTCGGCCCGACCGGCCGCCGGATCGGACTTGGCCGCCTTGGCCGAGCCCCTGGCTTGGACCACCGCGACGGGAATCACCCCCATCCGCTCGATCTGGACGACGGCGGCCTGACGGTCGGCGGCCTCGACGACGCCCTCGACCCCCTCACCCGTCCGACGCCGCGCCTTGTAGTTGAATTGCGCCATGAAGCGTGGACCTTGGATAACCGGCTCGGGCCGAAAGTTCCACCGCCCGGCGCCGCGCCGCTCAACTGACGGCGACGAGCGACACCCGCTGCCCCTGGTCATTCCGACTGACCCCCTGTCCCCGCGGATCGACCTGCAAGGTGCCGTCCACCCAGAAGGCGTACCGGTGATGACCGTGACGGAGCTGGAGCGACCCCTGCCACGAGCCGTCGAAGGCCCGGGCCAACGGGTTCGCCTGCGGGTTCCAGCCGTTGAAATCACCGACCACGGCCACCTCCCGGGCCTCCGGGGCCAGGCAGATGAAATGGACGGGGACCAGGGCCTTGGCCACGGGGCTTCGCGGGAGGCCGAAAGGACGGGGAGCCTGACTCATGGAAATCGCAACGGGTCGTCGATGGGTTGGTCTGGCCGTCCGGAGGGCGGCAACCCTTGGACGGAAGCCGGCTAGAGAAACCATTTGTAAACCCCGGGCAAGCCCAATCCGTGCCCAATCGCGCCAAGTCCGGCCCGTGGAAGCACCCGCGAGGGCCATTCGACCAGGTTGCGGTCGGAGCCGCTTCCGGAGAGCCTCACGGCCGTCGTGCTGGGCCACTCCATCAATGCCATTGCCGCCGGGACGGGCCTGCTGGCCTCCGGGTGGGTGCGGCGCCGGACTTTGCGCGGACGTCCCGTGGATCTTCTGCGCCTGCGGTGGCTGGGCGCAGGGGCGGCGGTCATGATCGGGGGAATGGGACTCCTTCGAGACCTCGCACCGGGGCAACCGACACTCCCGGGCGGCCTGCGCGGGGCGGCCGTGGCGCTCGTCGGGTTGATCCTCGGCAACCTCACCGGTCGTGCGCTCGGCCTCCAACGACGCCTCGACACCTGGGGGAGGTCTTTCGCCCGGCCCGGGGGAAAGCTGGACGCGACCGTGGATGGCCGGCAGGGGGACTTTTCCCTCGGGGTTTTCATGGCCCTGAATCCCCTCCTGATCCCGGCAACGATCCATGAGGGCCTGGGAGGCCGGTGGACCGGGCTGGCCCTCAAAGCGGTCCTGGATGCGGCGGCCCTTGCGGCCTGGGCGGCGGCCCACCATGCCGGGCCGGCCGGTCGGAGCCTGCCCCTGGGACGGATCGCACGGGTGTTCGGCCCAGTCATGCTCTGGCAGGCCACCTGGGCCACAGGCACCTGGGCGACCGGACCCTGGTTGGTTCGACACGGCCTCTCCGGGCCGCTGATGCTCGCGGGCGACCTGCTCATCCTCTGCAGCGCCCCGGCCGTCGCCGGCTTCCGCGGCACGCCCCAGGCCAACCTGCTGCCCACCCTGCTCTGGATCCCGATCCTTGGGCGGTGGCTTGCCGGCGGTTGATCGAGGCGGATCTTTCCTCAGGGACCCAACCTCAGTACCCTGCCCTCATGAAGCCCCGGTTGAACGCTCCCGGTCTCCTGATCCGGCTTGTCTCATCGTTGGCGGCCGCGGCCACGCTCGCGATCCAGGCCCAGGTGCCGATCCCGGCCGCCGAGTTGGCCAAGTTGCCACCGCCGTTGACGCGGCCCGTGGACTTCAAGACCGAGGTCTACCCGCTGTTCAAGGCGGCGTGCTTCAAGTGCCACGGGCCCGAGAAACAGAAGGGCAAGTACCGGATGGACACGAAGGAGGGTGCCTTCAAGGTCACCGATGACCACGGGCCGGCCATCGCCGCCGGCAAGAGCGCCCAGAGCGCGATCATCCACATGGCTGCCGGCCTCATCGACGAGATGCTCATGCCCCCGCCTGGAGGCAAACCCGGGGAGAGCGATCCCCTGACGCGCGAACAGATCAGCCTGTTGCGCGGCTGGATCGACCAGGGGGCCGCCTGGCCCGACGGCCCGATCACCGAGATCGTCGCACCGGTGCGCTTCGACCCCGAGATCAAGGCCCTCTTGGCGGGATCCTGCGCCAAATGCCACTCCGGCGCCGGCGCCGAGGGCGGGTTCTCGGTCGACTCGATGGACCGGGTGCTCACGGGCGGCAAGACCTACGGGAAGGTCGTCACGCCGGGGAATCCCAAGAAGTCGAGTCTCCTGACCATCCTCGCCGGGAAGGACGAGGACATTCCCAAGCCCGAGGCCCACCGGATCGCCGACAAGCCCCTCAGGCAGGTGGAGGAGTGGATCCGCCAGGGAGCCCGATAGCCACGGAGGGTCACTGCGGATCGACCCGGGACATCCGCACGTACCTCAGGAACCGCTCATCGCCCACCGCTCGCACCGACGCGAGGCGGAAGCGGGCCGCATCGGCCAGGGCATCGGCAACCGGACCATCGGCGATGGTGGGACTGGCGGCTCCGCCAAAGATCCGGGGGACCAAGGTCAATCGGACCTCATCCACCTGGTCGGCGGCCATCAGGGCCGCATTGAGCACGCCGCCACCTTCGGCCACCAGACGGCGCACCCCGTGCTCCCGGGCCAACCAGTCCAAGGCGGCCGGGAGATCAAGCCCCTGGCTTGGCGACTTCCAAACCTGAGCTCCAAGGCTTCGCAATCGTTCACGTTGCGTCTCAGAAGCCGTTCCGGCGGTCAAAACCAGGATCGGAGCCCCCGATGATCGCCACAACGCCGCGTCGGACGACAGCGAGCCGGCCCCACTGACCACCACCCGCAGCGCCTCCGGGGACAGGCCCGCCCGGCGACGGGCGGCCAGGAACGCCTTGGAGCCTGTCCCCAAGGTGGCTCCGGTCTCCTCGACGGTCCGCGCGCCACAGAGCAGGGCATCGGCGGTGGCCCGCAAGGCGTAGAGGGCCCGCTGGTCATGCGGGCTGCCGAAGGAGACGACCTCGCGACCGGCCGTGGCAACCTTGCCATCGGCCGTCATGGCCATGTTCACGACCACCTGGACCGACCGCCCGGGGACAGGCTCCGTCGGGGATCCCGGATGGAACGGCCCGCGCCGATCAGTGGAGGAACATGGCGTCGCCATAGCTGAAGAAACGGTAGCGTTCCCGGATGGCCTCGGCGTAGGCCGCGAGGATCCGCTCGCGGCCGGCCACGCCCCCGGGATCGGCAAACGCGCTGATGAGCATCAGGAGCGTGCTCCTCGGAAGGTGGAAGTTGGTCAACAACCCGTCGACAAGGCGGAACCGGAACGGCGGGTGGATGAAGATCCTCGTCCGGCCGGAACCGGCCTCGATGGAACCCCCGGAACGCCCGGCCACGGTCTCCAGCACCCGCATCGTGGTGGTGCCGACGGCGATGATCCGGCGACCGGACGCCTTGGCCTCCCGGAGGGCCTGGGCGGTCTCCTCGCCCAATTCGTAGCGTTCCTCGTGCATGACGTGGTCGGAGACCTCGTCGGCCTTGACCGGGAGGAACGTGCCCGCCCCCACGTGCAGCGTGACGCGATGGAGGCGCACCCCCTTGGACCGCAGCGCCTCCAGCACCCGCTCGGTGAAATGCAAGCCGGCGGTCGGTGCCGCGACCGAACCCGCCCGGGTGGCATACACGGTCTGGTAGCGGACGGCATCCTCGCCGGTCGCGCCGGTGTCTCCGCGCTCGATGTACGGTGGCAGTGGGAGCCGGCCGATGCGCTGCAGCGCCCCCCAGAACGAACCGGGATCCTCCCATTCCACCAACGCGTGGCCCTCCGGGTTCTTCTCCAGGACCCGGCACACCATTTCAGGCGCCTCTTCGGCGCCAAACCGGAGCACCGCCCCGGGCCGGATCCGCTTCCCGGGCCGCACCATCGCCCACCAGCACCCGGGTCTGGCCTCCTCGAGCAGGAGAAGTTCGACGCGCCCCGGCGAATCGGCCCGACGACCCAGCAATCGGGCCGGAATCACCCGCGAATCGTTCATCACCAGCACCTCCCCGGGCTGGAGTTGGTCCACCAGATCGATGAACCGGCCGTGCCGGCAGGCGCCCGTCGACCGGTCGAACTGCATCAACCGGGATCCGTCCCGCTCCGGCGCCGGATGCTGGGCGATCAACTCGCCCGGCAGTTCGAAATCGAAGTCGGATACCCGCATGCAGGGAGAAAAAGGGAAACCCCCGCGGAAGTCGATTCCAACCTCCTTGTTCAGTTATCGGTATTCCTTGGTATTTCAACGGATACACGGATTGTGAATAACCTGCGCATAACACTTAGTAAGAAAAAGCAACGATTTAGTTGTAGAAAGGGAGACTGTTGCTGTAGAAAGTCGTCGTCCACGGGAACGCGGGTTTCTTCGTGGTTTCGAGCCGACTCTTCACGGACACCCCAGCATGGCCACTGCCGGTGACATCATGGAAACGGGATCCCCCTCTTCCGGGGCCGTCCCGGCGGTGTCGCCCCGTCCTCGGTTCACCTGGCGCTACGACCACAAGGTCGACACCCAGGGCCGGGTGCCCATGCCGGCCAAGTGGCGCCCCGAGGACCCTTCGACCCTGTCCCTGATGGCGGTGATGATCCGTCATGCGGCCGACACCGAATTCGTGATGGTGCTTCCCTCCGAGCAGTTCGACCGCTTCAGCCAACCCATCTGCGCCGGGGACTTCACCGAGCCGCTCAAGCTGGCCGAGCGTCACGACTACGTGGACCGGATCATCGAACTGGACCTCGACAGCGCCGGGCGCATCTGCCTGCCGGAGGAGATGCGGATCGCCGCCGGGCTCACCAAGGACGTGCTTTTCGTCGGTTGCATCGACCGTTTCGAACTGTGGAACCCGAAGGCCTACCAGTCGGCTCGCGGTGCGGAGACGGTGCTCAAGAAGGTCCAGAATCCGAGAAACACATGAGACTGCCGGCATGGCTCCATTGGCGTTCCTGGCTCCCCAGCCGGGACGACCACCCGTCCGCCCCGTCCCGCATCGGCGTCCCGAAGGCAGGTGGCGTGCCGCTGGGCAGCGTCAAGGCGCTGCCGCAGACACTGGCGCGGCGGTTCCTCTCGTTCGAGAACCGCCGGATCCCCAACCACCCGCTCGTCCAGGCCGAGTTCCAGCTGCCGGCCGCGACCCCGGTCCGCAACGACCTGTTCGAGGACGATGTCGAACTGGTCCGCCGCCGCCGTGGGGGCCACCTGCTCCACGAGACCCGCCCGCCCGGGGCGGCCGGCACCCACGATCCCGAACTCGCCGTCAACCGCCTCCGGAACCGTGCCCCGCTGGACCGCAGGCTGGTCGCCCGCGAGTGAACGTCCCAGGCCCCGAGGTGCCCCCGTTCTCCCACCAACCCGTCCTGCTCCACGAAGTGGTGACCGCGCTCCAACCGAAGGCCCATGGCCGCTACCTCGATGGAACCCTCGGGGGTGGGGGCCACGCCGAGGCGATCCTGGAGGCCGGTTCACCGGGGGGCTTCCTGTACGGATGCGACCGCGATCCCGCGGCGCTCCGGGCCGCCGGCGATCGCCTGGGTCGCTTCGGGGGCCGGACCGAGATCCACCACGGCGACTTCTCCGGGGCGGACCAATGGATCACTCCGGGATCGCTCGACGGGATCCTGTTCGACCTGGGGGTCAGCTCCCACCAGCTGGACACCGCGGACCGGGGGTTTTCCTTCCAGCAGGACGGCCCCCTCGACATGCGCATGGACCCGTCCGGCGGCGGCCCGACCGCCGCCGACCTGGTCAACACGCTTCCCGCCGGCGAGCTCGCCGACCTGTTCTGGAGCCTCGGGGACGAGCGCCATTCCCGGCGCATCGCCCAGGCGCTCGTCGAGGATCGGCGGAACCGTCCGTTCACCACGACCGGCCAACTGGCCGCCTCGATCGAACGGGTCTGTCCCCGGCGGGGATCTCCGACCCATCCGGCCACCCGGTGTTTCCAGGCGCTTCGGATCGCCACCAACGGAGAGCTGGCCTCGGTGCGCGAGGGTCTCGAGCGGGCCTTCCCGCTGCTGACGCCGGGTGGGCGGCTGGCGGTGATCAGCTTCCATTCCCTCGAGGATCGGATCGTCAAGGAATTCATGCGCCGGGAAGCCCGCGACTACGACTACGAGGGTCCCGTCGACCATCCGCACCTGCGCACCCCGAGGCCCCCCCGGGGGCGCGAGCTGGCGCGCAAGGGGATCGTCGCGTCCGACGCGGAACTGGCGGCCAACCCGCGGGCACGCAGCGCGAGGCTGCGGGTGCTCGAACGCCTTCCGGAACCATGAGCGCAAGGAACCGTTCCGAGATCCGCATGGGGACCATCCTCCGGGCGCTGGCCGGCTCGGCGCTGATCGGCACCCTGGGGTTCCTGTGGATCCTGCAGAGCCGCGCCCACCAGCGCCTGCAGGACCAGATCTCCCAGATCCGCACCCATTGCACGGCCCTCGAGCGGTCCATCGCCCGGGACCAGCAGGACATCGAGAAGCTGCTGACCCGGCCGGCGCTGATGCGCCGCATCCAGGAGCTGGGGCTGGGCCTGACGAACATCGCCTACCGGCAGGTCATCCACGTCACCAACGCGACCGCCCCCGCGGGCCCGTCCCTCGAGCTCGGGCGCGCGACGGCCCCGCTGGTCGCACCGGCGCCGCCGCTGGCCACCCTGCCGCACTGACCAGACCCCCATGAACGCCCCCGCCACCAACGACCGGATGCTGACCGGACTGACGCTGCTCTGCTGCGCCGCGTTCGCCGGGCTCGCAGGGCGCCTCGTGTACATCCAGGGATTCCGCCCGGACTCCGCGCGCTACACCCTCGGGGCGAACCCGGCACGGGTGTCGTACATCCCTGCCCCGCGCGGCGAACTGCTCGACCGGCGCGGCGAGCGGCTGGTGTTCTCGCAGCACACCTACAACCTGCGGGGCAACCCCGTGGTGATCAGCAACCAGGCCCCCCATGTGGCGGCGATGCTCTCTCCGCTGCTGTCGATCCCGGCGGCCGTGCTCGAGGAGCGGCTCACGATCCGCCCGGAGTTGCGCTGGAAGGCCGTCCCGACGACCAACGCCTCCGGGCTGGTGACCACCCAATGGGCCAACGTCCTCCACACCAACCAGAACGTCCTGGTGGCCTCCAACCTCACCCACGCGGAGTGGACCCGGGTGCAGACCAACCTCAAGGCGTTCCGTTCCCCTGAGCAGCAGCGGCTGCTGGCCGCCTCGGCAGCCCTCGCACGGCGCCGCACCAACTCCGCCGCGATCCCCTGGTGGGACCTGCCCGCGAGATACCGCCTCAGGAAGGAGATCTCCCGCGAGGGCAAGGAGATCACCCAGGCCCTGAAGAAGATCCAACCCCAATTGAAGGAGATCCGGGAAAACGGGATCACCCGGGAGATCGTGGAACGACGCGTCATGCCGCACGGGCAGTTGGCCGCACCGGTGCTGGGATCGACCACCAACGGGCAGATCCCGATGGTCGAATACCGCACCGCGACGCAGCGCGTCCAGGTGCGCACCCGGGAGCTCCCGGCCGATGTCCGCGGCGCCGACGGCATCGAGCGCCAGTTCGACGACGAGCTGCACGGCGTCCCTGGGCAGTCGGTGCTCCGCAGGGGCAAGGGTCGGGAACTGGCCGGAACCCGGGAACTCGACCTGCCGCCCCAGCCGGGCGCCAACGTGCGGCTGACCCTCGACGCCAACCTGCAGTACGTGGCCGAGAACGCGCTCCAGAAGTCCATGGGAAGGCTGCGGCCGAACTGGATGTCGGCGATCCTCATCCGGCCATCGACCGGGGAGATCCTCGCCCTGGCCAACGCCACCGACCCGAGGTACGTCCCGGCACGGCCTTCCGGATCGCCGCCGACGACGAACGGGCCGGCCAAGCCGAGGCACCGCAACCACGCGGTCTCCGAGCTCGTCGAGCCCGGGTCCACCTTCAAGCTGGTGACCTACGCCGCGGCCTTCGAGGCCCTCCCCGGGCGCGCGTTGACCCCCGAATCGCGCATCGATTGCGAGGGTGGCATCTGGCACCCGCCGGCGGGGCGTCGCAAACCCATCGCCGACGCCCGCGGCCACAAGCTCCACACCGCGACCCTCGAGGAGGCCTTCGCGGCCTCCTCCAACGTCGGCGCAGCCAAGCTCGGGTACGCCCTGTGGGATCCGGCGGCCCCGCCGCGCGGCACGGCGCTGGTGCGGTATGCCGACACCTTCGGCCTGTTGCGACGGACGGGCATCCTTTGCGGCGGCGAACCGAATCCCCGGATCCCCGCCTGGGACGGCCTCGGGACCCAGCTCATCCTCTCCTACGGATACGGCATCTACACCACCCCGCTGCAGATCGCCATGGCCTACGCGGCGGTGGCCAATGACGGCATCCTGATGGAGCCCATGCTGGTGAAGTCGGTGGAAACCCCCTCCGGCGGCATCATCCGCAACCTGGCGCCCCGTCAGGTCGGCAGGGTGGTGAGTCCGGAGACGGCCCGGCACCTTGTCCGCCTGATGACGGCCGTGGTGGGGCCCAAGGGCACCGGCAAGGATGCGACCATGGACGACTACACGGTCGCCGGGAAGACCGGGACCGCCAACAAGATGACCAAGGCCCACATGGAGGCGGGGGTCACCGCACATTTCAGCACCTTCGTCGGGTTCCTGCCGGCCGAGAACCCCCCAGGTCTGCCTGCTGGTCTGCGCCGACGAGCCGAAGGGTTCGGATGGGCGCGCCGCCTACGGTGCCGCCTGCGTGCCGGTCTTCAAGGAGATCGTCCGTGAGACGGCAAGCTACCTCACGATCCCGCCTTCGCCCACGGCCACGGTGAACACGCTGGCGGCCGGATCCGGAGGCCATTCGACGCGCCCATGAGCATGCCCCCCATGGAAGCCACGCTCCCGGAGACCGAAACCCTGCCGCGCCCCACCGGGTGCATCGAGGGCATCGGGGCCTTCCACGACCCGCCCCGGACAACGACGGGGTGCGACGCCTCCGGTCGCCGGCGTCACCAGCGACCCCAATCCCGGGGCGCGACGATGGACGTGGCGGCAACGGCGGTGGCAAGGCATCCGCTGGAGCGTCTGGACCTCTGCCGCATCCCCTGCCAAGGCCGGGTCTCCGCGGCCACCGCGGCCCTGCTCCATGGGCTCCTGGTCCAGGCAGGCAGGCGCCCGGCGCTGCTCACCCCGGAGGGCGGGCGCATCGCCGACCGGCTGTTCCCCCAGCGTCCGATGCGGGACGAGGCCCCCGAGTGGGCACGCCTGCTGGCCACCCATGTCCGTTGGGGCGGCGACTGCCTGGTGGTCGAGGAGGACGCCGAGATCCAGGCCCTCATCCAGGATGCCCGCCCCAGGGCCCGGGTCGAGTCGACCGCCACGGGGCGCGTCCGGCTGGAGGCGCAGGCCCTGCACTGGCGGGGAACCCGTCTCAGGGTCCTCGGCCTGCCCGGAACACCGGAACGGACGGCCCACCTGCCGCTGGTCGGCACCTCCAATCTCCGGGGCCTTGAGGCCGCCCTCGACCTCGCGCTGGCGGCCGGATGCCCGGTCCCGCGCGCGCTCGGCGCCCTGCCCCTGCTGGAGCCGCCCCCGGGGCTCCTCGAGCCCGTCCCGGCAGGTCAACCCTTCGCGGTGTTCATCGACCGCGCCTCCTCGGCGACGGAGCTCGCGGCACTCCTTTCGGAGGCGCGCGCCTTGGGTGGCCGCAGGATCCTCCTGGTCGCCGGGATCCGGGGCGCCTCGGGCTCGGCGGACCGGATGGCCCTCGGGGCCGCCGCCAGGGCGGCCGATGAGGTCGTCTTCACGTCGGACAACCCCGGCCATGTCCCGGCCGACGGGATCCTCGCCGACCTCCAGCTCGGGTTCGGTGGAGGCGCCCTCGAGGAACCCGACCGCCACGAGGCCATCCGCGCCGCGATCCGCAACGCCCGGGCCGACGACGTGGTGCTCATCGCGGGCAAAGGGGCCTTGTCGTTCCAGGAGGTCCGCGGCTCGGTGGTGCCATGGGACGACCGGCTGCACGCCCGGGATGCGCTGGCATCCCGCGGCTGGGTGGGGGACAGCCTATGACCAGCCCATCCCGCCCCCATCTCCTCGGCGTGCTCGCCGGCCTGTTCCTGGCGGCCGGCCTGGTGCTCTCGTCTCTGTTGCTCACGCGGACCTGGCTCAAGGTTGCGGACGCCGAGTCGATCACCGTCACCGGATCGGCCCGACGCAACATCCAGTCCGACCTCGTGGTCTGGCGTGGGACGATCACCGTCGAGAGCGCCACGCTGCTCGAGGCGCAGGCCCTCCTGGCGACCCAGGAGGCGACCACCCGGGCCTTCCTCTCGGCCCAGGGCGTGACCAACGCGCAGTTCCACCCCATCGCCATCCAGCGCGTCCAGGTCCGCCCGGCGAAGCAGGCCGCGGACGATGAGGACGGAGCCGAGGCCGCGTCCTCGAGGTTCCGCCTGAGCCGCACGGCCGAGGTTCGTTCCGGAGACATCGACACGGTCCTGGCGATGGACTCCAAGGCATCCCAACTGGTCACCCAGGGCATCGAGTTCACGTCGGGTGCGCCCGAATTCATCTGGACCAAGGCGGGGGAGGCGAAGATCGAGATGCTGGCCGACGCCTCGCGGGACGCCCTCGCCAGGGCCGAGCAGATCGTCTCGCCGGGCGGCCGGCGGATCGCACGCCTGCGCTCCGCCAAGATGGGGGTCTTCCAGATCACCCCCCTCCACTCCACGCAGAACACGTGGGACGGGATGAACGACACCACGTCCCGGGAGAAGACCGTCACCGCGGTCGTCAATGCGAGCTACGCCCTCGACTGATGGAACCCGTGACGCTCCAGAGCATCGCCGACGACTCCCTCGGGACGGTCCATCCCCCGACGGCCGGCGGTGTCCGCTTCGCGGGGATCTGCACCGACTCGCGCCGCCTGCAGGCGGGCCAGCTCTTTGTCGCGCTGCGCGGGGAACGCTTCGACGGGCACGCGTTCCTCGGCGACCCCGCCCTGGCCTCGAGTGCCGCCGCCGTGCTGGTGTCGGAGGGGCGACGGGACGAGGTGCCGGAGGGGATGCCCGCGGTGGTTGTGCGCGATCCCCGGGCGGCCCTCGGCGCGATCGCCGCGGCCCACCGGAGGCGGCTCACGCTGCCGGTGGTCTGCGTGGCCGGATCCAACGGCAAGACCACCACCAAGGAGATCCTGGCCGCCGTGCTGGCGACCCGCTTCCGGACCCAGCGCTCCGAGGCCAGCTTCAACAACGACATCGGGGTGCCCTTGAGCCTCCTGGCCGTCGATGCCTCCCACGAGGTGGCCGTGCTCGAGGCGGGCACCAACCATCCGGGCGAACTGGCTCCGCTGGTCCGCATGATCGCCCCGACGTTCGGGGTCGTCCCCCAGATCGGCCGCGAGCATCTCGAGCATTTCGGCGATATCGAGGGGGTGCTGGAGGAGGAGAGCGCCCTGGCCCGGACACTGCCCGCGGAGGGGGTGCTGTTCCTCAACGGCGACTGCACCGCGGCCTGCCGGCTGGCCGACCTGACCCGGGCCCGGGTGGTGCGGACCGGTTCCGGTCCCGGCAACGGCTGGCGCGCGCGCGCGCTCGGGACGGACTGGGACGGCACACGGTTCGAACTCGAGGCGCCGGACCCCCGATGGAACGGCACCTACACGGTGGGCGTCCCCGGTCGGCACATGGTCTCGAACGCCGTCCTGGCGATCGCCGTGGCCGCGGAGCTGGGTGTGGACCCGGGAGCCGCCAGGGGGGCCCTGGCCGGGTTCCGTGGGGCCCGCCAGCGTCTCCAGGGATCGGAGCGCCGCGGCATCCGCTGGCTCGACGACACCTACAACGCCAACGCCGACTCGACGCTGGCCTCGCTGCGCACGCTCGCCGACCTGCCCTGCCGGGGCCGCCGGATCGCCGTCCTGGGCGACATGGCCGAGCTCGGGGAACACACCGCCGAGGCCCACCGGGAGGTCGGCGCCGAGGCCAGCCGCCTCGGCATCGACCTCCTTGTCTGCGTCGGGAGGTCGGCCGCGGACACGGCCTCCGGGGCGGGAGACCCGGACCGGGTGCTCCGCTTCCCGGACGTCGAGAGCGCCGCGTCGGCGCTGCGCCCCCTGCTCAGGCCCGGCGACTGCGTGCTGGCCAAGGCCTCCCGGAGCAGCCGTCTCGAGCGGCTGCTCGAGTGGTTGGCGTCCGAACCGTCCGGCATCCCGATCCCCGGCTGAACGCGACATGCTCTACAAGCTTCCAGAACTGTTTCCGACGGTCCCGTGGACGGTGTTCAAGTACGTCACCTTCCGGAGCGCCGGCGCGGCGGTGACCGCGCTGGTCCTGAGCTGGCTGATGGGCCCCCGGATCATCGAGGCGCTGCGGAACCTCAAGTTCCGCCAGGACTACCAGCCCAAGGATGTCCGGAGCGCCGGCGACGCCACGGCCGCCTCGGCCGACCTGGCCAAGCGCGGCACCCCGACGATGGGCGGCCTCCTGATCCTCCTCTCGCTGGACATCTCCGTGCTGCTCTGGGCGCGGCCCAACGCGCTCGTGCTGCTGACCCTGCTCACCCTCATGGTGCTGGCGTTCCTGGGGTTCTACGACGACTGGCTGAAGGTCACCCGCCAGAACGCCGCCGGGGCGAGGTCCCGGGTCAAGTGGATCGTCCAGAGCCTGCTGGCCGTCGGCGTCGGCGTCTACCTGTGGCAACTGCCCTCGACCCGCGCGCTGGTCACGGAGATCCAGGTACCCTTCTTCAAGGACCCGGTGCTCAGCGCGGTGCCGTGGATCGGGATCCCGTTGGTGGCACTGACGCTTGTCGGCAGCTCGAACGCGGTGAACCTGACCGACGGCATGGACGGCCTGGCCATCGGCTGCACGCTGATCGTGGCCATGGTGATGCTGATCCTCACCTACCTGGCCGACAACGTGAAGCTGGCGACCTACCTGCAGATCCCCCACGTGCGCGGCGCCAGCGAGCTGACGGTGGTATGCGCCGCCCTGATCGGCGCCTCGCTGGGGTTCCTCTGGTTCAACTGCCATCCGGCCGAGGTCTTCATGGGCGACACCGGATCCCTGGCCCTCGGCGGGGCCCTCGGGTTGATGGCCGTGCTGATCCACCAGCCCCTGGTGCTGCTGATCGCCGGCGGGGTCTTCGTCGCCGAGGCCGGCAGCGTGATGCTGCAGGTCGGCTGGTTCAAGTACACCCGTCGCCGGTGCGGCGAGGGTCGCCGGATCTTCCTGATGGCGCCGATCCACCACCATTTCCAGAAGCTCGGCTGGAAGGAGTCCAAGATCGTCACCCGTTTCTACATCGCCGGCATCCTCTGCGCCGTGGTGGCGCTGAGCACCCTCAAGATCCGATGAACGCGAACGCCTGCCCAAGCCCTCGTCGTTCCCGTCCCGGTCGTCCCTCCCGGAGGAACCTCCGGTTGCTCCTTGATCATGGGGGCATCGGTTGTTTAATCGCCCCCCGTCGACGGCCCGGATTCCCCCGTGGAGACCAGGGCCTCGCCCCCGCGGCGATCCGTGCAAACCCGAACGAATCCCATTTCCGTACCCTCGTCGTGGGCCCCGTGCCCCGACGCTCCCTCGGCTTCACGCACGCCGTCATCGCGGCGACCCGCATCGCTCTCGTCCGGACCCGGTTGGAGGACCCGGTTCCGGACGAATCCCCAAGAGTCCATCCTCGATCCAACCAGCACCGCCCCCATCCCTGACCCATGAGCATCCCCAACTCCCCGCTGCTTCCCGGCTCCAAACTCGAGCAGGCGGCCAAGAGCCGTTCCACCTTCAGCATCGCCGCCTTCATCTTCAGCGCGCACGTGGCCGTGTTCCTCGTGGTGCTGCTCAACGGCTGCAACAAGGAGAGCTCGGCGACGACGGCGTCCTCCCCCGACCCGGCGCAACTCTCCAACCAGACGGACCTCGCCGTCCAACCGCTGTCCCCGCCGCCCGGCACGACCGAACCGGCCGTGGTCCCCGGCGCGGACACCCTGCCGACCAACCCGCCGACCGCCCTCCCCGGGGGCGTGGTCACCTTCCCGGGCACCCCGGCCAATGTCGCCACCTCGACCCCTCCCCCGATTCCCGACCTCGGCGCGGGCCTGACGACCGGCGCCGGTCCGGCCGAGACGCTGCCGCAGGGCGCGGGCTCCACGACCTCCGAGTACAAGGTGAAGGGCGGGGACATCGCCTACAACATCGCCAAGGCCAACGGGATCTCGCTCAAGGCCCTGAAGGATGCCAACCCGAACATCGACCTCGGCAAGCTGAAGGTCGGCCAGGTGCTGCAGATGCCCGCCGGCGGTGCCGCAAAGGAGACCACCGCCAAGACCCTGCCGAAGAACTCCGCTGCCGCGGACATCGCGACCGAGGCCGCCGGCGCATCCTCCGGGTCCACCTACACCGTCAAGGGTGGTGACACGCTCGGTCGGATCGCCAAGAAGAACGGCATTTCCGTCAAGGCCCTCCGCGCCGCCAACAACCTGAGCGGCGACAAGATCAACGTCGGTCAGAAGCTGAAGATCCCGGCCAAGGGAGGCACCGAGACCCCCGCGCCCGCGGTCAAGGCCCCGGCCGAACCCATTCCCGCAGCCCCGGTCCCGCTGACCCCGCCCTCCGGAACCGGCCGCTGAACGGGCACGGCCGGGCACACCCGACCACGCCACGCCACCCCCCATGCGCACGACATCGATCCTCCTGCTGCTGACGGTCAGCCTGCTGCTGGCCCTGGGGTTCACCATGCTGGCCAGCGCCGTGATGCTGGAGTCGAGGTTCTCCAACCTCATCACCATGCAGGGGGTGGCGATCGTCGCCGGAGCGACCCTGATGTGCCTGCTGTGGCGCAGCGACTACCGGTTCTGGATCCGCACCCAATGGTGGTGGTACGGGCTGGCGCTGCTGCTCCTGGCCCTGGTGCTGTCGCCCCTCGGAACCTACCGCAACGGCGCCCAGCGCTGGGTCTTCGGGACCCAGCCGGGGGAGTTCGCCAAGCTGCCGCTCCTGCTGACCCTCGCGGCCTGGGGAGCCCGGTTCGGACCGCGCATGCGTTTCGGGGGCAACCTGCAGACCTTCCTGTGGGGCCAGGCGCTGCCCGGGCTGGTCGTCCTGCCGTTTCTCGGCCTGCTCTACAAGCAGCCCGACCGCGGGACCATGATCCTCTTCGGGATGGTGACGCTGGTCGTCCTCCTCCTCGGGGGGATGCGCAAACGCTTCGCGATCATGCCCCTGTTGGCGGGCGTGGGTCTGGGGGTGCACTTCTACCGGTCCAGCGAGATGGTGCGCAAGCGGGTGGATGCATTCCTCCACCCGGAACTGGATCCGCAGGGCACCGGCTCGCAGGCGTTGAAGTCGCTGGCGGCCCTTCGGGAGGGAGGACTCGAAGGGGTCGGGCTCGGCTCCGGGGTCATCAAGCTGACCATCCCGGAGCAGCACACCGACTTCATCCTGCCGGTGATCGGCGAGGAACTGGGCCTGTTCTTCACCCTCGGGATTCTCGTCGCCTTCGCGGTGATCCTGCTGTGCGCCGTCCGGATCGCCTCCCGGGCCGCCGACGTCGAGGGACGCCTGCTGGCCGGCGGCATCGGTTTCCTGATCGCCTGCCAGGCGATGATCAACATCGCGGTGGTGACCAACTCGATGATCAACAAGGGGATGCCCCTGCCCTTCGTGAGCCGGGGCGGGTCGAGCGCCGTGACGATGCTGGCCCTGGTGGGTCTGCTCCTGTCGATCGCACGACGTGCCCCCGAGACGGCGGAATCCGCCCCGGAACGCCGCGCCAATCCGTTCCAGTCCCCGGACCTCGAATCCCTCCCCGCCCGATGAGCCGACCCGCCGCCACCCCTCTCCATGTCGCCATCGCCTGCGGTGGGACCGGTGGCCACCTGTTCCCGGGGCTGGCGGTCGGCCGGGAGCTCACGGCCAGGGGCGCCCAGGTGACGCTGCTGGTCTCCCCGAAGGAGGTCGACCGGGAGGCCGTGCGCGACATCGGCCTCCGGACGGCGACGCTGCCGGCCGTCGGCCTGCAGGGAGGCAACGTGGGGTCATTCGTCGTCGGGTTCGTCCGTGCCTGGAGGGCGGCCCGCCGGTGCTTCACCGACCGCTCCCTCGGTCCAAGGCCGCCGGAGGCCGTCCTCGGAATGGGGGGCTTCACCGCCGCGCCGCCGATGCTGGCCGGAAGACACCTCGGTGCCGCGATCTTCCTCCACGAATCCAACACGGTCCCGGGACGCGCCAACCGCCTGCTGGCCCGCTGGGTCCGGGAGGCCTTCAGCGGATTCACGGAGACCGGCTCCCGCTGGGCGGCCGCACGCACGACCTGCACGGGAACCCCGGTCCGTGAGGAGATCGCGCGGCTGAGGCAGCGCCGGGATGCACGGTCGGCCCGGCTCGCCCTCGGTCTGGACCCGGACCGCCCGGTGCTGCTGGTGACCGGCGGGAGCCAGGGTGCCCGTGGACTCAACCAGGCGGTCTGCGCGGCCTTGCCAGGCCTGGCCGCCGCCTCTCCCGGACTCCAGTTCATCCACCTCTCGGGCACGCCCGACCTCGAGGCGGTCCGGGCGGCGCACGGGCCACTTGGGACGCGCTCGGTCGTCCGTCCATTCCTCCGGGAGATGCACCTCGCGCTGGAGGCGGCCGACGCGGCCGTCAGCCGGGCCGGAGCGTCGTCGCTGGCGGAACTCGCGGCCGTCGGGCTGCCCTCCGTGCTGATCCCGCTGCCGACGGCGCAGGACGATCACCAGCGCCACAACGCCCTCGCCCTAGAGCGGGCCGGAGCCGCCACGCGTCTGGAGCAGGCTGGACTCGATCCGGATCGCCTCCGGTCGTCCATCCTCCGTCTCATCCACGAGGAGGGCACGCGCGCGGAGATGTGCCGGGCCCTGGCGGAACTGGACCGCCCGGAGGCCGCGGCCACGATCGCGGAATGCATCCTCGCGCACCTGAGGCAGCCGTTCACCCAGGCGGTCCGGGCCGTTTCCGGTCCGGAGAGGCTGCCCGTCGCGGGCCGTTGGATCCCGTTCAAGGAGGCCGCATGAAGAATCCGTTGAGGCTCAGCCCGGAACCCGTCGACGCCACGATCGAGTCGGCGGCGGCCCACGCCGAGGACATCTCCAACGCCTTCCGGGATCTCCAGATCGTCCTGCCCGCCGACGCGGTGGTGCGCCGTGACGAACCCATGGCCCGACGCACGACCCTGCGGGTCGGCGGCCCTGCCGATCTCTATGTGGAGCCCGGGTCGGAAAACGCCTTGGCCAGCACGCTGGAGATCGCCCACCTGCGCGGGCTGCCGGTGTTCCTGCTCGGGCGCGGGTCCAACCTGCTGGTCCGCGACGGGGGCATCCGGGGCATCGTGGTCTCGCTGGCGCACCCCCGGTTCTCCAAGGTGGAGATCTCCGACGGGCGGATCACCGCCGGGGCCGGCGCGAGGCTCAAGGGCATCGCCCATGAGGCCCGCCGCGCCGGCATCGGCGGCCTCGAGTTCTTCGAGGGAATCCCCGGCTCGCTCGGCGGGGCGCTGCGGATGAACGCCGGGGCGATGGGCTCCTGGACCTTCGACGCGGTGGATCGGCTGCGCTGCATGAGCCGCTCGGGCGAGATCCTCGACCTGCCGGCGTGCGAGGTGCCCGTGGAGTACCGCTCCTGCCCCCTGCTGGCCACCCACATCGCCCTGGGCGCGGTGCTGAGAGGGCGGCCCGACGACGCCGACGCGATCCGCGCCCGCATGGAGCAGTTCTCCAACAAGCGCTGGACGAGCCAGCCCAGCCAGCCGAGCGCCGGCTGCACCTTCAAGAATCCCCTGCCGACCCTCCCGGCCGGCCGCCTCATCGACGAGCTGGGCCTGAAGGGGACCCGGGTCGGGGACGCGATGGTCAGCGACGTGCACGGCAACTTCTTCGTCAACCTCGGCCAGGCGACCGCGGCCGACATGCTCGGCCTCATCGAGGCGGTCCGGACCCGGGCCCGCGAGGCGCGCGGCGTCGAGCTGGAGACCGAGGTGGAGATCGTGGGCGAGGACGCATGAACCGCCCCCTGCACATCACGGTCCTGCGCGGCGGCCCCTCGGCCGAGCGTGAGGTCTCGCTGCGCTCCGGGGATGCCGTCGCCCGGGCCCTGCGATCCCTGGGCCACCGGGTGGACGAGGTCGACCCGCTGCCCGGCGACCCGGCCATCCCCGCCGGCACCGACGTGGTCTTCCTGGCGCTGCACGGCACCTACGGCGAGGACGGCACGGTGCAGTCCGAGCTCGAGGAACTGGGGGTGCCCTACACCGGCTGCGGCGTCCGCGCCTCGCTCTTCGCCTTCGACAAGATCCTCACCAAGCGCCGCTGCCTGCGGGCCGGGATCCCGACGGCCCGGTTCGAGCGCTTCATCGACGCCGGGGCGGCCTGGCCCGACGGGTGGCAACCGCCGGTCGTGCTCAAGCCCGCCAGGCAGGGGTCCAGCGTCGGCCTGCGCTTCGTCGACCGCGTCGAGGACTTCCCGGCGGCGCTGGCCTTCTCGCTGTCGCATGGGGGTGAGGTGCTGATGGAGGAGCGCATCGTCGGCCGGGAGACCACGGTGGGCATCCTGGACGGCTCCGCCCTGCCGGTGGTGGAGGTGCGGCCCAGGTCGGGAACCTACGACTACGCCAACAAGTACACGCCCGGCCGCACCGAATACTTCTGCCCGGCGGAGTTCCCGGCCGAGGTCACCCGGGCCGTGCAGGCCGCCGCGCTGGGGGCCTTCCACGCGATCGGGGGCCGCGACTACGCCCGGGTCGACGTGATGGTCCGCCCGGACGGCTCGCCGGTCGTCCTCGAGGTGAACACCCTGCCCGGGATGACCGAGACCAGCCTGCTGCCCAAGGCCGCGGCCGCGGCCGGGATCGGCTTCCCGGAACTCTGCGGACGGATGGTCCGTTCGGCACTCTCCAGACCCCCGGCGACCCGTTGACCCCATGTTCGGAAGAGACCAGGAGAATCGAAGGCGACCGCGGTCCGGGACCGTGCTCGAGGCACGCCTGCGCTCCGACGCCGGCGGCGGCGGTGGCACGGGCGGGTCGGCATCCCGCTCCGGCCGCTGGCTGCTGCGCACGGCCGTGATCCTCGTGCTCGGGGCCTCGGCGGCGGCCGGCGGGTGGTGGGTCCGGGAAAACTGGGTCCACCGCATCCCGTCGCTGGCCATCCGGGAGGTGGTGGTCGAGGTCGACGGGGTGCTCTCGCCCGACGAGGTGCGGCGCCTGGCCGGTGTGCCCAAGGGCCGCAACATCCTCTCGGTGGACCTGCCGTCCCTGAGGGACCGCCTGCAGAACCATCCCCGGATCGCCTCGGCCCGCATCGTCGCCGAGTTCCCGGGGACGCTGCTCATCGGGATCCGTGAGCGGCTGCCGCTCGTCGCCGTCGAGCCGCTCTCCCGCAACGGCCTGCAGGCGCGCTACCTGCTCGACGAGACCGGCCACCTGCTGCTGCCGCTGGAGCCTTCCAGCGCGCCGGCCGAGGCTGTCGAGGCCGAGGCGGCGCTGCCGGTCCTCCTGGGGCACGACCCGCGCCGGCCGACGGCCCGGGCCGACACCCTGCGGGCGCTGGACTTCGTGCGGGCCTACGAGGCGGCCGCCCCGGGTTCCCTGCCCGAGATCCGCTCGGTTTCCATCGCCGAGCCCGGGGTCCTCGTGGTCGCCACCGCGGACGGCACGGAGGTCACCTTCACCGCGGGCGACTACGCCCTGCAGCTCCAGCGCTGGGGCGACATCCTCCGGCAGCTCACGGCACTGGCGGAGCCCCGGACGATCCGCAGCCTCGACCTGAGCGTGCGCCAGAACTCCCCGATCCGCTGGAACGAACCGTCGGAGCCCGCCGCCACGAAGGACCCGGATGCCCCCGGTCGCGCCCCCCGCCCCAGACCCAAGAGACAGCCCAGAAGATCCCATGCCTAAGGAATCCCCCATCCTGGTCGGACTCGAGATCGGAACCTCGAAGATCTGCGCCGCCATCGGCGAGGAGAACGAGCGCGGCGAGTTCACGCTCCTGGGCATCGGACAGGCCAGGTCCCATGGTGTCCGGAAGGGGGAGATCATCGACCAGGCGCGCGCGCAGGAGGATGTCCGGGCGGCCCTTGGCAATGCCGAGGAACAGGCCCAGGTCACGGTCCGCAACCTGTTCCTCGGGGTCACCGGCCGGCACGTCGAGGGGTTCAACAACGTGGGCATGCACCCGGTCGCCTCGGACGACCGCCTGGTCACGGCGCAGGACGTGGCCGACGCCGCCGACAACGCCAAGGCGATCACGCTGCCGGCCGAGCACACCATCCTGCACACGATCCGACAGCGCATCTGCGTCGACGGGGTCGAGGTGGCCGACAACCCGGCCGGCCGCCTGGGTCGCAAGGTCGAGGCCCACGTGCATGTGATCCACGGCAACGCCCTGCGCATCCAGAACTCCATGCGCCTGGTGCAGTCGCTCTCCATCGAGGTCAACCAGCCGGTGTTCAACGGCCTGGCCGATGCCCAGGCGGTGCTGACCCCGGAGGACAAGGAGAACGGGGCGCTGGTGATCGACATCGGCGGCGGATCCACCGAGTTTGTCTTCCAGCAGGGCCAGGCCATCCGGCAATCCGGGGTGTTCGCGATCGGCGGCGACCACGTCAGCAACGACATCGCCCTCGGGCTGAAGTTGAACATCGGGGTGGCCGAGCGGCTGAAGATCCGGCACGGCAGCGCGGTGGTCGGGGCCGAGAGCCACGGACGGACCGTTCCCATCGGGGACAACGAGGTGGGGCTGCCCCCGCGCGAGGTCAGCCTCGAGCAACTGCACCGGATCATGTCGGTGCGCCTGCAGGAGCTTCTCGAGCTGGTGGCCGAGCGGTGCGCCGACGGGTGCCTGCTCGACGAGGCGCGTGCGGGGGTGTTCCTGTCGGGGGGATGCTCGCTCATCCCGGGGATCGACACGCTGGCCAAGCGCGTCTTCCGGCTGCCCGTCACCCGGGCGACCTGCCGCAACATCGCGGGCAACTCGGCCACGCTGGCGCACCCCGAGTTCGCGACGGCCATCGGCATCGCCCGGTACGGCGGCATGCGGCTGCGGAACCGTCCACGGCCGCGTTTCAGCTTCCGGGACGTCTTCCCCTTCTTCCGCTGATCCCGACGCCCACCATGAACGACGCCTCCATCCGCTTCCTCGCCGTCGGCACCGCCGGCGCCCGGATCCTCGACGGGCTCCGCAGCCGCTCCTCCAGCCCGCTGGAATGCGCCCACGCGGACACCAGCCCGGAGTCCCTGCGCCTGTCGCCGATCGAACGGAGGATCACCCTCGGTCTGTCGGTCACCCACGGGCTTGGGGCCGGTGGCGACCCGGACATCGGCCGGCTGAGCGCGGAGGCCGACCTGGCATCGATCCGGGAATTCGCCGGCGGGGCACGCCTGGTGTTCGTCGTCACCGGACTCGGGGGCGGAACCGGCTCCGGGGCGGCCCCGGTGATCGCGAGGGCGGCGCGCGAATCGGGCGCGCTGGTGCTGGTGATCGCGACGACCCCCTTCGAGATCGAGGGACGGCGGGTCCAGTACGCCGTCGAGTCGCTCGAGCGCCTGCGGAGCGCGGCCGACGCGGTGCTGGCGATCTCCAACCAGCGGGTCCGCCGGATGCACGACGACCGCACCCATCCGCACGAGCTCTACCAGTTCGCCAACGAGCTGCTGGCCCAGACCCTGCAGGGGCTGTGGCGGCTGCTCGATTCGCCCGGCCTCATCCCGATCGAGTTCGCCCACATCGAGCGGCTCCTGCGGGGCCGCCATGCCGAGAGCGCCTTCGCGGCGGTCCAGGCCACCGGCGAAAACCGGGCCCATGCGGCGGCGGAGCAGCTGCTGACGCACCCCTTCCTGGACACCGGTGCGGCGCTGGCCTCGGCCCGCGAGGTTCTGGTGAGCGTGGCCGGCGGCGACGACCTGCAGATCGGGGAGGTCGAGCGCCTCGTGGAGACCCTCCAGTCGCGCTGTCCGACCGCCGGCTTCATCGTGGGCGCATCGATCGACCGATCGCTGACCGGACACCTCCACGTCACGGCGATCACCACCCGTCCACCGGCCTCGGCACCGAACCCTCTGGTGGGTTCGGGATTCGCGGGCGGCGGTCGGACCACCGCACCCCCGGACGCGGAGGCTGGGATCGGGGCCACCGGCACCCCCGGGGGATTCGGCGGCGAGGACTTCCAACGGGAAACCGACGGCCGGTCGGTCGCCGACCCCCGGATGATCCCGCCCCCGCCCGAGCTGAGCATGGAGCAGCGCCAGCGGATCCTGAGCCGGCAGCGCGCCAAGTCCACCCGCCGCCGGGGCGACTCCCAGATGCTCATGAACTTCGACATCGCGCAACGGGGCCGTTTCGACAACACCGAGCGGAACCGGCACAAGGGGGTCGACCTCGACGTGCCGACCTACCTGCGCCTGGGAATCGTGCTCAACTGACTCCGCGCGACCGGGACGTTTGAAGACTCCGGCTTCGGGGATACCTTTCGACCAGGATGGATTCCGCGCCGATGGAAAGTCGCAGAGCCGACGTCGAGGACCTGGGAAGCCTGACGGATCTCTGGT
>JAJTFN010000097.1 GCA_021298285.1 Verrucomicrobium sp.
AGGCCAGCACGGCCCGGATCACCTCTCCATGGACGTCGGACAGGCGGAAATCCCGCCCACCGAACCGGAAGGTGAGCCGTTCGTGATCGACCCCGAGCGCCTGCAACACGGTGGCCCAGAGGTCCTGCACGGTGCAGACATCCTGCACGGCATGGTAGCCAAGTTCGTCGGTGGCACCGTGCACCACCCCGCCCTTCACGCCACCGCCAGCCAGCCAGACGGTGAAACCGTAGGGATTGTGGTCGCGGCCATCGGACCCCTGCGCGAAGGGGGTGCGCCCGAACTCGCCCGCCCACACCACGAGGGTCTCGTCGAGCAGGCCGCGGGCCTTGAGGTCGGCCAGCAGGGCGGCGATGGGCTGATCCACCTGGAAGGCCATCTCCTCATGACCCGCCTTGAGGCTGCCGTGTTGGTCCCAGGGGTTGCCCACCTGGCCGGGATCGGCGGGCCGGGCGAGGCAGGACAACTCGACGAACCGGACGCCCCGCTCGACCAACCGTCGGGCCAGCAGGCATTGCCGCGCGTACTCGGCCTTCTGCCGGTTGGTCGAGTCGAGGCCGTAGAGCCGGCGGGTGGCATCGGTCTCGCCCCGCAGATCCATCAACCCGGGCACCGACGCCTGCATCCGGTAGGCCACCTCCTGGTTGACGAGCGCGGCCTCCAACGGAGCCGGATTGGCCAAACGATCGAGGTGCAACCGGTCGCGGGACTCGACAAAGCCCAGGCGCAGGCGTTGCCGGTCGCCCGGTTCGCGCGGCTGGATGTTGGCCAGCGGTTCGGCCGCCGTCGGGTCGATCAGCGACGCCTGGTGGATGGCCGGAAGGTAGCCGTTGCCGTAGAGGCCCACGCCGCCGAGGGGCATGCCGCCACTGGCCAGCACGACGAAGCCCGGGAGGTCCGAGCCTTCGGACCCCAGCCCGTAGCTCGTCCACGCCCCGGCGCTCGGATGACCCGCGAGGGTGAAGCCCGTGTGCAGGTGGTAGTTGGCCTGGGCGTGCTCGTTGCCCCGGCTGGTCATCGACCGGATCACGGCCAGTTCGTCGGCCATGCCGGCGATGCAGGGGAAGAGCTCCGAGACCTCCAGGCCGCTGGCGCCATGGCGACGGAAGGACCATGGGCTGGCGAGGATGTTGCCGTTCTGGTTGAACATGGTCGGCCGCACCGGCACGGGCATCGGCTTGCCGTGGTCGCGGGCGAGCCTCGGCTTGGGATCGAAGGTGTCCACGTGCGACACCCCGCCGGACATGAAGCAGAAGATCACGCTGCGGGCCCGGGGCCGGAATGACGGCAGACGCGGGGCGAAGGGCAACCCGGCCCCGGCGGCTCGGGCCTGTTGCATCGCCGCCAGCCCGGCGAAGGCCGCGAGGCCGAACCCGTTGGAGCATCGGGCCAGCAGCTCCCGACGGCTGATCCCGCGGGTGGGTTCGGCCGGGGGCACGGGACGGGGATCGGGGCTAGTGGACATGGACGAATTCCTTGAGGCAGAAGAGCGACTGGGCCAGGTCGGCCCACACGGCGACCTCGGCATCGGTCCCCCCGTCGCCCTGCACCCCGTGATCCCGGGCCAGATCCGACAGGTGGGCCGAGAAGGCCGCCACCTCGGCGGCGTCGGCGGGCCGGCCGAGGGCCGAGACGAGCATGCCCCGGATCCGCTCGGCGCGGGGCGCGCCCTCGGCCACCAGACGGCGGGCCCATCGCACCGCCATCTCCCGGACCAGGGGGTCGTTGAGCATCGCCAACGACTGGGCCGGCACGTTGGTGACATCCCGGGCCCCGCGCGGCGTGGCGGGCCTGGGCGCGTCGAAGGCCTCGAGCAGTGGATGGTGGGCGTTGCGGCGGGCGCGCTGATAGACGGTGCGCCGGCGGTCGCCGTCCAGCGGCCCCGGCGTGCCGCCTCCCTCGCTCTTGCCCGTGTAATACACGGCGACGCCGGGGCCGCCCATGCGCAGGTCGAGCTCGCCCGACACCGCGAGCAGCGCATCGCGGACGGACTCCGCATCCAGCCGCCGGATCCGGGCGTGCGACCCAAGGTCGTTGGCCGGATCCTTCGCCGCCACCGCCGGCCCCGGGATGGCCGACCTGGCGAAGGCCTGCGAGGTGACCAGGAGCCGGACCAAGCGACGCACGGAACCCCCGTCGTCGAGGAACCACCGTGCCAGGGCGTCGAGCAGCTCGGGGTGGGTCGGCGGCACGCCCAGCCTGCCGAGATTGTCCGGGGTGGCCACCAGACCCCGGCCGAAGACGTGATGCCAGACCCGGTTGACGATCACCCGCGCCACCAGGGGCTGGGTCGGGTCGGACAGGTCGCGGGCCAACTCGAGGCGACCCGACCCGCGCGTGTCATAGTCGCCGCCGCCCAGCGCGGACAGGCGGCCCCGGCGGACGATCGGCCCGGGCCGCGATGGCTCCCCCCGCTGGAACAGCGGGAAGTCATCGCCGACGACCTCGTGCAGGCCCGGGGCACGACGCGGCACCGACAGCGACGCCTCCTGCCGCCGAAGGCCGGCGACCTCGCCCGCAAGCCGCGGCAGGCCCGAGAGGGTCGACGGAAGCTCTCCGGCGCGGACGAGGGCATCGAGGAAGGCCACCTCGTCGTCGTCCGCCTCGCGGCGCTCCCACCGGTCCAGGCATCGCCGCGCGTGGCGCGCAAAGTTCACGGCGAGATCGTCCAGGGTCCGCGGAGGGGTGGCCCCGGCCAGGCCGCGCCATGGCCAGACGGTGTCCCTCGGGGCCTGCGGTCCGTCGTGGAAGACCACCTCGGCCACGGCGAATCCGGCCCTGCCGTCCGAGTAGGGCCTCGGCCCCGAGCGGAAGCCCGGGCTGGCGAAGTCCTCGGAAGTCACCACCTCGATGTGCGCCAGGGATCCCTTCCGGTAGGCCGTGTCCCAGCGCATCCAGCCGGCCGTCTCACGGTCGAGCCCCCGCGCGGGATAGATCCCGCCATTGCCGATGGGATAGTCCTCGATGACCACCCGGGCGTTGGCATGGGAGCCCAGCGCCCGGAGGCTGACGCTGTCGGTGGTGATGCGGAACCGGGGCGAGAGCAGGACCCCGGGTTGCTTGCGGCTGAGGGTCGAAGACAGCACGCCCGCCGGGAGCAAGCCATCGAGGATCCGGTCGCCCGACGGCTCGACGACAAAGTCGCCGGCAGGACGAGGCTCGGCGGGACGCCCTGCCCCGCCGGCGACCCATCCGGCCGCGCCGGGTCCGCGCAGGTCCCAGGCCGGCGTGAAGCCGAGACGGTTGGAGGCCTCACGGGCCGCCTGGTCGGCCAACCGGGCCGCGACCATCGCCTCCCAGCCCCGGGAAAGCTCCCGGGCGGGCAGGTGACGCAATCGGGCCCATGGGTGCAGCGCATGGGTCTCGTCCCGCTCGGCCGCCTCGAGAGCGTTCCCCCAGGGCGCCCCGGTCGTCATCGCCTCGCGCTCCCGGGCCAGCCGCGCCTCAAGGCGGGCGATCTTCGCCCGCACGTCGTCGTGGCGGGCCCGTTCGATGGGTCCAAGGAGCTCGCGGAGCCTGGCCAGCGGGAGCGTCTCGAAACCGGCGCGGAACGAGGCCGCCACCTCGGCGGCCCCGAGGGCGCGGTCGTACACCCGGGCCTCCTCGACCTCCCCGGCCAGGCCGGCCACCCCATGCCCCAGATGCCGGCGGCCAAGCACGACCCGATCAATGCCGGCGCGATACCGGTGGGCCGGACCCGGACGGTAGGCCGTGCCATAAGGCATGCCGTCCCGGTAGACCGTGATGGTCCCGTCGGCGCCATGGGTGATCGCCACGTGGATCCACCCCTCGGACCGGCGGGTCTCGACCGGACCGCCCACGTCCCGCGTGCGGCGGAAAAAGTCACTCCCGGCCATCCAGCGCCCGGGCGTCTGCTCGCCGAAGACGATCGCATCGAACACCTCGCTGTCGGGCGTTTGCACGGTGACCACGCCTCCCCCGCGCTGGTCGAGGGTGTCCAGGGCGACCCAGGCCTCGAGGGTCATGGCCGTGAGGTCTGCCGGCAGCGGGGCCGTGACGAGGTGGGCATCGCCGCCCGGCAACCTCAGGCGCCCGTCGCGCACGGCCGCCCCGGCCACGACGCGCCCATGCATGCCCCCGGCCTCGTCGGCGGCATCGGCCTCGAAGGTCCAGCGGGCCAGCGGGACCGGGAGATCCGCCGACGGCCCCGCGGCCGGTCCCGAACGGCGCGAACCCCGCCAGGCGGCCAGCGGGACCGCCTCAAGGCGCCGCCGCTCCTCGCGTGCGGCGCGGAGGTCGCTCTCGAGGGCCGCGATCGCCACCTCCCGGTGCGCGCGACCGAGCCACCTCCCGGCCAGACCCGAGACGGCGGGGCGCCAGGCCGAGGCCAGCCCCGCACGGATCCGCTCCTTGGACATGGCGATCCGCCTCAATGCCTCGGTCCCCGAGGAGGGGTCGTCGACGACAATCTGCCCGGGCCGGCCGCTGGCGAGGATCGAGTACCAGGCGTGGAAATCCCTCTGGCTGATGGGGTCGAACTTGTGGTCGTGACAGCGCGCGCAGGAGACGGTCAGTCCGAGGAAAGCCTTGGAAAGCACGTCGATCTGGTTGTCCACGGCCTTGATCCGGTCGTCGAGCGCGTCCACCGGGATGTAGCCCAACTCGACCATGCGGAAATGCGCCGTGCCGAGCGCCGACTCGTTGAGGCGCAGCACCGGATCAATCCGCGGGTCGGGCAGCAGGTCACCCGCGACATGCTCCCGGACGAACTGGTGGTACGGAACGTCCTGGTTGAAGGCCCGGATCAGGTAGTCGCGGTACCGCCAGGCCATCGGCAATTCCGGGTCTCCCTGGCTCCCGTGGGAGTCGCTGTAGCGCACCACGTCCATCCAGTGCCGCGCCCATCGTTCCCCGAAGCGTGGCGACCCGAGCATCCGGTCCACGACCCGGTCCCAGGCGTCGACCGAGGCGTCGGCGGCGTAGGCCTCGATCTCGCCGGGCGACGGCGGCAGGCCGCGGAGCACGAAGCTCAACCGTCGCAGCACGACTTCCCGGGGCGCTTCCGGGGACGGTTCCAGGCCCGCGGCGGCCATGCGGGCGTCCAGGAACCGGTCGACGAGGTGCGCCGACCCGTCGCGGGAGACCGGCGGCAGCCCGGCCCGGGCCAACGGGCGGAGGCTCCACAGGTCGGAGGCGCGGGCCGGGGCGGTGGGCGCGGCGGGCACGCTCCCGGGCGGATGCGGGGAGGCACCGGCCGCGGGATCCGGGCCTGAGGTCTCTGAGGACTCACCGAGGGCGATCCGTGCGACGACGAGCGCGACCGGCACCAGCACCGACGCGGCGAGGCGTCGGGTCCAGCGGGACCCAAAGATCCGGCGGGGCGATCGGGGAATCACGTCGCGACCCTCCCACGGACCGTGGCATGACATCCAGCCGCCAGGACAATCGATCGCGGGCTCATTGCTCGCCCCAGGGTCGGCCCGGCGGCGGGGGCGGCGGTTGCCGCCAGCGCCACTCGGAGGGGTATCCCCAGTCCAGCCACGGGGTTTCGAGGCGACGGCCCGCCGCGGAAATGGCCGACGACGACGACGTGGCGGCATCCGGCATTCCGGCCTGCAGCAGGGCGTCGAGGAGGCCGCTGGTCATCAGCGTGCGCCGGGCCGTCCATGAGGGTTTCCCGGTGAGCATCATGCGTTCGATGCCATTGAGCAGCAGGGTGAAATGCGCAGCGGGTCGGGCTTCCTGGGTCCAGAAGCGCGTGGCACCGATGGCGCGGTCCGGTCGCCGCAACCGCCACGCCCCGGCCCAGCCCTGGTAGGCGCCGTTGGCCTCGAGGACCGAGGCCTTGAGGCCGTCGGCGTACTCCACCTGCCAGAGGATGGGCTTCGGCACGCGCTTCGGGAGATCCTCCAGCGCCGGGACCGGGTCGGCCACCGTCCGCAGGGCCGCCTCGGAAAGTTCCCGGGACAGCGCCCCCCGGGCCAACTCGCTCCAGACGGCCTCGCCCTGCACCGACCGGACGGCCCGGATGCCGGTCTCGCCCCCGCGTCGTTGCTCGACCACCGCCTGGAGGCACTCCAGGGCATGGAATCCGTAGTGGTCGGTGGATCCGTAGGTGAGCACGACGACCTCCTCCAGCGCCTCGCCGCGCGGGACATCGACCGGAGGGAAACGCCACGACCCCGGCACCGACGACCCTGCCATGAGAGGGATGCCCATCTCCTGGGCCGTCTGGTGGATGTGCCGGGCGTCCTCCCAGGTGTCGGCCAGGTGCTTGTCCACGAACACCGGCACCACCCGGCCGCTCTTGCGGAAGACCGCCAACGTCTCGTCCCAGAAGCGGCGCTTGGGATATTGCGTGTTGCCGGTGGGCGACTTCGGGTAGTCGCCATGCTCGGCGATGAGCAGCACGCCCTCGACTGCCAGCGTGCCCGTTCCCAGGGTCAGGGCGTCGGCGATGTTGGTGGCGATCCGGAACCGGTGCGAGGCGGCCAGAAGGCGGCTGATGTCGTTCGGGGGACGCTGCTCGACGTAGGCGGAAGCCAGGCGCAGGGGGCTGTCCTTGCCCGTGCCATCGAGTCGGTCGGTGAGCACCAACCGGCTGGCGATGACGTCGGAATGGGAGTTGTGCCGGTAGACGGTGGTGAGCACCGCCACGGGCTTGCGGGCATCGGCGGCTGCGGAGGGGGTGTCCGCGGCGGCCTGCAGGGCCAGACCGGCCAGCAGCGCCGCGCCGCCGAGGAGCCACCGCCCGGGGCCCGTCGTCCGGGATCGACGGGACGGCAACCGGTGGCCTGAGGGGGAATCCATGGCGACAATCCACCAGATCGGCAGGCCGCACCCAAGCAAAACCACCCCGGGCCGCCCGGCGCGGAGGGCTTTGTCGGCTCAGCGGCCGAGCACGTCGGCCACCGGCGGGGCCGACCGGGGACTGGCCGCCACGAAGTCCTCGCCCAGCAGGGCCGCCACCGTGGCCGCGACCTGGGCCTGCCGGACCGGCGCGAGGTCGGTCCGCTCGCCAAGGGCCGGCGTGTCCGGGCCGATCACCGCCATCCACAGGTAGGACGAGTCGACGATCTCCCGGCCGTGGTTCTTCCAGGCGATGGGCGCGGGGCCTCGGCCGTGGTCGGTGGTGATCACCAGGCTGGTGCGCCCGCGGTACCGGGGACTGGCCTGAAGGCGCGCCCACAGGTCGCCCAGGAACCGGTCGAAGCCCTGGGCCGAGCGCAGGTACCGCTCGTAGTGCCCCTCGTGGGCCCAGTCGTCGGTCTCACCGTAGGCCACGTACAGGGCTCGGGGCCGGAGCGAATCGAGGGCATGGAAGGCGGCCTGCCGGACGAAGGTGTCGAGCAGGACGCCCGACCAGACGCCCCGGCCGTGCTCCACGACCTCGTCCAGCGCTCGGGGCACCGACATCCGGCGGGTTCCCGGCGGCACCTCGAAGCCGCTCCACACCGGGAAGCCCGCCCGAGGCGCGTTGAGCACCCACGGCAGGACGTCCCAGTTGACCACCGCCGCCACCCGGCCCTTGAACCCCGGCCGCGACTGGAGCCACTCGAAGACATTGGTGTTCGCGTTGAGGACCTTGTCGTTGCTGTCGATGCGCGGGTCGGCGATGCCGGTGAGGAATTCGTTGTAGCCCGGGTAGGAGAAGTTGCGACCGTTGGTCACGCGCACCTCGGCCCCGCGGCGCCGGTTGCCAAAGATCTGTCCCTGCCGGGCGACCGTGCCCCAGAGGAACGGCAGCAGCACCTCGCGGGAGCGCTGCGGATCGGGACGCCAGAACTCGGCCTTGAGTTCGTTGGTCTTGCCCACCTGCCCGTACTGGCGGGAGATCAGGAGTTCCTCCGCCCCGCCGAAGACCTCCTCCTGCCGCAGACCATCGGTGGTCACAAGGATCACGTGCCGGGTCCTGGGCGCGGCCAGGGATGCGCTGGGAAGGGCCAGGCCGGCGAGGACCGACAGGGCCCACAGCACGGTGGCCAACCGCCTGTCCAGAACGACGCAGCGACGGAATCGGGGACATCGGAAGCTCTGAAGACGGGCAAGCAGGGACATGGGACGGCTCATGCCTCCGAGACTGGAACGGGCACCGGGACCGGTCAACCCGACGACGCCGAGGTTTCCGCGCATTCCGGTGCCGGACGAGAACCTCGATCACGCGAGGTGATGACGAGGATCCGCCGGGAGAATCGGATGCGCCGGGGCGAGGTTTTCGCTTTGGCGCGAACGGATCGGATCCATACTCTGTGAAACAACACCGCATTCCCATGGGCTCCTCCTCTCCCCAGCTTCCCCGCCGGTCCCCGGGGGTTTCCGCTTCCTGGGCCCGGGCACGGATCGTCCCGACCTCGTGGCGGTCCTCCCTGCGGGCACTCGTCTTTCCAGCGTTGATGGCAGCCACCGGACTGAGTGCCGCACCGGCCCCGCTGGACTTCAACCGGGACATCCGCCGGATCCTCTCCGAGAACTGCTTCCAGTGCCACGGGCCCGATGCCGGCGGCGGCAAACCCGGCAAGAAGGCCCTGCGTCTCGACCTGCCCGACGCGGCCAAGGCGGTCCGCGACGGCCACGCCGCCATCGTGCCGGGACATCCCGAGCAGAGCGAGGTGATGCGCCGGATCGCCTCGAACGATCCGGACGACCGGATGCCTCCGCCCGATTCGGGCAAGAGCCTCTCGGCTGCCGACCGGGCGACGCTCGCCGAGTGGATCCGGCAGGGTGCGGCCTACTCACGTCACTGGGCCTATGTCCCGCCGGAGCGCCCGCCGGTGCCCCAGGTCGCCGCCGGCTCCTGGCCTCGCAACGCCATCGACCGATTCATCTTGGCCCGGCTCGAGCAGGAGGGGCTCAAGCCCGCCCCCGAGGCCGACGCCCAGGCGCTGGAACGCCGGGCCAGCCTGGATCTCACGGGATTGCCTCCCACGGCCTCGATCCCGGGCCATCGTGGCGGCCGCCCCTTCGAGCGCACCGTCGACGACCTGCTGGCCTCCCAGGCCTACGGTGAGCACTGGGCGAGGCTCTGGCTCGACCTGGCCCGCTACGCCGACTCGAGCGGCTACGCCGACGACCCGGCGCGGACGATCTGGGCCTACCGCGACTACGTCATCCGCTCCTTCAACGCCAACAAGCCGTTCGATGTCTTCACCCTCGAGCAACTGGCGGGCGACCTGCTGCCGAACCCGACCGAGGAGCAGATGGTGGCCACCGCGTTCCACCGGAACACGATGACCAACAACGAGGGCGGCACCAACGACGAGGAGTTCCGCAACGTCGCCCTGGTCGACCGGGTCAACACGACCATGGCCGTGTGGATGGGCACCACCATGGCCTGCGCCCAGTGCCACAACCACAAGTACGACCCCATCACGCAGGAGGAATACTTCCGGCTCTTCGCCATCCTCAACAACACGGCCGACGCCGACCGGGGTGACGAGAGCCCCGTGCTGCCGCTCTTCACCGAGGAGCAGAAACGCACGAAGACCCGCCTCGAGGCCGACATCGCCGGACTCGAGGCCACTCTTTCCAGGTCCACGCCAGCGCTCGAGCGCGACCAGGCGCTGTGGGAGGCCCGGGTCTCCCAGCCGGTGGACTGGCGGACGCTGGTCGCATCCCGCGTCGAGTCCGCCTCCGGGGCCCCGCTGCGGACCTCGGCCGACGGCCTCGTGCGCGCGGACCTGGGGGGCCAGGCCGGGCGCTGGGTGATGGAGTTCCCCTCGGCCGAGGCCCGGACGATCCAGGCGCTGCGCCTGGAGGTGCCGGTTGTTGACGGTGCCGACGCCAACCGCCAGCCCGGCGACGCCCCGCTGCTGGCGCGGGTGCAGGCACGCATCGTGCCCGCCACCGCATCGGTGCCCAAGGCCCGCATCGTGCGCATCGAACTGCCTGGCAAGGAACGGATCCTGTCGCTCGCCGAGGTGCAGGTCTTCCATGGCGAGAAGAACCTCGCCCGCGGAGGCGAGGCCCGGCAGAGCAGCACCGCCTACGACGGGCCGGCACGTCTGGCCATCGACGGCAACACCAACGGCGACTTCAACGGGGCGCGCTCGACGACCCACACCCAGACCTCCTCCGACCCGTGGTGGGAGGTCGACCTGAAGGAGTCCGTGACCATCGACCGCCTGTCGATCTGGAACCGGACCGACGGATCCGGCGAACGGTTGGGCGGGTTCCGGGTCGTGCTCCTCGACGAGAACCGGGCGCCGGTGTGGGACCAGGTCGTGGCCGAGCCACCCAAGCCCAGCGGTGCTCAACAACCCGGAGCCATCCAAGAAGGGCTGGTCCCCGGGCCGGCGCCGCGATCGCCCGGCCCACCTGACCCTCGTTCCCAAGCAACCGTTCCAGCTCGGCCCGGGGTCCAACCTGGTTGTGACGCTGGAGGCGCCGGCCCTGAAGGAGCCCGCCAACGCGCTCGCCTTCCGCATCGCGCACACCACGGACCCGCGGTCGGTTGAGATCGCGCGGACCCCGGCCCCGGTCCTCGAGGCGTTGTCACGGGCCCCATCGGTCCGGACCGACGCCCAGAAGGCCACCGTGGCGGCGCACCACCGGTCGGTGGCCCCGCGCCTGCAACCCGATCGCGACCGGTTGGCCGCGTTGCAACGGCAGCGCAACGAACTCAAGCCACACACCACGGTGCCCGTGCTCCGGGAACTCGCCGGCAAGGAGCGCCGCAAGACCCGCCTGCAACTGCGGGGCAACTGGATGAACCTGGGTGACGAGGTGGCCGAGGGGCTGCCGTCGGCCCTCGGCCTCACCGCGGAGAACGGCCGACCGGACCGACTGCAACTGGCCCGCTGGCTGGTCGACCGACGCAATCCGCTCACGGCCCGCGTCGTCGCCAACCGCCTCTGGGAATCGGTCTTCGGCATCGGCCTGGTGCGCGCCAGTGAGGAGTTCGGTTCCCAGGGCGAATTGCCCTCGCACCCGGAGTTGCTCGACTGGCTGGCCGTCGAACTCATGGACAGCGGATGGGACCTCAAGCACCTGCTCCGCCTGATGGTCACCTCGGCCACCTACCGGCAGTCGTCCAGAGTCACCCCGGACCTCCTCGCGCGGGACTCCGAGAACCGATGGCTGGCCCGGGGACCCCGGTTCCGGCTGCCGGCCGAGACCATCCGCGACCAGGCGATGGCGGTGAGCGGCCTCCTGAGCGTGCGCATGCACGGACCGCCGGTGAAACCGGCGCAGCCGAAGCTCGGGCTGACCGCGGCCTTCGGCAGCGGCACCGACTGGGAAACCAGCGGTGGCGAGGACCGCTTCCGCCGCGGGCTCTACACCACGTGGCGCCGCTCCAACCCCTACCCCTCGATGGCCACCTTCGACGCCCCGAACCGCGAGGTTTGCCAAGTCCGGCGCGAACGCTCCAACACCCCGCTCCAGGCCCTGGTGACCCTGAATGATCCGGTATACGTCGAGGCCGCCCAGGCCCTGGGCCGCCGCATGGCCCGGGTGCCGGGGGCCGATACGGACAAGGTTCGGGAGGGCTTCCGCCGATGCCTCCACCGCGAGCCGTCGACCGAGGAGACCACCAAGCTGCAGTCCCTGCTGGAGCGCAGCCGCCAGCGCTTCGAGGCCGAGCCCGACAAGGCACGCCGGTTGGCCACCGAACCGATCGGCGACCTGCCCAGCGGTCTCGAGGCCCCCGAGGCGGCCGCCTGGACCTCGGTGGCCAACGTGCTGCTCAACCTCGACGAGTTTCTGATGAAGCGGTGAACCGCCCGCCCCCACCCCGCCCCCCCGCCCATGACTCCCCAGCTTGAATCCCTGCAGGCCCTCACCCGCCGGCACTTCCTCGGCCGCACCGCCCATGGCCTCGGGGCCATCGCCCTCGGGTCCCTGCT
>JAJTFN010000098.1:0-2320 GCA_021298285.1 Verrucomicrobium sp.
ACCACGACGAATGCCGCGCCGTGGCTGTGGGCCAGGTCGCCGATGCGGCGCACCGCCTCGATGCGCTCGTTCTGCAACAGGGCGCGTTTGGCCGGGTCGGCAACCCCGGCGAAGGGTTTCCCGAGTTGCCAGTCGGCGGTGTGGATGAAGGTGGTCTTCATGGATCGATGTCGGATGATTCCTGCAGCGGGGCGTTCCGCTAGCAAAGTTCCCCGATCATGCATCCATGGCGGGACAACGGCTGTCCTATCTGGTCGGTCGTGTCCACTGGTGGATGGCGGTTCTGGATACTGGCCGGGGGTGATGTGAAATCCGGGGCGCCTCGTCGTTTCAACCGCGGGCGAGGCGCACGGCCTCCTCCAAGGCGTGGGCCAAGGCTCCCGGGATCGAGCGGGGTTGCAGGCAGGTGCGCGCGCGGGGGATGCAGTCCTCCATCGCGCGGGTGTCCGGGCCGACACCCAGGCCCACGAGATGGACTCCCGACTGGGCGATCCGCCTGGCCATCGCGGTGACCTCGATGGAGCCGTCGTCGCCGTCGCCCAGGACGATCAGCACCCGGTGCGGATGCGGGGATCGCTCGAGGTGCCCCGCCACCTTGCGGAGGGCCCCGGCCATGTCGGTGCCCCCGGAGGCGGCCGCGGCCAGGCCGCCCATGCGCCCACGTTGCCGGTCATCCAGCCCGGCCTCCCACGGGACCACTTCCTCGCAGGTGTTGGAAAAGGTGAAGAGGCTGAAGGGAATGCCGGACCGGTGGCAGACCTCCGAGACCAGCACGCAGCCGGTGAAGGCGGCGGTCATCCGGTCCCCGTCCATGGAGCCGGACCGGTCGATCAACACCGTGAGATGAGGCAGCGGCCGGGAGGGCGGGGACCGTCGCTCCCAGATCTGGAGGTGTTGCCGAGGGTTCGCCTCGGCCTGCGGCACGGCACGGATGCGGATCCGGACGCCGCAGGTCCGGGGACCCTCCCACCTCCGGTTCCGGGTCGGCGGGAAGAGGGTGCGGACGATGCCGGTGAGGTGTGCGATGGCACCCGCCTGCAGTTGTGCGCTGCGATGGTAGGCGCCAAGGTCCGATTCCCAGGGCAGCGGGTCCCCGTTGCCGGCACCCTTGGCCGCTGCGAAACAGCCCACGGGGAGCGCCGGCAGCGACAGGGAGTCCATCGCCTCGGTTGCCTGGGAACGGGACCACCGGTTGAACAGCGCGAGTTCAGGCGGGCGCTGGGAACGCCGCCGGGAACCGAGGTCCGGGGGGGCCAGCCGCCGGAGGATCGGGAGGATGCCCGCCTCGAAGATGTCCCAGAACTCCTGCTGCTTCAGCCGCACTTCCATCTCGAACTCATCCGGGGGGCTGATGATGTCCTGCAGGCAATGGAGTCCCTGGACGGTCGATCCACGATAAGCCGCCGCAGCGCCCCTGCCCGACACGGCATCGTGGCTGGGAGCGGGGATCGCCTTGCGGATCCGCTCGACGTGGGGCCAGGCCTCGTCGACCAGCGGCACCAGCGACTTGGGCAAGGTCACCTGCTCCGGGCCGTGCCACCAGCGGGCCATCACGGCGGCGAGAAATGCCTCGAGGGGCGGCAGCTTGGTCCACTCGAGCTGTTTGAAGGCGGGCACGGTGTTGCCGAGGAGCTTGCCATTGTACTCGGCGATCCACTCCCGCCCCCCGGCGAAGCGCTGCAGCATCCAGCTTTCGATGCGGATGTCCTCGAAAGCATTGATCGCCATGTAGATGTCACGGCGGGTGAGGTAGTCGCCCTGGAGGTAGGGCTGCAGGCGGGTGAGGACCGCATGCGACAACTCGTGCAGGACCAATCCCCGGTTGAAGTCGCGGGACTCGCACCGCAGGCGGCTGCCGTCCATGGCGATGATGCGGTCACGCCGGTTGAAGGACCAGCCCGAGCCGGGGTCACCCTCGCGCACGACCAGGTCGGGCATCCGGGCGACCAGCTGCGCCAGGCGTTCCAGCTCGGCGAGGAACCCGTCGATGGAGGCCGGTGCGCTCACGGGGTCACCTCCACGGGCAGGCCCGCGGCCTCGGCCACACCCATGGCGGCGTTGCGGTCCGACGGGGCGGCGATGCGGTTCCAGTACAGGTCCCTGCGCGAGGCGGCGAGGGCGTTGCGGGCCCCGGACGGACCGTTCTCGCGGATCCGGGCCACCCAGAGGTCCATGAGGGCATTGAGGCTGCGCCGCGTGAACAGGATGCCATCGCGGCGGCCGACCGCACCCACCGACAGGGATGCCTGGCAGGACGCGAGGGCGTCGATCCAGGCGTCGATGCCGTCGATGGTGCCGAGTTCCCCGTGCACCGGCGGCA
>JAJTFN010000098.1:2386-12555 GCA_021298285.1 Verrucomicrobium sp.
CGGTTCCGCCTGGTAAAGGCACCCATCGACGACCACCTCGGGATGGCGGCCATGGATGAGGAAACGCAGTTGGCTGCGGTACTCGGCTTCGCCCGGGGTCTCGGCCTGGAACCAGTTCAGGAAGCGGTCCTTGAATGCCGGACTGAGGGCGGAGCGGCCGGCGTACTCGGAAGGGTTCATGGCGGCGAACACGCGGAACCCGGGATGCACCGGGACGCCTCCCTGTCCGAGCCAGGTGCCGTCGCCCTCGGAGAGGAGCAGGTTGGGCGGGTTCTCCAAGACCGGGTTGAGGCGTTCGAGGATCTGGGGTTCGGCCAAGTTCATTTCATCCAACAGGACCCACCCACCTTTGCGCATCGCCTGAGGAACGATGCCCTCTTGGAATCGCCAACGCGAACGGGTCAAGCCGGTGTGCGCCTGGATGAGTGTCGATTCCGCCCAGTCCAAGGATCGGTTCTCCGACAACGCTTGCTGGATGATCGCGAGGCATTCCGGCTTCAGAAGATGACCCAAACGCGCCAGCGCGGGCAGGTTCCAGTCCTCGGCCGCCTGGCCGGCGGGAACGTAGCGGCCAATCAACTCGGTCGTGTCGGTTTGCCCGTTGAGATTGAGCCGCGACACCGGTTGGTTGAGCAGGTGGGCGACCCACAGCACGACGGTGGTCTTGGCGGCGGCGGTCGCGCCCTCGAGGGTCGTGGGCAGCCCTTGGGCCGCGCCGAGCGCGACGGCCCGCGCCGCCTTGAGGAACGGGGCGTCGAGGCAGATGCGCTCAAAGCGCTCCGCCGGCGGCACCCGTCCACCGGCCGACGGATGGATCGGCACCTCGACGCCGACGATGCGGACCGATCCGTCGCGGCGCTCGATGACGGGGCGCCTGGGGAGGTCGCGGGCCGGTTGTTCGGTTGGACGCTCGAGGCTCTTGCGGAGATCCTCCCAGGCCAGGACGGCCTTCTTGGAATCAGGCCCGAGGCTGTCGGTGTTGAACCCGAGTGGACCGACGACGACGACCTCGGCGGTCGTCAGGGTCGCGGCCAGGAGGCAACCGGCACGGGTGAGCGTCTGCTCGACCTGGGGTTGGGTGGTCTTGTCGAAGCCGCGCAGCAGCACTTTCTTGTTCTTCATGGGTGGTGGTGGGATGGGATTTGAAAAGGTCGGTGGGTCGGCGGTTCAGGCGAGGTCGCGGAGGATCTCCTCGAGGTCGTCGTCGCAGTCCGACGAGTCATCGCCCACGGCGCCATGGCAGGTCAGGGCGTCCACCAGGGGGCCAAGGTCCCCCGTCGACGCCTTCGGCCCGAGGGCCTGGGCGAGGCGCGCCGCGGTCTTGGAGCAACCGTTCCCGGCGTGGATCGCCACGATGGCCTGCTGCACCCGGACGGTGGGGATGTCCTCGAGCTGTCGGCGGGTTTCCTGCTCATTCCAGGGCCAGAGCTTGCCCTTGTAGTCGTCGCCGCCTTGCCGCGCGGTCTGGATGAGGAGCCCGAGGGTTTCGTCCACCGTCCGCCACGCCGGCGGTTCGGACAGGAAGAACTGGTGCAACTGGGGTTCGAGCAGCGACGGGGCCTCGCGGTGGAACGGGACCGATCCCAGGCCCGGGAAGTCCCGCCCGCGGGGGCCGAAGCCGGAGGCCGGAGGATGGCAGGCGCGGCCCTCAAGGCCGGCAATGCCGGCCGGCAGGGATCGGAGCAGGTGGGCCGCCAGGCTGCGGGTGGGTGTGGACATCGCCGCCAGCAGCTCGAGGGCCTGGTCCCCGCAGCGTTTCAGCGGGCTGGCTGCGACGGCGAGCAGGCAGCCGACGTTCTCCGGCGTCTCCGGCAATGGAGGTCCGCCCTTGAGTCCCCCGAGCGCGACCCTCAACCACGCCAGCGGGAGATGGTTCGGCTCCCGGGAGGACGCCACCAGGCCCACCATCCCGGCCCACGGGATGTCCTGCCCCTGGTTCATCAGCCGGGGGATCAGGCACTCGAGGGCGGAACCCAGCGACGGCGACGCTCCGAGGGCGGCGCCCGTCAGCGATCCGTCATGGAGCTGCCGCTTTCCGCCCAGCAACGTGTCCAGCACCTGCCAGTCCGGCACGGAGGATCCATCCTCCAACCAGGCGCGGACCTGGCCGGGCGACGAGGCACCCCACTGCAGTCCCTGGATCACCTCGTTCTTCAGCCAGTCGCGGATGTGGGCCGGGTATTCCGGGCAGACGGTCGTCAGGAGGCGGTTCATGGTCGAGCGCAACCGGTTCCGGGCTCGGGGGATCGAATTCATCAGGTCGCGGATCCGTGCCACCGACAGGCCCGGGGCCCCCGCGAAGACGATGCCGTTGAGCAACGGCTCGGAGTCTCCCGGGAGTTCTCCGACCAGCGCCAACACCGGGTCCACCCCGGCGGGGCCCATCGAGGAGATCAGGTCTCCCAGGCAGAATCCGATGGAGGTGCGGTTGTCGTGGTCGCTGTCGTCCCGATAGCGGCTGAGCAGGATCTCGAGCGGACCCTCGGGGGCGATTCCATGGTGCACCACGAGGCTGCGGAGGACGCGGGTGGCGCCGTTGCGCTCGGCCCAATTCTCGGAGGTCACCAGCTGGTGCATCGGGTCCAGGTCGTTGGCGAGCCCGGCCTCCACCGCCTTCAGCGTCTTGAGGGTGTCGCCGCGGGCCGTGCTCAGGGCCTGCCCGAAGGCCGCGAGACCGGGTTCCCCCAGCCAGAGCAGCGTGTCGATCGCCGACAGGCGGAGTTCCGGGTTATCGTCGGACACCACGCGGGCGGAGAACTCCAGCGCATCGGTCCGCCGATGGCGCGCGATGAGGTGCAGGGCGGCCCGGGCGGCATCGTCCTCCGAGTGGGGATCCAGGCTCCGCAGCACCTGCAGGAACGCCCCCGGCGACCCCGTCGACCCGCCGCGGCCCCGGCATTCCTCAAGGTGGGCGAGTCCCCGCAGGGCCGCGATCTTCAGGGCTTCACGGCGGCTTCCGCCGCGGTGGGTCGCCTCCTCGGCCAGCAGGCGGGCGGCCTCGTCCGGGGTTCCGACCGGGAGGTTGCTGCAGAGGATGTGCACGGATCGGGCGTTGTGCTCGAGGTCGAAGTCGAGACCGTACCGGCGGCGGACCAGCGCCAGGCCCAGGTGATCGACCCCGCCGTGCGCGAGGCGATCCGGCGGGTTCATCACCAGGAGCAGGTGCCATGGGAAGAGCTGGCGGGCCGAGAGCCAGCCGTCCTGCACATCGACGGTGGTCTGGTATCCCATGGCACGGAGACGGGCCAGGGGCAGCGATGGGTCGGTGCGGGTGGCGGTGGAGGCGGTGGCGGTTCGGGTGGCTTCGGAGACGGGGCGCGTCGTCATGCACCCCCGTTCTAGACCAGCCCAGGGACAGAAACCGTCACCAGCCCCCAAGATTCACGGTCCGGGATGTCCCAATCCTCGAGCCGTCTGGCGGTGGTTTCGAGCCGAATCTTCCGGTGCCCGGGTGGCGGCGAGGACGGCCGTGCCGCCCACGTCGGTTCCGCAGGCGGGGATCGCGCCCAAGGATCTTCGCAGGATTCCTTCGGATCAGACCGGGGCAGGACAGGAAATGTCCCCCTGACCTGCCACGCTGGTCCCGGCATGAATACCGAACTCGCGAACCCTCCCGTCCACCGCATGAACCGCTCCGTGAAGCGCATCCGGCAACCCAGAAACGAACGCGCCCTCGACGCCATCCGACAACGCCTCGTGTTCGTCCAGCACGAGGGAAACAACGGCATGGGATACCTGTCCGACGGCATGGTGTTCACCTGTGCCCACGTCCATCCCCACCTGCCGGTCAGTTTCATCGACACCGACCTGTTCGATGTGCAGCGGGTTCATGGCGGCAAGGGGACGTTCGCCATGCTCGCCGCCACGTCGCTGGACGTCATGGTGCTGGCCCCGGACGGCTGGAGGTGTGGGTTGTCGGAGGGGCCCACCAGCGATGCCCTGGGTTTGATCTGCGAGATCGAGGGCGACGAGGCGGCTCCGCGACCTGCCAAGATCGATTTCCAATCGGCGGAGTCGGTGGAGGTCGAGGGATACTTCTTCTTCAAGGACGGCGTGACCCTCCGGCCGGCCGTCTTCGAGTTGAGCAAGGATTCCGAGGTCATCCGCTTCGTCTCGGTGCCGGACACGCAAGGGTGTTCCGGGGGGCCGCTGTTCACGAACAGCGGGCAGCTGCTCGGTGTCTTCAATGCCACGGGTCCGCGGCTGAGCCGCCCGTTCACACCCACCCATGGGGCCTTCGGATGCAGGATCGATGTCAGCCTGCCTGAGATCGTCTCCCGGAGGATCGAGTGGGATCACCTGGTGGTGTAGTCGGTTGAACCCGTTGAAAGACCCGCAAGAACATGAAGACCAAGACCTTGACCGCCACCGTCGCCTGCAAGCATTGCGGCGGCACGGTGATGATTGAAAAGCAGAACGTCCGGGAGGATGAGAACTCGACCGGGGGAATCTCGACAAAGATGTGCCCGAAATATGGGTGCCATCGGGTGTCATCTTACGTCTACGAGATCCGCCGGGGTCAGTGGCACAACTTCCGGTAGGTTCCGGTGTCCGTCGATGGCCATCCATCCGGTGCCGGCCGGGCACCGGGCGGTGGCGCATCGGCGGTCCGCCATCCGAGTGACTTCTGGGGGCCATCTTTCCCGGGAGTCGCTGGTCGCGACCGCACGACGGGCTCCGTCCCTGGTCACCGCCCCAGGGTTCCCACCCCGTCGGGGGCAATTTGAAACCCATGCCTGTCAAGCCGTTCTGATGGGCACTTGTTCACAACAACCCCTGTATCTTGTGGGGTTGTGAACAAGATGGCTCAATGGATTGTGGTTTCCCGCTTGCCTCGGGGGTGGGGGATTTCCAACCTGACGCCTCATGTACCTCAAAAACCTGACCGTTCTCGGGTTCAAGAGCTTCGCCGACAAGACCAGCCTGAACTTCCAGCCGGGAGTCACGGCCATCGTCGGTCCCAATGGCTGTGGCAAGTCCAACGTGTCGGACGCCATCCGTTGGGTGCTGGGCGAGCAGTCGGCCAAGGCGCTGCGCGGCGGGGAGATGGCCGACGTGATCTTCAACGGCACCGATTCGCGCAAGCCGCTGGGCCTGGCCGAGGTGTCGCTGACGCTGGGGGGCGTGGACGCCGAGCCCTTGCGGGCGGCGGGGATTCCGGTGGACTTCAACGAGGTCACGCTGACCCGGCGGGTGTACCGGGACGGCGGCAGCGAGTACTTCCTCAACAAGACTTCCTGCCGGCTGCGCGACATCCAGCAGCTCTTCGCCGGCACCGGCATGGGCAAGACGAGCTACTCGATCATGGCCCAGGGGAACATCACCCAGATCCTCTCCAGCAAGCCGGACGACCGCCGGCTGGTGTTCGAGGAGGCGGCCGGCATCACCCGCTTCAAGCAGCAGAAGCGCGAGGCGCTGCGCAAGCTCGAGGGCACCGAACAGAACCTGCTCCGGGTCGAGGACCTGATCCGCGAGGTGAAGCGGCAGATCGGGTCGCTGCAGCGCCAGGCGGGCAAGGCCCGGCGGTTCAAGGCCTTCCAGGCCGAGCTGCAGACCCTCGACACGCAGTGGGCCCGTCGGCAGTTCGACGTGCTCACCGAGGAGATCGCCGTGCGACGCCAGACGACGGAGCGCTCGCACCTTGAGATCGAGGTCGGGCAGGAGACGGTCCTGCGGCTCGAGGAGGAGATCCTGCAGTTGCGCACCCGCCTGTCGGAGCTCGAGCACGAGATCTCCCTGCAGCAGCAGCGCGGGCTGGAGCTGAAGGCCGAGACGGAGCGCCAGGAGAGCGTGATCGGCTTCAACCAGCAACGGCTGGCCGAGTTGGCCGACCAGAACGCCCGGGCCGCGGGCGACATCGTGCAGTCGTCCGAACGCCGGTCGATCGCCCAGTCCGAGCAGGAGGCGCTGACCGAACGGCTGGCGGCGTCGCAGGTGGCGGTGGAGCGGCTGCGCGCCGAGCAGGAGGTGCGCCGGGAGGCCCTCTCTTCCGTCGAGCGCGAGCTGTCGGGCCGGCAGGAGGAGCTGCGCCGGGCCCAGGCCGAGGCGTTCTCCGCCTCCCAGGGACTCGGTCGGGTCCGCAACGAGATCAACCAGCTGGCCCTCCAGCTGCAGGGCAACGTGGTGCGCCTGGAGAAGCTCAATTCCGAGAAGATCCAGTTCGAGGAGGAACGCATCCGCCTGGAGATGCAGGGGGTGGAGTTCACCCAGCAGGTCGAGGCCGAGCGGGTCCAGGTGCAGACCTCCCGCATGACGCTCGAGGAGCGGCAGCAGCGGCTCAAGGCCCTGCAGTCCGAGATCCAGCAGGCGACGCAGGAGCGCGACGGCCTGCTCCGGCAGCAGGCCGAGAAACGCTCCAAGCTGGGGGTGCTCGAGCAGTTGGCCACCCAGCACGAGGGCTTCGGGGCCGGTGCCCTCGCCGCCCTGAAGCAGAGCCGGCAGGTGGTGGGATCGCTGGCCGACCGGCTCAAGGTGCCCGATGCCCACGTGGTGGCGGTCGAGGCGGCCCTCGGCAACCACCTGCAGATCGTGCTGGCCGAGCAGCCGGCGGCGGCTTCGGAAATCCTGGCCGACCTGTCCACCCACCGGAAGGGGCGCGCCAGCATCGCCGCGTTGTCGCTCGTCGCCGGGGTTCCCGAGGACGGGGCCCCCGTGCCGGCCGGGCTGCCCGATGGGGTGGTGTCGGCCGCGTCGGTCGTCGAGGCGGAGCCCTCGATCCGCCCGCTGGTAGCCGGGTTGCTGGGACGCACGCTGATCGTGCCAGACTTGGACACGGCGATGGCCCTGGCGGCCGGCGCCTTCGCAGCCTGGGACTTCGTCACCCCCGCGGGTGAACTCCTCAACCGCCTCGGGGTGTTCACCGGTGGGGCGCAGGGAGCCTCCGGCAAGGCACCCGCAAGCATCCTGGGACGCAAGAACCAGATCGCCGAGCTGCAGGCCGAGATCGCCGCCCTGCAGGAGACGCTCGCCGAGGCGAGTCGCCGCCAGGGGGCCTTGCAGTCGGAGCAGACGGCCCTCCAGGCCCACCTCGAGCAGGTGCGCACCGAGCTGCGGCAGCAGGAGGTCGCCGTGGCCACCCGACAGGGCGAGTTCAACGCCCTGCAGGCGGCCAAGCGCTCCCTCGAAGTGCGGCTGAACCAGGTGGACCGCGACCTCGACAGCCTCGCCACGCAGGAGGCGGGCAATGTCCAGAAGCGCGAGTCGCTGGCCGCCCAGGTTGCCGAGTGGGAGCAGCGCGAACTCCATGCCACGACCCAGGTGGCCGAATTGAGCGGTGGTCTCGAGGACCTCCGCAACCGGCGTGACGGGGCCAACCAGGCGTTCAACGACGCCAAGATCGCCCTGGCCACCGAGGAGCAGTTGCTCGCGTCCCACCAGCGTCAACGCGGCCCCCTCGAGACGCGCATCCGCGAGCTTTCCGCGGCCATCGAGCGTCTCCAGACCGAACAGGGGCAGTTCGAGGACCGGCGGGCCAACTTCGAGGCGGGCATCGGTCAATGCCGGCGGGAGATCGAACGCCTGGCCGGCCAACGCGAGATCCTGGCCGGGCAAACCCAGCAGCTGCTGGGCGACCGCAAGTTCCAGGAGGGCGAGATCCAGAGCCGCGAGGAGCAATTGAAGGAGCGTCGTGCCCGCGTCGCCGCCCTGCAGAACCAGCGCAGCCAGACCGAGGTCGAGCTGGCCCAGAAGACCCTCACCCTCGAGAACCTCCGCGCCCGCCTGCAGGAGAAATACCAGGTCGCCCTCGAGGACATCCGGCCCGAGGGCATCCGCATCCAGCCCTCCGAGGAGGGGTTGGCGAAGGTCGAGCTGGTGCCGGTGGAGGTGATGGATCAGCAGGGCTGGACGACCGACTGGGAGGCCGTGGCGGCCCAGATCCAGGCGCTCCAGCGGAAGGTGGACGACATCGGGCCGGTGAATCTCGTGGCCATCGAGGAATACGAGGAGTCCGAGCAGCGCCACGCCTTCCTGCAGGGCCAGTACGACGACCTAGTCAAGGCCAAGAGCGAGCTGGTGGAGGTGATCAACCGCATCAACACCGAGACCAAGACGCTCTTTGTCGAGACGTTCGAGAAGATCCGCACGAACTTCCAGGCCATGTTCACCGAGATGTTCGGCGGAGGCCGGGCCGACCTGAAGCTCACCGAGGGCGAGGATGTGCTGGAGGCGGGCATCGACATCGTGGCGCGGCCCCCGGGCAAGCAGCTCCAGAGCATCTCGCTGCTCTCGGGCGGCGAGCAGACCATGACGGCCGTGGCGCTGCTGTTCTCGATCTACCAGGTCAAGCCCTCGCCCTTCTGCGTGCTCGACGAGCTGGACGCGCCCCTCGACGAATCGAACATCAACCGGTTCACCGCGGTGCTGAAGCGGTTCCTCGACCACAGCCAGTTCGTGGTCATCACCCACAACAAACGCACCATCTCGATGGCCGACGTGCTGTATGGCGTGACCATGCAGGAACGCGGCGTGAGCAAGATCGTGAGCGTGCGCTTCAACAAGGACGAGGGCACGGCCACGCCCGTGCCGGAGGCTTCCTCCGGGAGTGGTCCGGGATCGGGTGAACCCGCCATTCCCGCGCCCCAGGCCGACCTCAGCCTCGCCCAGTGACGGTTGCCCGGCGGAGGGGCGGGCCGAAGGGGCGGTGGCGCCCCGAGCCGAAGCCTGACAAGGTGTCCTCCATCATTGCGCCATGAAGCCCTCCATGCCCATCGCCGCGCCTCCGCCCGAGGCCTTTGCCGACCACACCGAATCGATCTGTGTGGTCGGCCTCGGTTATGTGGGGCTTCCGTTGGCCGTGGCCTTCGCCTCCCGGTTCCGGGTGATCGGCTTCGACATCAGCCCGGTGCGGGTCCGGGAGTTGCAGTCCGGGCATGACCGCACCCTCGAACTCACCCCCGACCAATTGCGCCGGCATGCGACGATCGAGTTCACCACCGACCCGGCCGCCATCGCGAAATCGCGCGTGGTGGTCGTCACGGTGCCCACCCCGATCGACGCCCACCACCGGCCCGACCTCACCCCGCTGGTCAAGGCCTCGACGCTGATCGGCCGGCACCTGGAACCGGGCACGACGGTGGTCTTCGAGTCGACCGTGTATCCGGGCTGCACCGAGGAGGACTGCATCCCGGTGATCGAGCGCGAGAGCGGCCTGACCTGGAAGCGGGAGTTCTACGCCGGCTATTCGCCCGAGCGCATCAACCCGGGCGACCGCGAGCACACCGTCGAGAAGATCCGCAAGGTGGTGGCCGGCGACCTGCCGGCGACCGCGCGGTTGCTGGAGAGCCTGTATGGTGCCGTGATCACCGCCGGCATCCATGTGGCCCCGACGATCAAGACCGCCGAGGCGGCGAAGGTCATCGAGAACACGCAGCGCGACCTGAACATCGCCCTGATGAACGAACTGGCCCTGATCTTCGACCGGCAGGGCATCGACACCCTCCGGGTGCTCGAGGCGGCGGGCACCAAGTGGAATTTCCTGCCCTTCCGGCCCGGCCTCGTCGGCGGGCATTGCATCGGCGTGGACCCCTACTACCTCGCCTTCAAGGCCGAGAGCCTCGGGTACCATCCGGATGTGATCCTGGCCGGTCGCCGGGTGAACGACTCGATGGGGAAGTTCATCGCGGAGAAGACCGTCAAGCTGCTCATCCACGACGGTCGGCCGGTCAAGGGTTCCAAGGTCCTGATCCTCGGCTGGACCTTCAAGGAGAACGTCCCCGACGTCCGCAACACCCGGGTCGTGGACATCCTCACCGAACTGCGCAGCTATGGCGTCCAGTGCCTGCCGCTCGACCCGCATGCCGACCCGGCGGAGGTCCGCCATGAGTACGGTGTCGAACTGCTGACGGATGCCGCGGCCGAAGGCCCCTATGAGGCCATCATCCTGGCCGTGAAGCACCGGACCCTGGTCGAGGCGTTCCCGCTGGAAGTCCTGCGGCGCCTCGGAGGGGAGCGCCCGCCCGTGCTCATCGACGTGAAGGGCTTCCTCGCCTCGGATCCGCCGTCCGAGTGGGGCGAGGGACGGTACTGGCGCCTTTGATGGGCGGTGGGATCGCCCCAGGGGGTGCCCATGTCGGATCGGGATGACCCCTCGGGATCGCGGCTTCCCGGGGCGCTCGCGAACTCCTAGGCTGCTCCCGCCAACGATCGACCAGCCATGACCGCTCCCGCCG
>JAJTFN010000099.1 GCA_021298285.1 Verrucomicrobium sp.
GCCCGGGCGACCAGCGACATCCAGGGTGCGTTGGTGCGGTCGGCCTCGGGCCAGCGGAACCCGCGCGTCAGGTCGCCCCCGGGGTCGCGCAGCACCAGGTTGAGCGCCGAGCTGCCGCCCGGCGCGTTGGTCAGCAGGCCGAGCCGGCGCAGTTGGTCGTCGAAGCGGCTTTGCGAGAGCAGTCGGCCCTCGTGATCGAAGGCGAACGTCTCGCCGCTGGCACCGGGTCGAGCCACCGACAGCACCCGGGTGAACTCGTCCTCGGGCCTCAGGACCACCGCCAAGACGCCGAGGGTCCGACCATCGGCGGCCTTCACGGGCGCGAGGATTTGCATGACCTGCAGGTCGCCCCGGGGCATCGCCCCTCCGGAGGGTCCCGGTCGTCGGTCGGTCCCCCGCTCGCCGGCGCGCCAGGCCGGGCGGTTGGTGCGATCCAGGATTCCGGGCGCGCCGGCGGGACGGCCGGGCTCCCGGGTACCAGGGCTTCCCGCACCCCGGGCCTGGCCACCGGTCGGACCCCCCGCGCCACCCGGACCCCGCCCCATGGGGCGCACGGGCTTGAAGGGCGTGACCAGGGCGGGCCGGCCGTTGGTCAGCACGCGGTGGTAGAGTTCGAGGTGGTCCGTTGGCACCGGGCTTCCGGGACGTACCCTCAGGCGCCCGAACGCGGCGACCACCCGGCCATCGGCGCCGACCAGCACGGCCCCGGGGTAGCCGGTCAGAAGCAACCGGTCGTCGAGGGTGTGGATCAGATCGCCCATCCCCGGGTCGGAACCCGGCGGCGGGAAGGTTCCGGGGCGTGGGCCCGACCCGAAACCGGCCGGCGGGGGATTGGTGCGGGCCCGTTCGAGCAGCGCCCCGGCCGGTTCCCGGATCGATGGATCGGCCGCGAGCAGGCTCGCCGTGCGCATCTGTCCCTGGATCCACACGCCCAGGGCCGTGACGTTGGCCTCGAGGGCTGTGCCCAGTTCGCTGCGCAGGCGGCCCTCGAGCGTGCGCTGCACGGCGTTCTGGCTCCACAGGCCGACGAGCACAATCGCCACCGTCGCCGTGAGCGCGCTCAACAACAGCGGGCGGAAACGCCGGAACGCCAGCCCGGCCCGGGTGGTGGCCCGCAGGGACGGAGTCCGGGGGGCGGTCCGCTGCGGGTTCAGGTGGCTCGATGGGGTCGGTGGGTTCACGACACCCAGGGAGACCGTGTGACCGACGGAACCGTTTCAGGCAGATTGACCGGAGGTCGGGCTGGGCCGTGTGCGCGTTGGGGTGCCGCGACCGCCGCGGAGGGTCGGCTTCGCTGATCCTCCGGTGATCACCCGAGTCGGAAGGAGATCTTCTGCACGACGGTCTTGCCCAGGGCGGTCTGGAGGCGCTCCAGGATCTCGCTCCGGCGGTACCGGACGATCTCGTGCAGCCAGACACTGCTGTCCACGTGGACGAAGAGGGTGCCCTTGGCGAACCCGGCCGGCTGGGCATGGGCCACCAGCGTGGGGTCGAGGATCTGGGCCCAGACCGTCTGGATCCTGGCCTCGTCGAGCCGTTGCTCGAGCCGCAATGTGCCCAGCACGCCGGGCAGGATCGACTCGATCGGCCGGGCTGGCGATTTCCACGCCGTTTCCGCCCCGCTGAAGCCTCGGCCACGCCACTGGTCGAGGGTCCTGGCCCGGGCCGAGACCGCCGCGCGGCGTCGCCGGGCCCGCTCAGCCGGATCGGCCGGGGGCAGGGGAGGCTTCGCTGGGGTGGCCTTGGGCGGCATGAAAGAGCCTCACCGTGTGGCGGACCTGCGGGGCGGTCAAGGCTCTGGCCAACCAGCCCGGGAACCGGCAGGGTCTGGCCAGTGATGGAACTGTTCGCCAGCGGGGATCATGCCCTGTTCCAGTGGTTCAACCGCGGGGTCGTCAATCCGGTCTTCGACGTGCTGATGCCGATCCTCAGCGGCAACCCGCTCTTCAAGCCGGGACTGGCCGTGCTGGCCCTCGGGCTCTGGTGGAAGGGCGGGCGTCGGGGCGTCTGCTGCGCCCTGATGCTCGCCGCGACCCTCGCCCTCGGGGAGACCGGCACCGGCATCCTCAAGCGAACCTTTGGTCGCCCCCGACCCTACGCCACCCATCCGGAGACCCGCATGCTCGCGGGCAAGGGCCTGAACGCCTCGATGCCCAGCGGTCACGCCGCCATCTGGGCCGGGGCGGCGATGGTGGCCGCCACCTACTTCCCCAGGAGCCGCCGGGTGATGGTGCCGTTGGCCGCCGGCGTCGGCATCTCCCGGATGTACGTCGGGGTTCACTATCCCAGCGACGTGGTGGCCGGTTGGGCCTGGGGTGCCTTCTATGGGTGGTGCGTGCCGAGGGTCTTCGAGGCCGCCTGGCAGACGGTGGGGACCCGATGGTTCCCCCTGTGGCACCGGCGCTTCCCGTCGGTCATCCGGGTCGCTCCGGTCGCCACCGAGGCGGTTCCGGAGAGCGATGCGGCGGCCCTCGACGGGCATTGGCGCCGGTTGACCTGGGTGGCCATCGGCGGCCTCCTGGCCGCCCGCCTGGGCTACCTGGCCTCGGCGGTGATCGGCCTTTCGGAGGACGAGGCCTACCAATGGCTCTGGTCCAAGCACCTGGACCTGTCGTACTACAGCAAGCCGCCGTTCATTGCCTACGCGCAATGGATCGGCACCTCGATCTGGGGCGATCGCGAGCTGGGCGTGCGTTTCCTGGCACCGGTGCTTTCGGCGGCCACGGCCTGGGGGCTGTCCGGCTTCGTGGCACGGCTGGCCGGTTGGCGTCCGGCCTTCTTCCTCGTGGCCATCCTGACCTCCATGCCGCTGCTGTCGGTCGGCTCGGTGATCCTCACGGTGGATGCGTTGACCGTGGCGTTCTGGACCCTGGCCCTGGTGGCCGGATGGCGGGCGCTGGAGGAGGATTCCACCGGCTGGTGGGCGGTGGTGGGGCTTGGCCTCGTGGGCACCTTCCTCAGCAAGTATTTCTCGCCGTTCCTCATCCTGGGGTTCGCCGCCTACTTCTGGATCCACCCGCCGGCCCGGAATCACCTGCGGCGTCCGGGCCCTTGGCTGGCGCTGGCCATGAACGCCGCGGCGACCTTGCCGGTCCTGCTCTGGAACGCCCGCCACGACTGGATCACCCTGACCCATCTCCAGCAACGGGGCAGCCTCGATCAGCGATGGACCTTCCGCCCGCAGTTCCTGCCGGAGCTGCTCGGGGCCACCCTCGGCCTGATGAATCCGGTCTTCTTCCTCGGGGTGGCGATGGCCCTGTTGGGGTTTTGGCGATGGCGACGGGTGGACGCGGCCGCTGCCGCGCCGCGGAATGGCCCCGCAGTCGGTCCCCAGGCGGCGGCCGCGGTGATCGCGATCGATCCGATCCGACGGAGGGCCATCGAGTACGTCCTGTGCTTCGGCCTGCCGGTCGCGGGCTTTTATCTGCTCTACACGCTGCGTTCGCGGGTCCAGCCCAACTGGGTGGCCACGGCCTTTGCGCCCTTGGCCGTCTTCGCGGTGCTCTGGTGGGAGGCCCGCCACCGCGAGGGCGCGCGGGCACCCGCGCGCCTGCTGCGCTGGGGGATCGCCCTCGGGCTTCCGCTGGTGGTGTTGCTCCATGAGACCAACCTCATCCTGAAACTCACGGGCCAGTCCCTGCCGGTGGCCATCGAACCGCTGGTCCGGGTGCGGGGTCACCGCGAGGCGGCCGAGGTGGTCCGGGTGGAGCGGGATCGACTCCTCAAGGAGGGGAGGCCCGTCCTCGTGGTCGCCGACCACTATGGCTGGGCCGGTCAATTGAGCTTCTACCTCGATGGTCCCGGCCCTGTCGCATCGCGCACCCCGACCGTGTCCGTCCTCGAGTCCGATCGACCCAGGAACCAGATCTGGTTCTGGCCGGAGCACCGCTACTCGGGGCGATCCGGCTTGAGTGTCCTGTACGTCCATCCCGAGGCGCGGCCCGGCTTGCCGAAGGGCTGGGAATCCCGCTTCGAAAGCATCACCGACCTCGGGGTCCGGGAGGTTGCCTACCGCGGGCGGGTCTTCCATCGACTCCACCTCTACGCCTGCAGGAACCAGCGGTGAACCTGCCGACTGCCCAGTTCTGGCCGGTTTCAGACTATGACCTGGCCGCGACCCTGGAATGCGGTCAGGCCTTCCGCTGGGTACGCTCCGGCCGAGGATGGGAGTCCATCGTCGGAGGTCGGTGGGCGCGTGTGGAGTCCGCCCCCGGCGGGTTGCAGGTGTCCTGGATGGGGAGCGATCCCGAGTCGGGGTGGCTGCGGCGGCACCTCGCGGCCGATGAGGCGCTGGAGCCGATCCTGGCGTCCTTCCCGGACGATCCGCCCCTGCGGGCCGCCGTGGCGCGGTGCCGTGGGCTGCGGTTGCTGCGGCAGGAACCTTGGGAATGCCTCGCCAGCTTCATCTGTTCATCGACCAAGCAGATCGTGCAGATCCGGCAGATCGTGGCCATGATGGCCGACGGTTGGGGGGCCGAGGTGGCGGTGCCCGAGGGCGCGGTCCTTCGCCGGGCCTTCCCGACTCCCGCGGCCCTGGTGGCCGCCGGGGAACCCGCCCTGCGCGCCTGCAAGCTGGGGTTCCGTGCCCCGTTCCTCATCGATGCCGCCCGGCGTCTTGAGGACGGTCGGCTCAACCTGGAGGCGCTGGCCGGGTTGGACACGCCGGCGGCCCGGGCGGCGCTCATGGAGATCCATGGGGTGGGCCGGAAGATCGCCGACTGCGTGCTGCTCTTCGCCTATGGGCGTCAGGACGCTTTCCCGATCGACGTCTGGGTGCGGCGGGCCCTCAGCCGTTTGTATTTTCCCCGGGCCCGGCGCCTGACGGCGGCCCGCCTCGAGGCCTTCAGCCAGGGGTATTTTGGTCCGTGGGCGGGCTATGCGCAGCAGTACCTCTTTCACTACGTGCGCCTCGAGGCCGGACGGGGCGTGGAGGCCTGAACGGAAGGCTCGGGATCTCCGGTGACGCCTCCGGATGGGAATGGCCTCAGGGCCTTGGAGCCTGTCCAGAGGGCGGGACCGGGGCGGTGACCGGACCCGGGATGGCGGGTCGGGCTGCCGGCGCGTTGGTGCCCGCGGGACGGCCGAAATCGGCCGGGAGATTCAGTCGGGTGCGCAGGGCGTCCTGGAACTCCGGGTTCACGTCCTCCGAGGGGGCCAGCATGTCGCGCAGGACCTCGAGCTTGTACTCGTTGATCGGCGCGACCGACAGGCGCTGGCGCATGCTCTTGTTCGGCGTGCGTGCCTCGAAGTTGGCGTGCACCTTGGTGGCCAGGCGCAACATCGCCTCGCCGCGATCCTCCTCGCCGTTGCCGAGGTTGAAGAAGGCCTGGGCCAGCAGGCCGGTGACGATGCCCTTGATGCGATCCGCCGAGGTCTCGTTGCCATCCTCGGAGACCCGGGCGATGGCGAAGGTCTCAAGGCTCATGCCGGCCTGGTCGCCCAGCTGGTCACCGTACTTCTTCTGGCAGTAGGCCCACCACTGGGCGGCCTCGCGTTCCCGGTTGGCCGTGTAGAGAAAGTAAACGGCATCCCGGAGGAAGTTCTTGTGACCCTTGGCGAAGTGGTCGGCCATCTTCTCGTCGCCCGCCATCATGTCCTCGTAGGCCTTGCTGGTGCGCGCCACGATGTTGAGGTTCGGCCCGAGCTCGATGTTGCGGGTGGCGATGTTGGTGTAGATGCGTCCGCGCTGGAATGCCGTCATCATGGACTGGAAGACCACGCGCCGGAGCGGGGGATCAGCTTGTACCGGTTGACCAGGGTCGCCACCCGGTTGCTGGCGGCGGCGGTGTCGGGCTTGAGCAGGGTGGCGTAGTCGGGTCTGCCGCCGGGGAGGACATCCTCGATCTGCCGGGCCCACCTGGCCTTGTACGTCATGTGCGCATCGTCGAGGTAGGCGCCCATCTTGTGCTGGTAGATCCAGCCCAGCTCCCGGTACATCAGCGCCTCGTGCGGGTTGTAGCGCATGCCCTCGTCCCGCAGCAGTTCGATGGCCCGCTGGACCCAGAGCCACCGGTCCTCGGGGTTCGGGAACTTGACCGAGATGTTGTAGGACATGTTCCACGCCTGATGCACCCAGACGCTGGTGAAATGGGGTTGCAGCTTGGTGATCCAGTCGGCCAGCTGCACGGCCTCGAAGTATTTGCCATCCTCCTGCAGCTCGGTGGTGCGGATCCACAGCGCGTTGGCGATGAGGCCCCGGAAGCCGCCCAGCGCGACGGTGGTGAAGGCCAGGATCGGCGGCGCGTTGCTGATGATGGCCGTCCGGGTGAGCCCGAAGGCCTCGCGGTCGCGGTTCAGCGTGCGCTGCAGGAAATGGGACGCGAAGAACGCCGCGACGATGACGACGGAGAGGATGGCCTTTCGGAGAGTCATCAGAACTTGGTGGGTGCGGCGAGTTCCCGCCGGGTCAGCACGACGATGCCGACCACCGAGATGGCACCGCCGACCACGACGTTGATCACCACGAAGGCACGCAGCAGTTCCAGCCAGGTGATGCTTCGGCCGGTGCTCAGGTTCGAGATGGGCGAGTAGCCGCTGACCTGGTCGATCAACCGCTTGGCCGAGCCGTAGACCGCCACGCTGACCTGGTTGACGAGGGTGCTTTCGGTCACCGTCCCGCTTTCGCTGCTGACGCCCACGATGCCGCCCTGGTCGACGACCTGCTTGAGGGTGTTGCCCGAGAGGCCGAGCACCAGGAGGGCGATCGAGCAGAACGAGGCGACCGGGAACGACAGGAAGCTCGAGCAGGCCAGTCCAACGGCGGTGAGCAGGCCCAGCCAGAAGGCGATGATCATCAGGCCGCGGGCGTAGTTCAGTCCGAAGCCGCCCTCGTGGAAGAGCACCTCCATGCCCTCGTCGAGCGGGAAGAGCAGGGGTTGCTGGGTCCAGTTCTGGAAGTCGACCGCGAGCATGCCGTCGGCGGTGACCAGCTCGGCCGTCGCCCTTGGGTCGTACTGGGTGGTGAAGAACTTCACCCGGATGAAGAGCGGACGTCCGGCCAGTCGCTGACGGGCATCGGCGCCCAGGGGAACCTGCCAGCGCCGGAGCATCCCCGGCGGCACCACCTGCTGGCGGGCCTTGACCATCTCCTCGACCTGTTTGCGAACGAAGGCGGGGTCCATGGCCGCCGCCGCCGGGTCCTTCATGCGCTCGCCCAGGAGCGTCTGGATGTCCTTGGTCAGGTCGACGGACGGTTCCCTGGCCCCGGCCCGCGCCACGAGGACCTCGTTGCGCAGCTTGGACTGCTGCTCGGGCGACAGTTCCCCGGTGCGCAACTGGAGCAACCCGAAGGCGACCGACCCGGAAATGGTCAGCATGCCGAGGTTCACGGCCATGATGCCGACCCATTTGCCCAGCCAGATCTGCCAGCGCGGGATGGGCTTGGAGGCGATGAGGAAGAGCTGCATTTCCTCGATGTCGCGTGCCAGCGTCCCGCAGGCGATCCACAGGGTGGTGAATCCCAGCAGGGCCGTGATGGCTCCCAGCGTGTAGGTGATGAGGATCTGCGTGAATCCCTGGGCCGAGCCGTCGTGCTTGATGGCGCTGGGCAGGATGAAGACCAGGGCGACCAGCAGGCCGAGCAGTGTCACGACCAGCCGCAGTCGGAAGGCCGCCTGGACCGTCAGCAGGGCCACGGCCAGGAGAGGGCGCACCGATTTCGGCGCGAAGTCGGGCACGCCCGCCAGGTGCCGGGCCTTCCACTCCGGAAGGGGCTCGCCGCCGAGTTGGACCACCTTGGCCACCGCGTCGGCCGCGCTGCGCGCGGGCACGGTGCACAGGTAGGAGTAGCCCCGTCGTTCCGCCGACAGTTCGCGGAATCGGCGGGCCGAGAAGCCGATGGCGATGCCCTGGACGATCTGGCTCACCAGGAAGGACTTCCAGCCGGCCCGGTTGGCGTAGAGCACCGCGCCGCTGACGAGGTTGAGCACCAGGAAAAGGATGCCAAGCAGCGGCAGGCGCAGCCAGAAGGCCCAGATCCAGTCCAGCACGGCGGCCGCCCACGAGAACCCCAGCGGGATGGCCAGGTGCTGGCGGTCGTCGTTCCGGTAGATCTCGAAGCGTCGCGTCATGGGCGGATCACTTCCTGTCGGTCGGTCCGCCCTTGCCGCCCAGCAATCCGGACAGCGCGTCGTTGGCCTTGGACAGATCGACCGCCGGAGGGGCGGCCGTCGGTTCCGGGGTTGCCGCAGGGGATTCCTTCGGCACGGCGGGCTGGTGCCGCACGAGCGACTCGAGCACGTTCGCCGTCGAGGAGGGTTCCGGGGTCGAAACCTCCGGGGTGGCCTCGGCGGGCGTCGAGGCCGGACGCGACAGGCGCTCCAGCACCGATTGGCCCTGGCCAGCCGCCTCAGGTCCGCCGGCTTCGCCGGTGCCCCGCAGGTATTCGGCCACCCGGTTGCCGCTGGTCGCCCCGCTGGTCTCGGCCTGACGCCGTGCCGCCTCGACGACGCCCAGGAAGTAGGACTCGAGGTTCTGGGTGGGGTTCTCGAGGCGGACCGTGTCGCCGACCTCGGCCCGGATGAGGCTGAGCACCTTGTCGGTCGTCTCGCGCGAGAGCACCGGGGCGGTGATGCGGACCGAGTCGGGCTTGGCGAGCAACTGGTGCAGCGGTCCCTGGGCCTGGATGCGTCCGCCGTAATAGATCACGGCCCGGTCGCAGACATCCTCGACGTCGCTCAGGAGATGGCTCGACAGGATGACCGTCTTGCCGCGTCGGGCCAGCGCGAGGATCAGGTCCTTCACCTCGCGGCAACCGAGCGGGTCGAGTCCGGCGGTCGGTTCGTCCAGGATGACCAGGTCGGGGTCGTTGACCAGGGCCTGGGCGATGCCGATGCGTCGCTGCATGCCCTTGGAGAATTCACCCACCGTGCGTGTGCGGGCCTGGTTGAGTCCCACCATCTCGATGAGCTGCTCGGCGCGCCGGCGCCGCTCCGGGGCGTCGATCTGGAACAGGCTGCCGAAGAAATCCAGCGTCTCGCCGGGGTTGAGAAACCGGTAGAGGTAGCTCTCCTCGGGCAGGTAGCCGATCCGCGCCTTCGTCGCCACGTCGCGCGGCGACTGGCCGAAGACGGTGATGTGGCCCTTGGTGGGGTAGAGCAGGCCGAGCAGCAGCTTGATGGTGGTGGACTTGCCCGACCCATTCGGCCCTAGGAGCCCGAAGACCTCGCCCCGGCGGATCTCGAAGTCGACGTTGTCGACCGCGCGCGCCTTGGGCCGGCCCCAGAAGTCCTTGAACACCTTGGTCAGGCCCGTGGCCCGGACGACGACCTCGTCGTCGGGAATCGCGGCCTTCGATCGGGCTGCGGCGGAAGCGGCTGTGGTCATGGTCTTGGGCTCGGTGCGGGGGCCTTAGCAACGGGGTCGACGGAACGCCCGGGCGGTCCGGTCGGCACCCTGGACGGCCGGTTCAGGCGGGTTGCGGTGCCGTTCGGGAGGGAATGGAACCTGGCGAGGCCGGGGTTCCCGTGGCCTCGGCTTGGACGAAGGGCTCGAGTTCCTCGCCCTGCCGGACCAACCGGGCGCTGTTGAAGACCACGAAGAGCGATCCCACGTTGTGGAGGATGGCCGCCACGATGACGTTCAGGTAACCGAACGATGCGGCCGCCAGACCACCGAGGATGAACACGACACCAAACAGGAAGTTCTGGTTGATGATGGTGCGCGCCATGCGGCTGAGCCGGACGAGGAAGGGCAGGCGGCGCAGGTCGTTGTTCATCAGGGCGATGGTTGCCGAGTTGATCGCCACTTCGCTGCCCGCCGCGCCCATGGCGATGCTGATGTCGCCGGAGGCCAGCGCCGGGGCGTCGTTCACGCCGTCGCCGATGACCGCCACCCGGTGCCCCTTGGCCTTGGTCTGACGCACATACTCGACCTTGTCCTGCGGCAGGCACTCGGCCACCACCTCGGGCACGCCGATTTCCTTGGCGACGCGCTCGGCGACGGGGCGGCGGTCACCGCTGACCATGGCGATCCGGCGGATGCCGGCGGCCTGCAGTTGATCAAGCGCCTCGGAGGCCTCGGGCCGGGTCTGGTCCTGCAGGCCGATCCAGCCGATGCAATGCCCGTCCCGGGCCACGAACAGCAGGCTGTAGCCGGCCGTCTCATCCAGGTCGACCGACTCGAAGAGGTCACCCGCCACGCCCTGGTCCTTCAGGAAGGTCGCGCGGCCGATGAGGATGCGGCGGCCCTCGATGAGCGCGCTGACGCCCTTGCCGGCGGTCTCGCGGAAGTCGTCGGCCTTGGCCAGCGGCACGCCGGCCTCCTGGGCGAGGGCCGTGATGGACCGGGCCGTGGGGTGGTTGGAGAACTGCTCGGCGCTGGCCGCGCAGCGCAGCAACTCGGCCGGAGGGATGCCGTCCAGCGGGTTGAGACGGCTCACGGCCAGCTTGCCCGTGGTCAGGGTGCCGGTCTTGTCGAAGACGAAGGCCGTGATGCGGGCCGCAGCCTCGAGATCGCCGATGTTCTTGACGAGGATGCCCAGCCGCGCGGCGGCGCTGAGGGCCGCCACCATCGCGGTCGGCGTCGCCAGGATGAAGGCGCACGGACAGGCCACGATGAGGATGGCGATCACGCGGTTGAGGTCCTGGGTGAAGCCCCAGACCAACGCGGCGATGATCAGCACCAGCGGGGTGTAGTAGCCCATGTACTGGTCGATGATCCGCATGAAGGGCAGCTTGGTCTTCTCGGCGGCCAGGATCAGGTCCCGGACGCGGCCCAGGGTGGTGTCCTCGCCGGCCTTGCTCACCTTGACCTCCAGCAGGCCGTTCATGTTGATCGTGCCCGCGAAGACCGCCTCGCCGACGCCCTTGTCCACCGGGAGCGATTCACCGGTGATGTTGGCCTGGTTGATCGATCCCTGGCCCGAGACGATCTGGCCGTCGGCGGCGATGTTGTCGCCGGGGCGGATGCGGATGATGTCACCCACCTTGAGCTCGCTGACGGCCACCTCGGACTCGCTGCCACCGGAAAGCCGGCGGGCCTTGGTCGGGGTGAGCTTGATGAGCGACTGGATGGAGGCACGGGCACCGGCGGCCGTGCGGGTCTCGATGATCTCGCCCAGCAGCATGAAGAAGGCGACGATGCCTGCGGTCTGGAAGCCGCCCGCGAGGCTCGAGCCTTCGCCCTTCATGCCGTAGTTGCCCGAGACCGCGCAGGCCAGCACGCCCAGCGCGACCAGCTCGTTGATCGACAGCAGGCCCTTCCGGAGGTCCTTGAAGGCCACCACCATGATGGGCGTCCCGAGGATCACCGCCCCGATCATGGCGCTGAAGGCCGCGACGGTGGTGCCGCGCTCGAAGAGCCAGTCCACCGCGAAGGAGTTCAGCACGAAGATCAGACCGACGATCGTCGTGGAGAGCTTCGCGTTGGTGTGCGAGTGGTCGAGGCCGCCGTGGTCGTGGCCGCAGTCGGCGCAGGACGGGTCCTTCTTGGCGTCATCCTCGAGGCTGAGGAGGCTGGTGACTTGCATGGAGGGAGATGTGGTTCTTGGGGTTGCCGGATCAGCGGCCGGTCTCGGGCCGCTTCTGGGGCTGGGGTTCCCGGTTGAGCTGGATGCGCACCTCGCGACGGCCGCCATCGGCCCGCGAAGGCAGGAAGAACTTGTCGGGTGCGTTGGTCAGGATGCGTGTGATGGTGTCGACCCGCAGGCGGTCCCGGTACAACGCCGGGTTCTGCCGGTAGGTGGCCAACTGGTCCTCGAAAAACCGCGACTCGGCGGCCAGGCCCTGCACGAGTTGGTCGGCGGCGGCCTGTCCCTGGGCCACGATGCGGTCTGCCTCACCCTTGGCCTCCCGGGTCACGCGGTCGTATTCGCCCTGCGCGTCGTTGATGCTCTTGCTGCGGGCCTGTCCGGCCGTGATGACCGCATCGAAGAACCCCTTCACATAGCCGGGGGCCACGCGCTCCACGTCGAGTCCCTCGATGAGCACCCCGAGGTTGGCCACCCCAAGCTGCTCGGCCAGACGCTGCCGGACCGCGTCCCGGAAGCTGGCGATGTCCCCGTAGATGGCGTCGGCCTTGGTGCGGGAGGCTGCCCACGAAATGGCGTTGTTGAGGCAATTCACCACGATGTTCGAGGCGGCCGCGAAATTGAAGGTGTAGGCCACCGGGTCGCCGATCCGGTACCGCAGCGTGGCCCGGACGTGCAGGATGTTGCCGTCGCCGGTGAGCACGTAACCGCCATCCGACGGGTTGAGCTGGGCGTTGTCGGGAGCGCCGGTGACGCCGGCCGCCTCGGCGGCGGGATCGACCGTGTACCAGGCGTTGGTGGTGCGGACGACCTTCGAGTCGCCGACACCGATGCGGACGATCTCGTCGATGGGGTAGGGCAGGGCGAAGTGCAACCCGTTGGTGCGCAGGATGTCGCGACCCTCGCCGACGGGCTTGCCGAAGCGCAACACCACGGCCACCTCGTTCGGCTTGACCGTGAACACGCAGGAGAAGACGAAGGCCGCAAGGAGGAAGGCACCCAGGATGCGGATCAGCACCAGGCTGCTGCCCAGCGCCTCGGAGAGCGCCTGGCTGGAGGCGTCGTCGGGGGAAATCCTTGGGCTGCCGGCCCGGAGGTTTCCCGAGGGAATGGTTTCGTCGGCCATGGGAGCAGGGGATTCAGCGGCCCGGGTTGGTCGAGCCGGCCGAGGTGGCCGCGGCGTCGCCCCGCAGGAGGTTCAGCGGGGCCGTCTTCTCGTCGAGGATCAGCGTGGCTCGGTCCTTGAGGCTGGCCTCGAGGCTGTTCAGGGAAATGAGGAAGCGCGCGAGGGACTCGTCCTGGTTGAGCACCTTGTAGAACTCGGTGGCCTTGGCCTCGGCCTCACCCCGGAGCACCAGCGCCTTGCGCCGGGCCTCGGCGAGGGTCGTGTCGCGCTGCAACTCGGCCTCGGAGCGGATGCGCATCGCCTCGGCGGTACCCTCGGCGATGAACTTCTTGCTGAGGCGCTCCCGCTCGGCCTTCATCCGCTCGAAGACCTTGGCGGTCTGGGATTCCGGAAGGCCGAGCTGCTTGATGCCGACGATCTCGATGGCGATGCCGTATTCCTTGAGGGCGGTGACGGCCATCGCGTCCTTCATTTCCTTCTCGATCTGCTCGAACTTCACCTGGCTGGGATCGGGAGCGATCAACTCGGAGAAATCGTGGCGGCCGATGACCGAGTTCTGGATGTTTCGAACGACGCTCTCGAGGCTGGCCTCGGCACGCAGGATGTCGCCGCTGAACCGCTTGAGAAACAGTTCGGCATCGGCGATCCGCCAGCCGACGAACACCGAGAGGATGGGCGACTTCTTGTCGCGCGTGAGGGTTTGCTCGTACTTGCGCTCGAAGTTCTGCAGGCGCCGGTCGAACTTGTAGACGTTCTGGATCGGGTACGGCAGGCGGAGGTAGAGCCCGGGCTCGGTCTTCGGCGCGCCGCTGATGCTGCCGAAGGTGGTGACGACGGCCACCTCGGTGGTGCGCACCTGGAAGGCGAACAAGAGGAAGAGGAAGATCGCCAGCAGCAATCCTCCGATGATCAGGGTGGGGGTACGGGGCTTCATCTTCGAAACAGGGGAATGGGGGAAGGTGGGAAGGGTGGGGATTCGGGTCTCGGGGGGCCTGTCACTTCTTCGGCTCGTCCTTCTTGACCGGTTCGATGGTCACGTCGAGCAGGTCCTGTCGGATCTTGTCCTCGAGGTTGAAGAGCAGGACGTCCTGGGTGTTGGTCGGCAGGATGACGATCTTGCGGGACCCGGCCGAGGCGCGGGCGAAGGTCTCGAGATGGTTCCGGGCGGTGAAGACGCCCGGGGCCGTGCGGAAGGCCTGCAACTGCGAGGCGAACTGCGTGGCCCGGCCCGAGGCCTCGGCGACCTTCTGGGCCGACACGCTGCGGGAGTCGTTGAGGGTCTTCTCGGCGGCGGCCTTGGCGGTTGGGACCGTCTCGAGGGCGTAGGCGTCGGCCTCTAGGATGCGGGCCTCCTTCTCCTGCTCGGCCCCGATGACCTTCTCGTAGGCCTCGGCGACCTTGAGTTCCTTGGTGCCGATCGGCGGGTGGATGTCCTGAAGGCCCACGTAGATGATCTCCGCCCCCAGACCGACCTTGTCGGCGGCGGCCTGGATGGTGGAGCGGAGATCCCGAGCCGCCTGTTGCCGGCCGTCGGACATGATGGTCTCGATGTCCACGCTGGCCATGTAGCGGACGACCTCCCGGTTGGCCAGCCGCTCGAGGAGGAGTCTGGGCTCCCCGTGTTGGTAGGCCCATGCCCGCAGGTCCCGGATCAGGTACTGCACCGGGATGCTGACGGTCAGCAGGTTCACCGGCACGATCTGCTCGCCTTCTGTCGCGTTGGTGGCGACGTTCTGCTCACGCGATGCCACGAGAAGCCCACGTTGAAGCTCTGCACCTCGGAGACCGGGTGCCGGTGGATCAGGTCGATCGGCCGCGGGAACTTGAAGGCGATTCCCGGATTCAGCACGCTGCCGACCGGTCGCCCGAAGCGCTCCCGCAGACCCTGCTCGCCGGCGTCGATGAACACGACGCAGTCGCTGGCGGCCAGGATGCCGATCCAGATCAGCACGAAGCGGGTGAACTTCTCTTCCAGGAACCGGTAGAACCAGCTCTCGCTGACCCGGAAACCGAACTGGTAGTCGAGGGCCTGCGCCGCGGTGGCAAAGAGGCCGGTCGGTTGGCCGAGGAGTCCCACCAGACGGCTCTCGTAGATGAGGCGGACCTCCTTGCCTTGCACCCGTGGCCGGTACGCCTCGAAAACCAGCGCCAGGAGCGTCTCGATGGACACCACCGCCAGCAGTGCGGTCAGGACCCAGGCGATCTGACGGTCATACCGGGGGAATCCGAACCATTGCAACGCCTCGCTCGCCGTCGCCAGGAAGGCCAGAAGGGAGCCCAGCATCAGGGCCGACCCACCGGGGCGGAGAAGCCGGATGCCCTCGAGTTGCGCCAGGCGGCAGGCGTACTTGCCCAAAAGGAAGGCCACGAGGCTCAGGCCGGCAAACATCGCCATGCCCAACGTCGACGGGGCCGAGGCGGAGGCGACCGTGGCCTTGAGGTCCCGGTAGAAGTAGGCGACACCGCCGGCCTGCATCAGGAAGAGGACCAGCGTGAGCCCCGGCACGAACCACTTCTCGAAGAGCAACCGCGCCTTGCGGGCAGGGAAGGCCTCGTCGGCAGTCGAGTCGAACAGGGCGGCCTTGCTGCGCGAGCGCGCCAACTCCTCCATCTCGATGCGCTCGGTCTCCTCGGAGGCCTCCAGGCGCATCTGGAACCAGGCCACCAGGGCGGTGACCAGGCCGACGAGGGTGAAGGCGGCACCGAGTTCGGCCGTGGCCGAGTCGGCCATCTTCGAGACCACCTCGAGGCCGATGGCCAACCCGAGCAGGGCGATCCAGTTGAGGGTTCCGGTCTTGAGGGAGTGTCGTTCCATGGGCGGTCGGGCGGGTGGAAAAGGGAGGGATCAGCTCAGTTCACGGTCCTCGAAGAGCCAGACCCCGGCGGACAGGGCCGCGGCGATGCAGGACACCATGTACAGGGCGGCACGGCCGACATAAGTCCAGGGGATGCTCTTCTTGTCCTCGAGGGCATCGGCGAGCCAGAACTGCTGCCAGTTGGGGATCAGGGCGTAGGCGGTCTTGGCCCAGAGGCTCCCGGCATCGGCGGCGGCCTTGAACAGGTAGTCTCCCATCAGGCCCGCGATGAACAGTCCTGAGCACACGGCCAGCGTGGGGACGGTGTCGAGGCGGGTGGAACAGGCCAGCGCCACTGCCGCCAGGATGAGCAGGGCGAAGAGGATCAGCACCGCCGCGGGCACCATGCGCCAGTCGACATTGGCCATCTCTCCAAAGGCCCGTTCGTCCTGGATGAAGAAGTGGATGCCCAGCACCGCCAGCGTGGTGAAGAGGATGAAGGCGAACACCGCGTCGGACACGAAGCCCCGGCGCAGGAAGAAGTTGAAGAACCCGGCCACCGCGTAGGCCAGGACGCCGGCTCCGCCATAGATCAGCAGCGACTTCACGTCGGTGTCGCCGTAGGCGTCGAAGGCCATCCGGCCGGCGAGCAACGCCGCGACGATGTTCGCATAGGTCATCAGCGCCAGCGACGCCGACAGGCCCACGTATTTGCCCGCCAGGAAGGTCCATCGGCCCACCGGCTTGGAGAGCACCGTGAGCGCCGTTCCCGAGCGGATCTCCTGGGCCACGCTGGAAGATGCGCACAGGACCGCCCCGAAGAGCCCGGACAAGAGCATCAGGGCCAGCGACATGTCCTTCACCAGCTTGGGGTCTTCTCCGAATCCGAAGTAGGGAACCGCCGCGATGAACACGCAAAAACCGGCCGACGAGGTCATGAGCAGCAGGAAGATCGGCTGCCTGACCAATTCCATGAACGCATTGAGTGCGATGGATGCGAAGGATCGCATGGTGGACGTGTCGTGAGCGCTGGAGATTACGGATGGAACACGGTGCGTGAAAGTCAATTCACGGACACGAAAACGCAAGTCGTTTGCAAAAACATCTCAACGCCGGTTTGCAGGGCTGGCCAAGGTCCGGGTGCTCGGGCACGGTGCCCGGCAATCCATGAAGTTGCTCTCCCTGAATCCGCGGGTCTGGTTGTTTCAGCGCGTCGGAGGCCTGTTGGGCTCGGTCGGCCTCATGCTGTCGGCGGTCATCATCACCCGGGCCGAAGGTCCGGCGAAGGTGCGGCCCAACGTGATTGTCATCCTCGCCGACGACCTGGGCGTCGGCGATGTGTCATGCCTCAATCCCAGGAGTGCCTGGAAGACCCCGGGCATCGACCGGATTGCCCGGGAAGGACGCAGGTTCACGGACGCCCACTCCGCCTCCGGGGTGTGCACCCCCAGTCGCTACACGTTGTTGACCGGTCGTTATTCCTGGCGCGGCCGGCTCAAGTCCGGCGTCCTCCACGGGTATGACCCGGCGTTGCTCGAGCCCGGTCGCCTGACCCTGGCCGGGTTCCTTCGGGACCAGGGCTACGCCACCGGCATGGTCGGCAAATGGCATCTGGGACTCGACTGGGAGCGCACGGGCACGGCGGTGGATGCGGTCGATTTTTCCAGGCCCTTCGCAGGTGGACCTCTGGCCCATGGATTCGGTCGTTACTTCGGCATCAGCGCGTCCCTCGACATGCCGCCGTTCGTGTACCTCGACCAGGACCGCGCGACCCCGGTGCCGGTCGGCCGGATAGAAGCCAGCCCATCACCAAAGATGTGGCGCACCGGCCTGATCGGCCCCGATTTCAGGCATGAGGAGGTCCACCCCCGGTTCCGCCGGGAGGCGCTGGAATGGATCGATTCGCGGGCCCGGGCCCGTGCTGTCGACGGCACTCCGTTCTTCCTGTACCTCGCGCTGGCCTCTCCGCACACGCCGACGGTTCCCACGCCCGAGTTCATCGGCCGGAGCGGCGCCAACCCATACGGTGACTTTGTCGCCCAGGTGGACGCCACGGTGGCGGACGTGCTCGAGGCCCTCGACCGGCACGGCATCGCGCGCGACACGCTCGTGGTCTTCACGGCCGACAACGGATGTTCCCCGGCGGCCAACCTCGGGGAACTTCGCCGCTTCGGCCATGACCCCAGCGCGGGATTCCGCGGCCACAAGGCCGATCTCTTCGAGGGCGGGCATCGAGTTCCATTCCTGGTGCGCTGGCCCGCCGAGGTGCCCGCGGGTTCGACCTGTTCGCGGGTGATCGGCCAACTCGACCTGATGGCGACCCTCGCCGAGGTCCTGGGCCGACGCCTTCCGGCCGGGGCAGGGGCGGACAGCGTCGGGTTCCTCGCCCAACTGCGGCGTGGGGACCGGGCAGGGTCCGGGCGCCGATCCCTGGTGCACCACTCGAGCCAAGGTTTGTTCGCATTGCGCGAGGGGCCGTGGAAGCTCCTCTTCACGCCGGACAGCGGCGGGTGGAGCGATCCCAAGCCCGGCAGCAGGGAGGCGGCGCGATTGCCCGCGCTCCAGTTGTACCACCTCGGGTCGGATCCTGCCGAGCGCACCAACCGGATCGCCGCCGAGGGGGCGGTGGCGCGACGGATGACCCGGCGGATGGGTCGAATCCTCGCTGACGGTCGGTCCACGCCCGGTCCCGACCTGGCCTTCGACGCGCCGGCCGAATGGCCGCAGACCACGCCGTTCCGCCCACGTTGATCGCCGTCCGGAAGAACCGCCGCACCCGAGCAGGAGGTCCCGGTGTGGAGCAACCCGGTGTTGCGCTTCCGGCGCCGATCGGGATGACCATCCAACGACGTCGCACGAACCCATGCCCAACCCGCCGCCCCCCCACGAAGAAGCCCCGAGGCCCGCGGGGCCGTCCGCCTTGCGCGTCGCCGCCGTGCAGATGGTCTTCGCCGGTTCCATCGGAGCCAATCTCGCCAACATCGAACAGGCCGCGATCCGGGCCGCCCGACGGGGCGCCCAAGCGATCCTGTTCCCGGAATGCGCCACCACCGGGTATGCGTTCGACTTCGGGACCCTGACCCCCGCGGTCTTGGACCCGGCCCTGCAGGGGCTTTCCCGCCTGGCGTCCCGCCTTCGCGTGAACCTCCTGGTAGGCTCCCCGATCTTCCGGGGGCGGCGGCTCCACAACGCCCTGCTGGTCTTCGACCGCACCGGACGCCTGGTCCACGCCTATGCCAAGTGCCAGCTCACGCCCTCCGACCACCGGTGGTTCACGCCGGGCGAGGGCATCTCGCGATTCGACCTCGACGGGGTTCCGGCCGGCGCCTTCATCTGCCATGAACGCCGCTATCCCGAGCTGGCCCGCGTCCCGGTGATGGCGGGTGCCAGGATTCTCTTCCATCCGAACGCCGGCATGGATCCGCTGGCCGTTTCGCGGCGAAAGCGCGGCGGACGTGACGGCATCGCCGTCCGCGCCTTCGAGAATGCCGTCTTCTACGTCTTCGCCAATTCGGTCGGCCCGCAGGGTGGCGGCCGATGGTCCGCCGGCGATTCCAAGATCGTCCGTCCCGACGGACGGGTGCTGCGGTTGGCCGACCATCGGAGCGAGGCCGTCCTGGTTGCCGACCTCGACCTCGCCGCGGCCACCGGGAAATACGCGCTCGAGAGCCTCGAGCATCCCCGATGGCTGGCCCGGCACTGGCGGCGCATCCTCCCGGACCTCCTGCGACGGGCGCGCCGCCAGGACGCTTGGTTCACTCGTCGATTCCCGGGGACCGGCGGTGCGGAGGTCCCCCGGACCTGATCCCGTCGGCACCGACGGTCCTGAGATCGTCTGGCCGGTCCGATCCTTCAGAACAGGCTTCCCCCACCAACGAAACGGCGGGAGGAAGGTTGAACCCTCCCCCCGCCGTGCAAGCCCCTTCCGGGGACGTCCCTACTTGCGCACCGCGCGGAAGAACCGCTGCGAGTCGCTCGGGGTGATGCTGAGCGGGCTGGTGCCCGTCACATCGATGAACGGACCGCCCATGCTGGCGGCCGACTGCAGCGTGCCCTCGAAGGTCACCGTGAGAACGCTGGCGCTGCGCTCGACCCTCACCGCAGGCGGCGTGGCCGGGGTGCCCTCCTTGATCACCTCGAGGGTGAAGCCATCGAGGATGGCGTTGGTGTCGGTGATGCGGTCGGGGGCGGCGGTCTGGCCGGCGGGACCGTCGCCGACGATGACCATCTTGTCGCGGTAGGTGGTGATCTCGGCGCCGACCATCGCCCCGGTGTTGCCCGGGTTGACCCCGCCCTGGATCTCGGCCGGCAGGAACGCCTCGGTGATCGGCACGCCGTCGACGGAGATGTTGAAGCCGCGTCCGGCGCAGCACTGCTCATAGAAGAGCATCTGCAGCTTGTACACGCTGCCCGGCACGAGGTTGGCCAGTTCGACCCGCCACTGAGGGGCGAACCGGATCGACTGGGTGACCTTCTCGATCACGTTGTCGGCCTCGCTGTCGCCGTACTCGGGCGTGCTCCAGCTCGGGATGTTGTTGGCGGCGATCACCTTGACACCGGCCACCGTGTCGGCGGTGAAGTTGGCGTCGCCCGCCTTGCCGGCGGCCCCGGCCGAGCTGACGTTGACCGCATAGACGAACTTGCCCTGGAGGTCGAGACCCTCGCCCGGGTCGCCCCCGGTGAAGCCGGCCACCACCACGTTGCGCACCTCGGTCGGCTTCTCCGACTTCAGCGGGTCCGAGCCCGAGGAGACTTCCTTGCCGTCGGAGCTTCCGTCCCCGTCGGTGTCGGCCTGGTTCGGGTTGGTCTTGTGGGTCAGCACCTCGGCGCCGTCGGAAAGCCCGTCGGCGTCGGTGTCGAACTTGGTCGGGTCCGTCTTGTGGACCTTGGCCTCGTCGCTGTCCTTGAGCCCGTCCCCGTCGGTGTCCGCCGCCAGAGGGCTGGTGCCCGACTTGACCTCCTCGGAGTCGTTGAGGCCATCCCGGTCGGTGTCGGCCACGTTCGGATCGGTGCCGGCGGCGTATTCCTGCGCTTGGGTCAGGCCGTCCTTGTCCGTGTCGGCCGTGGCGGCCTGGGCGGTGTTGCCGAAATAGAGCTTCTCCCAGCCGTCGGGGAGGCCGTCGTTGTCGGTGTCGGTCTTCGGCGCGACCTTCTCGAGGGTCATCGCGTTGAAGATCGGGTTTCGGTCTCCGAAGGCGGTGGTGGCCGTGCGGCCGTCGAGCCGCAGGGTCAGCTTGGAGTCCCGTGCGAAATGGATGCGGGTGATGAGCGCCTCCTGCTTCCGGTTCCCGCTGCCGCCGTGGATCTTCCCCGGGTTGAAGTCCTTCACGATCAGGCTCCCGTCCTGGAAGACGTCGAAGCCGCGGTCGCAGCAGTCCTCGCCGAAGAGCATCTGGATCTGGTACTGTGCGCCCACCTCGAGGTTCTCCAGGGTGAGGGTCACGTCAGGCAGCGTGGCGCTGCTCCAGGCACTCCATCGGATGCCGGAGGTGGCCGCGGCGAGATTGACGTCGTTCTCGGTGTCGCCGTAGTTGACCCTGTACCAGTTGGCGATCGTGTTGGCGGCGATGAGGGTTGCCCCCGGGACTTCCGACTCGGTCACCGGCTGGAAGTTGGCGTCCCGCACCTTGACGTTGGCGCCGTCGCCCCCGGCGAAGGCCAGGGCGTAGGGGAAATCGCCGTCCAGGTCGAGGCCCTCGCCGGGGTCACCCCCGGTGACGACCCCGATGCTGGTCAGCAGGGGCTTGCTGTTCTTGTCCGCCGGGTCCGTTCCAAGCGACAGTTCCCGCGGGTCGATGGTGCCGTCGCCATCCGAGTCGGTCTTCGTCGGGTCGGTCTTCAGGGTGTTGACCTCCGTGCCGTCGGCGATGCCGTCACCGTCGGTGTCCCGCTTGTTGGGATCGGTCTTGAGGGTCCTGACCTCGTCGCCGTCCGTGAGGGTGTCTCCGTCGGTGTCGGCCTTCGTGGGGTCGGTGCCGAGGGTCTGCTCCTGCAGGTTGGCCACGCCGTCGGCATCCCCGTCGCCCGTGGGAGTGGCGTCGAGGTTGTTGAAGAACTTCTTCTCCCAGTCGTCCCGCAGGCCGTCGTTGTCGGTGTCGGTGACCGGCGACAGGCGCTCCAGGGTCAGGCCGTTGACGATGGCGTTGCGGTCGCTGATCTCGGGATCGTCGGCGGCTGGCCCGTCGAGCACGATGGTCAGCGTTTCGCCCTGGGCGGTGAACTGGTGGGTCACGGCCGCACCGTTGGCCGCCCGCCGCTCCATGAAGTCGCCGTCGCCGGCCTGGATGAGTCCGGGGCGGAAGTTGGTCACCTCGGTCTTTCCGTCGATGACCACGTTGAAGCCGCGACCGGGGCAGCACCACTCGGCGAAGAGCAGTTGCAGCTTGTACTCGACCCCCTTCTCGACCTTGAGCTTGAGCGTCACCACGTTGGGGGCGCCGGACCAGCGGATGGAGTTCAGGACGAACCCCAGGCGCTTGTCGTTGTCGGTGGCACCGAGGTTCATGGCCGCCCAGCCGCCGATTTCGTTCTGCGCATCGACCGACACGCCGAGGGCGTCATCGGCCCCGAAGTCCGCATCGCCCACCTTCCCGGCCGCGCCCGGGGTGCCGATGTTGAAGGCATAGGTGAAGTTGCCCTGGAGGTCGAGACCCTCCCCGGGGTCGCCCCCGGTGAAGGCAGAGACGGTGGCGGCGATGGCGTTCGTTGGCACGAGGCTGAGTGCCGTCGCGGCCAGGAACGAGGAGAGAAGTCGTTTCTTGGACATGATGGGACAAGGGTTGCTTGAACCGTTTTGAGGGGTGAATTCGAGTTGGTAGATCCATCGCAGGCCCACTGTCAATGGCCCGGTCTCGGGGAGGCGGGCCGGACCAGCCCATCCCCGGGGAGGACGGCCCGGCCAAGGCCGGGCCTGGACGCGAAAAAGGCCGGTTTCCTTGGCGGCAACCGGCCTCTCGAAGGGTCTGTACCGTGGGGTCCGCACCCGGGTTGGGCCCGGGCTGTGCGAACCGAGCCCGCCTCAGCGGACCCGGTAGAACCGGGCCGCCGCGGTCGGGGCCACCTTCAGCGGGGAGACCGCCCCGGCGACCGGGGTGAAGGGACCGGCCAGGCTGCCGGCCTCTTGCAGGTTGCCACCCGACCAGGTCAGCACCGCGTCGGCACCGTTCAGGGTGATGGACACCTTGGCGGGCTCGGCGGAACCGCCGGCGATGGCGATGGCGTACTGCCCCTGCACCTGCGCGGCCGAAAGGGCCTTGGGGTAAACCGCCACCTCGTCGATGGCTCCGGTGAACGCGCCGTCCCAGCCGTTGCCGGTGGAGCCGATGGCCCAGTCCGCCCCGTTGACCGCGAGGGCCTTGCCGGCGCCGGCCGCCGAGGCGATCTCGGTGCCGTTGCGGTACAGGCGCCAATGGGTGCCGTCATAGACGCCGGTGAGCTGGACCCACTGGCCGGCCGTGAGGTCGGCGGCGGGAACCGGGGCCAGCGCCCGCTCCACCAAGGGTTCCGGCGCGCCCGACGTCTGGGTCGAGCCGAACGAATAGTTCAGGGCGCCGTTGACCGACTCGATCCGCAGGGAGACCTCCGTGGTGTTCGTGTTCACGGCGAGGATCTCCTTGGACTGGCCGAAGATCTGGGCCAGGAACGAGCTGGCCGTCTCCGGGCCGCGCGCGACGATGCGGGCCGGCGAAGTCTCGGCTGCCAGTTGGCCGGGTTGGATCCAGGCGCTGAAGGTGGCACGGTCGGAGAGCTTGAGCCCGCCGAGGTCGTCCAGGGCCCCGAAGGCCTTGTTGGCGGACAGGTCGAGCGCGGCGTTTCCGGCCTCGAAGCCCTTGAAGGCCGGCGGACGCGGTCCGGTCGCCGAGGTGCCAGACAGGACGCCGTGGCCGGCGGCGGAGGCGGCGAGGCTGCCGGCATTGGCCAGCGGGGAGACCGCCCCTTCGTTGAAGCGCAGGTAGGTCGCCGGGCCTTTGCGCTCGGGCCCGGTGAAGGGCGCGGTGAGCACGAGGTTCTCGTAGGGCACGGCCGGGTGGGCGTTGGTGCCCGCCTGGTAGTGGGCGAGGACCTGCTCCGGGGTCAGCAGGTAGTCGCCGTAGATGGCGAACTCGTCGAGATTGCCCTCGAAGGGGTTGTTGCCCAGGCCGGACTTGGCGTTGTAGGCCCCGATGCCCAGGTCGGCCGCCACGCTGGCGTCCTCCGGTGTCTCGAGGTTGGCCGCATAGAGCGCCGAGCTGTTGGTCTTCACGGCGACGCCGTTGACGTAGGCCGTCAGGATGCCTTCCCACTGGCTGTTGCCGTTGCCACCCGGGTCGCCGTTGTCGGTGACCGGCTGCCAGGTGAAGGCCAGGTGCTGCCACTCCCCGATGCGGTAGTCGGTCTCGGTGTTGACGTCCGAGCCGCTGCCGCCAGCCCCCCGGAACATGCGGAAATTCCACCCATGCCCCTCGGAGGCGGGGTAGGAGGTGTTGGGATTACGCTGGAAGATCACCCAACCGGTCCGGCCCGTGCCGCCGACGAAGCGGTTGTTGGCCGGGCATTGCCCGCCCTGCTGGTCCTTCATCGGGCGCACCCAGAACTCCACCGACAGGGGCTTGTCGGCCCCGGGGTTGTTCCGCGCGGTCCACGGGATCGTGGTCGTGGAGTTGCCGTTGCGGTTGTGGTAGGCGACCGACCCGTCCGTGCCGCCGGCGGCGATCGCGCCGGGCGCCGGATGACGCACCTCGGCCGTGTGGGTGCCGTGGCCGGCTGCCCGGTCCTCACCGTAGTTCACGGCGATGTCCGCTCCCGGGGCCTCCTCGTCCAAGGTCAGGTACACCGACGGTTGGTCGGCCTTCACCAGGCTCGAGTAGGAGACTGTCCGGTTGGCGTTGGTGGCATTCTGGTAGTGGGCGAGGATCTTGTCGGCGCTCAGTTTCGCCGGGTAGAACGCGAACTCGTCCACGCCGCCGAAGTACGGATTGAGGCTGGTGCCGGCCGTGTTGTTGTAGTTGCCGGAAGACGGCCACCGACGGGTCGTGATCGTTGCTGTTGGCCACGTAGCCCGGCTGGGTGCCGTCGCTGCCGCCGGTCCACGCCTTGGTCACGGCCTCCTTGCCGTCGATGTACATGGTCACCGTCGCGTCCACCACGTTCTTGGGATCATAGACCACCACCACGTGGGTCCACTTGCCGATGAGGTACGGCACCCCGCTCAGGACATCCAGACCCGAGCTGCTGCCGGCACCGCGGAACATGCGGAAGTTCCAGCCCACGCCCTCGCTGCCCGCGTAGCTCGCGTCGGGCTTGCGCTGGAAGAACACCCAGCCCTGGCGGTCCACCCCGGAGTAGGCGAACCGGTTGTTGATGGGGCATTGGCCGTTGGCCGTCTGGTCGCTGGTCGGGTAGAACCACGCTTCGATGGTGAACGGCTTGTCGTTCTTGGGGTTCACGGCCGCGTTCCACGGGATCTCCGTGCGGGAGGTGAAGTCGAAAAAGGCGGCACGGCCGGAGTCGCCGGCGATGGCGCCGGGCATGGTGTGCACCCGGCCGAGGTTCTGCGCGGCAACCACGCCGGCGGCGAGCCCCGAGTTGAGGTGGTTGGTGCCGCGAGCGGTGCTGTCGCCGAGGCGGTAGTAGGCCGCCGGACCGGCGGAAACCACCGAGTTGGCGTAGTCGGAGGCCTGGGCGAGTTGGGGCAGGGCCGCCAGGCAGGCGGCCGCGATTCCCCAGCGTGAGGGAAGGATGGGTGTTTTCATCAGGAACGCAGCCAACCTTCCAGACTCGCCGACGCCGAGAAAGTGTTTTGTCGGTGTGCCCGAAAGCGTCACCAAAGGGCCATGTTTCCGTCGCCTTCCGCCCCTTCCGGACGGCGAACAGGGGATTCGGGTGAATTTTTGGTCGCTGTGGCGGTCAGCCCGTGGCAATTCTCGGGAATCCACCGAGCGCGCAGTGCCCGTGGTTCCGACGGAACGGACCAGCGGGGCCGCTGCGGCCATCAAGCCTATGAGATCCATTCGACTGGTCCTTTCCTCGCTGGCGCTGACCCTCGCGGTCGGCGCCCAATCCCTGCTGCAACTCCAACCCGGCGACCACGTGGCGATCGTGGGCGGGGCCATCGCCGACCGGATGCAGCACACCGGCTACTTCGAAACCCTCGTCCACGACCGCTTCCCGGACCACCGGTTGGTGTTCCGCAACCTGGCGGCGGCGGGCGACGAGGTGGCCAACCGCCACCGCTCGGAGAACTTCGGCTCCCCAGACGACTGGCTCGGCCGCGTGAAGGCCGACGTGATCCTGGCCTTCTTCGGGTACAACGAGTCGTTTCGGGGCGCCGAGGGACTGCCCAAGTTCAAGGCCGATCTCGACGCCTGGGTCAAGCATGTGCGGTCGGGCAACTATTCGGGCAAGGGGTCGCCAAGGGTGGCGCTGATCTCGCCGGCGGCCAACGAGCGGCATCCGGACGCCAACTACCCGGATCGCTCGGTCAACAACGCCAACCTCCGGCTCTACGCGGCCGCCATCGCCGAGGTGGCCCGCGACAACGGCATCCCCCATGCCGACCTCTTCGAGCCGTCCCTGCGCCTGATGACCGCCGCGACGGCCAAGGGCCGCCCGCTCACGATCAACGGCTTCCTGCTGAACGAGGAGGGCGACAAGGCCCTGGCCCCGGTGATCTTCAGCGGGCTGATCGGCGGCAAGGTGCCCACGGGCGACATGGAGAAGCTTCGCCGGGCGGTCAACGAGAAGAACTGGCAGTGGCACCAGCGCTACCGCACGGTCGACGGCTACAACGTCTATGGCGGCCGCTCCGCGCTGGCCTACCAGGCGGGCAAGGGCGGGTTCATCAGCGACCGGAACGCCCCGGCCCCCTACATCTCCAACTACAAGGTCATGCAGGAGGAGATGTCTCAGCGTGACGTGCTGACGTCCAACCGGGACCTGCGGGTCTGGGCCGTCGCCCGGGATGGCGACCTCAAGGTGGATGATTCCAACCTGCCGGCGATCACCCGGGTCGATTCGAACAAGCCGGGACCCAACGCCGACGGGAGCCCCGTCTACCTGGGTGGCGAGGAGGCCATCGCCAAGATGACCGTCCACTCCGGCATGGCCGTGAACCTCTTCGCCGACGAGAAGCGCTTCCCGAACCTGGTGAATCCCGTGCAGATGGCCTGGGACACGCGCGGTCGCCTCTGGGTGGCCGTCTGGCCCAACTACCCGGAGCGCACCCCGACCAGCAAGGTCGGCGACAAGCTCCTGATCTACGAGGACACCAACGGCGACGGCAAGGCCGACAAGGAGACGGTGTTCATGGACGATCTGAATTGCCCGACCGGCTTCCAGTTCTACAAGGACGGCGTGCTGCTGATGCAGGCCCCGGACCTCTGGTGGATCCGCGACACCAACGGCGACAGCAAGGCCGACACCAAGGAGCGCATCCTCATGGGCCTTGATTCGGCGGACTCCCACCACACGGCCAACGCCATCTGCCTCGACCCGGGTGGCGCCATCTACCTGAGCGACGGCGTGTTCCACCGCACCCAGGTCGAGACCGGCGACGGCGCGCTGCGCAACAACGATGGCGCGATCTACCGCTTCGAGCCGCGCACCCACCAGTTCGAGACCTATGTGGCCTACGGCTTCGCCAACCCGCACGGCCGCGTCTTCGACGGCTGGGGCAACGACATCATCACCGACGCCACCGGCAACGCGAACTACTTCGGCCCGGCCTTCAGCGGCCGCATCGACTATCCCAACAAGCACTCCGGCATGAAGGAGTTCTGGAACCGTCCGTCGCGTCCCTGCCCGGGCACTGGATTCCTGACCAGCCGCCATTTCCCGGAGGAGTTCCAGGGCAACTTCCTGAACCTCAACGTCATCTCCTTCCAGGGCATCTTCCGCGTGAAGGTCAGCCAGGATGGGTCCGGCCTGAAGGGTGAGACCCAGGAGAACCTCATCTCCTCGACCGACCCGAACTTCCGGCCGATCTGCGTGAGCATGGGCCCGGATGGGGCGATCTACTTCGCCGACTGGCACCAGTCGATCATCGGCCACATGCAGCACCACCTGCGGGATCCGAACCGTGGCCACCAATACGGCCGCGTCTACCGCATCACCTACAAGGGGCGGCCGCTCATGAAGCCCGTGAAGATCGAGGGCCAGTCGATCCCGGCGCTGCTCGAGCTGCTCAAGGAGCCCGAGAACCAGACCCGGGAGCTGGCCAAGATCGAGCTGGGCAAGCGTGACACCGCCAAGGTCGTCGCCGCCGTCCGGCAGTGGGCCGCCGGCCTCGATGCCAAGGATCCGGACTATGAGCACCACCTGATGGAGGCCCTCTGGGTGCACCAGTGGCACAACGTCGTGGACGCCGAGCGCCTGAACCGGATGCTCAACTCGCCGGACGCCAACGCCCGTGCCGCCGCCGGCCGCGTGCTGTGCTACTGGCGTGACCGGGTGCCGGGTGCCCTGGGGCTCTTCGCCAAGCTGGCCGATGACGAAAATCCGCGGGTCCGCCTCGAAGCCGTCCGTGGCGCGAGCTTCTTCCGCTCCGCCGATGCCGCCGAGGTGGCCCTGGCCATCCTGAAGCGTCCGCTCGACTATTACCTCGAGTACACCCTCAAGGAGACGCTGCGGCAGCTCGAGCCCCAGTGGCGCAAGGCCGTCGCCGAAGGACGCCCGATCGCCGAGAAGAACCCGGCCGGTCTTCAGTACCTGCTCAAGTCCCTGAGCACGGCCGAGATCCTCAAGCTTCCGCGCGTCGAGCCGGTGCTGGCCGACCTGCTCGGCCGGGCCGGTGTGCCCGACGCCGAGCGCGGCATCGCCCTGAACGACCTGGCGGGCCTGCGCAAGGTTTCCCGCCCGGCGCTGCTGGTGAGCCTGCTCGAGAAGCCCGAGTCCAAGGCCGAGGACGCCCTGTCCAGCCTGGCCCGCCTGCTGCCCGGCCAGCCGACCCAGGAACTCAAGCCGATGCGCGACCGGTTGGTCCGCCTGGGAACGCAGAGCGCCCACGCCACCACCCGCGCCGCCGCCTGGGCGTCATTGGCCGTCGTGGACGGTTCCTTCGACGGCCTCTGGCAGACCGCCTCGGCCAAGCCGGCCACGCTGGCGGACCTCTTGGCCGCCATCCCGCTGGTGAGCGATCCCGACTTCCGTGCCAAGGCCTACGGCCTGGTCCGCCCGGTGGTCTCGGGCGAATCCCCGCTGGTGGCCGATGCCTCCAAGAAGGGTGGAGCGCGCTTTGTGCGCATCGAGCTGCCCCGGCGCGGCACCCTGACCCTCGCCGAGGTGGAGGTCTGGGCTGGCGGACAGAATGTCGCCCGCCGCGGCAAGGCCACGCAGTCCACGACCGCCAACTCGGGCGACGCCGCCCGGGCCATCGACGGCAACACCGACGGCTCGTTCGCCTCGGGCTCCCAGACCCACTCCGTGGAGAACGACCGGAATCCTTGGTGGGAGGTCGATCTCGGCTCCGAGCAGCCGGTGGATGCCGTCTCGGTGTGGAACCGCACCGAGGGTGACCTCGGCCAGCGGCTCAACGGGTTCCATCTGACCCTGCTCGACGCGGGCCGCCAGGAGGTCGCCTCGCAGAAGGGCGTGCCGGCGCCGGCCCGCAACGTGCGTCTGCCCGTCTCGGTGGACGCCTCGGGTGGCCTGCGCCGTGCGGCCATGCGGGCCCTGCTCAGCATGAACGAGAAGCCCGACGAGGTGTTCAACCTCTTCGCCCAGCTCATCGCCAAGGGCGACAGCGTGCCGGCGGCGGCCCAGGGTCTGCGCCAGCTGCCTCGCACCGCCTGGAATGCCCAGGCTGCCGGCTCGGCGGCGACGGCGCTGGTCCGCTGGGCATCGGCCGTCCCGACCGATTCGCGCACCGACATCGGCTACGTGGACGCGCTGCAGACGGCCTCGGACCTCGCCGGTATGATGCCCGGGACGGCGGCCTCGGCCCTGCGGGCCCAGCTCAAGCAACTGCGGGTCTCGGTGTTTGTGATCCGGACGGTGCGCGAGCAGATGCGCTATGACGTGCCGCGCCTGGTCGTCGAGGCGGGCAAGCCCTTCGAGATCGTCCTCGAGAACGACGACTTCATGCCCCACAACCTGGTGGTGGTGAAGCCCGGCGCCCGCGAGGCCGTCGGTGCCGCCGCCGACACGATGCAGCCGGGGGCGCTCGACCGCGATGGGCGTGCCTACGTGCCCGCGCTTCCGGCCGTGGTGGGGGCCACCCGCCTGATCGAGTCCGGCGGCCGGGCCACCCTCAAGCTGACCGCGCCCGCCCAGGCCGGCGACTACGAGTACGTGTGCACCTTCCCCGGGCACTGGCCGGTCATGTGGGGTCGGGCACTGGCCGGTCATGTGGGGTCGGTTGGTGGTCACCACCGACGTGGACGACTACCTGGCCAAGAACCCGATCGCGCCGGCCGCCGGCGGGGCGCACGCCCACGAGGAAGGCAAGTAGCCTGATGGTCTGACGACCGTCCTCTCCGAGGGCCGGGAACCTCCTCCCATGAGGTTCCCGGCCTTTTTGCATCCGGGGCTGTTTTGACGCAGGCTGCACCATGACCTTGGTCTACGAGACGACGACCCGAATCCGGGCCCCCGTTCAGGCCCTCTTCGACTTCCACCAGGATCCGGCCAACTTGCATCGCATCCAGCCCCCCGGGGTGCGGGTGGTGGAGGTGGTCCTTCCGGCCGAGTGGCGTGTGGGCGCCTGCGTGTCGGTCCGCGTCCGGATCCTGGGGCTCGTCCCGCAGGCCTGGGAGGTACGCCTCGAGGAGGTGTGTCCGCCGACGCGGCTGGTGGATGTGGCCGTCCGTGGGCCGTACCCGGTGTGGAGGCATGTCCATGCGTTCCGGGAAGACGGTCCGGGCCACTCCACGCTGACCGACCGGGTCGAGTACCAACCGCCTTGGGGGCGATTCGGGAGGCTGCTCGACCGGGTATTCTTCAGACCCCAGCTGGCGGTGATGTTCGCGTGGAGGCAGTGGCGGACCCGCCGGTTGCTGGAGCAGGCCTGACCACGCCACGGAGGGTGGGTCCGGGTCTGGGCCAGGCTTCACCCGCCTCCTGCCACCGTCATCACCCGTGCCCGAGGTCACGGGGAATTGCTTGGCACTGCCTCGCCGTCCGGCGCAGGGCCGATGAACCCCGGGCAGAGGTGCGATGCCCTGGACTCCCGGTCCTACTCGTTGCCCTCCGGGAAGCGGAACGTCACGTTGGTGAAGGTGGCCCCACGGACCGTGATCGCCGGGATCCGGCCCGTGAAATTCGGGGTCGTCTTCAACCAGTCGGCCTTCGCCTCGAACTGGCTGGTGTCGCCGGCCTTCTCGCCGGTGGCCGCATTGGCGACCGGCAGCAGGGTCAACGTCGAGGTCCGGTTGGAGACCGTGGTCTCAAGGGCCAGGCTCGTGGCCGGGATCCGGATGAACGACTCCATGTGGCCGTCGAGAACGTAGCAAGTCAGAAGCCCGGTCTCGGCGGTGCGGACCAATTCCAGATGGAAGGCTTCGCGTCCGAGCACCACGGCGGTTCCCCCATGCGGGGGCCGATGTTCGTGCTTGTGGCCGTGCCCATGGTCATGGCCGGCGTGGTCATGGCCGGCGTGGTCGTCCTTGCCGCCGCACCCGGCGAGCAGGGTCGCAACGCTGAGGGCGAGGATGCCGATGGGCAGGGGGGTGGGAGTCGCAGGCTTCATGGATCGCTGGGGTTTCGCGTCAGTTCGTCGTGGTTGTCAATCGGGTCGAGTTTGGCTCCGGCAAAACCACCGCACCCATCGTCCAGCAGATTCGCGGGCGGTGCCCAGCCGGCCGGAAGATGGCCTCCGGGGTGGCTTGGTCAATCCGGCGGCCGGGCGATGTTCTCGCCCCGATCGACCCGCGCCTTGAGCAGCGAGGCCGAGACGGACGAGACATGGCCGCAGGCCATCAGTTCGTTGGCGCGGCCGCTGTCGTGGCGGGCCGATGGTGTCCCGGTGCCATGGCGGTCAGGCTGGATGTCGTCGAGGACCGCGTCCCATCCCCCGGGCACCCAGTTCCGGGAGTGGGTGTGGTCGTTGGAGAGACTGGGGTCCTTGGCCGTCGCCACCTCGAAGAGGGTCACCGTGTCCGTCGGGTTCTTCAGCGTGTCGAGGCGGCGGAACGATTCAGTCACCCCGCCGAAGGGCCCCACGAGGTCCACCATGACGTATTCATTGGGGATGTAGCTTGAGGCGAAGTGGGCCACCCGGGCTTTCCGCTGCGGGTCCGCGGGGCATGCCCGGATCGCGTCGACGTTCCCGACGTAGGGGCGCAGGGTGAAGATCCACGACCGGTTGGTGGCCGAGGTTCCGTGGGTGGTCTCCGGGAAGAAGCCGCCGTGGTCGTCGGCGTACATCTGGATGCCCAAGCCCAGTTGGTGGAGGCCCGACAGGCAAGACGTCGCCCGGGCCCTGGATTGAGCCTTGGCGAGCGAGGGCAGGAGAAGTCCGGCGAGGATCGCAATGATGGCGATGACCACCAGCAATTCGATCAGCGTGAACCCGTGGCGCCCATGGTTGGAACCCGTGATTTGCAAACCGATTGCAACTAATCATCCGCCGCCGGCTCCGGCAAACAAAAACCCCGGATCTTTGGGGGTCACGGCTCCATCGCAGGCAACCCGGGGAGTCGGTTGCCCACCGGTGCCATCCGCTGGAACCCGTCTCACCCTCAATCCAACAAGGTGACAGGTTCACCGTTGGCCACCTGATCGGTCGCGGCTGGGTGACCCGGGCAGGCCGATCGGGGGGCGAGGTGGTCAAACAGGGTGACCAACAGGGTGACAGGTTCACAGTTGGTATCGCTGGGCTTCGGGCTTCCGGCGGGGTGGCGTTGGGAGTAGGTTCGGTGGCGTTGCTTTTTCTTTCCCGACCCGAGATCGCCCATGAACGCACCATCGCGCCGATTCATCACCACCGCCGAGGCCCTGAAGGAGGACTTCAAGGGGCGCACGAACTACTGGTTGTGCCGGCCTGAGATCACCGATGCGAAGGATCTCCAGCTGTGCCGGGCGGTCCTGCCGGCCGGCGAGGGACACCCGTTTCACACGCACCCGGAGCTGGAGGAGATCATCTACGTCCTCGAGGGCGTGGTGGAGCAGTGGGTGGAGACCGAGCGGCGCATGCTCCAGGCCGGGGAGGTTGCCCACATCCCGGCGGGGATCGTGCATGCCACCTTCAATCCGACGACCGCCGACGCCGTGATCCTCGCGATCCTGTCGCCCGCCAAGGCGGATGGACCATTCCTGGTGGATGTCAGCGGCGAGGAACCGTGGCGATCCCTCCGCCCGAAGTCCTGACCGCTCGCCCGGGTCGGGCCGGACTGGGGCGGTTTCAGGGATCCAGGAGCTCGATCCGGGGTGGGGGCCGGTCGGCGAGCGGATTGTCCCGGAAGCCCGACGATTCGATCGCCTGCCGCCAGCAGCGGATGTCCTCCAGCGCTGCCCCGAGGTCCAGTCGCCAGTGGATGGCCGGATACTTGGCGAGATTGGCCGCGGCGAGGTTGAACAGGGCGACCGCAGGCTTCAGCCGGCCCTTCTGGAGGTGGACGAAGGCCCCGGCCCACTGGATGAGCCCCTTGTGGAAGGCATGGTTGGCTCCGCTCCGTCCCTCCGCGAGCCAGAGTTCCTCGAGCACGTCGTGGGCTTCGAAATAGAGGCCCTGGTTGAAGCACTGGAAGAACCCGAGGTATTGGCGCGGCAGGCCGTCGATCCCATCGGCGGGGAGGTCGGCCAGCAGGGCGACGATGCGGGGGCTCTTGTGGCTCATGTCGGGTTGGAAGGCCTCACCGTGGACGGTCGACGAGGTCGCCGGTGTGCGGCCCACGGCCCAGAGGTCGGGTGTCGGAGGTTGGATCCTCACCGGTGGCCTGCCAAGTCCGCCCTTGGATGGCGGTTCGGGCGGCTCGCGGGCGCCCAACGGACACGCGGTGTCGATCGGGGATCATGCCTCGATGCTTTCCATTCGGTCGCATCGGGTCGACCATGGGGAATCGTTTCCGTGCCGATGAATCAGGATTCCACACCCGAGAGGCCCCGATCCCCGGCGCCGTTGGCCCGGCGCCGGTCCATCGCCCACGGGGATGATTGGCTCCCGCGCCTGGCCGGTGTGGTGGCCTGGGGGATCGGACTTTCCATGCTGTGGGTGACGGTGATCCTGGTGGTGGAGGCGTCGCGATCCCTGGCCGGTGTCCCCGATGGGCCAACCGGCGCGTCGATGCCCCCGATCCGCGGGACGGTGGGACCGACGGTGTTCGGGGGGCTTCCCAGCGGGTGGGCGGTGCTCCAGGCGATCGCGGCGCGCGCCTTCCCGCTGCTGCTGATTCTGGTGCCCGCCGGCGTGTTGTCGGGAGTGTTCCTGGCTGAACAGGCATCGTCGCCTCGCCCTGGGGCCCGGTGGCTGCGGGGGGCGTTCCATGGGGTGGCGGGGGTGCCCGGCCTGGTGTTCGGGGCGCTCGGAGGGGTGCTCCTTTCCGTTCCCGCGGTCCTGGGTTCGGCCCGTCAGGGAGTCGATGCCGCCTCGGCGGCCGCCGGGCCTCCGGCTCTGTCCTGGGTTCCGGTCTCCCTGGCCCTGGTATCCCTGGCGCCGGTGGTGACGGCCTCTGAACAGGCCCTCCGTTCGATTCCGCGATCTTGGCGCGCCTCCGCCATCGCCCTGGGCGCCTCCCGCCTCCAGGTGCTGTTCCATCTGCTGGTGCCCAACGCCCTCCGGGCCTCGGCCGCATGGACACTCCTGCTCCTGGTCGGGGTGGCGCTCACCATCGGGCAGGCTTCCGGTCTGGACGGCCTGCGTCTGGGGGCGTTGGATCCGGCCCTCGGGGCGTCCGACCCTTCTACCGACGGCGGCGTTGCCCGCCGGGCCCTGCCCATGGTCCTCGGGTTTCTGGTCTCGCTGTCCGCGATTTCGGGGGCTCTCGGCGGTTGGCTGCGATCGCGGACCCTCCCGACACCTCCCGACCGGGATTGACGCCGTGAACGCCAAGGCCTGTTTCCAGACACCCGCCCGGATCGAGGTCCGTGGCCTGTCCGTCGGGTACGGGGACACCCAGGCGCTGCGGTCGGTGACGCTGACCGTCCCGGAGCGGCGGATCACCGCCCTCATCGGGCCCGCGGGTTCCGGCAAGTCCACGCTGCTCCGGTGCCTGAACCGGATGATCGACCTTGTCGACGGCGTGCGGATCTCCGGCGAGTGCCGGGTGGGCGGGGTCGAGATCCGCGACCCGGGCGTGGACGTCGGTTGGCTTCGCCGGCGGGTGGGGTTGGTCGCCCGTGATCCCGGCCTTCTCCCGCGGTCGGTCTTCGACAACGTGGCCTTCGGTGCCCGGCTCGCCGGGTGCCGCGGTACCGAGTTGCACGACCGGGTCGCGGCGGCCCTTCAACGGGCATGCGTGTGGAGCGAGGTGAAGGACCGACTCGGCGACATCGCTCCCGGGCTGCCGGAAGGCCTGCAGCGCCGCCTGGGCATCGCCCGGGCCCTGGCGGTCGACCCGCAGGTGCTGCTGCTCGACGAGCCCGCCGGCGGACTGGATCCCGTCGCCTCGGCCGGCATCGAGGAGCTCCTTCGGGATCTGCGCCGGGATCTCACCCTGCTCATGGTCACCCATCGACTGCAGCAGGCCGCACGCATCGCCGACCTCACCGCATTCCTCCTCGGCGGTGAGTTGGTCGAGGTCGACGACACCGGGCGCCTGTTCTCCCGGCCCGGGGATCCGCGAACCGAGGAGTACCTGACCGGCCGCCGCGCCGGCTGAGCCGGAATCGGTGGTGGGTGGCCTCCCGGTTCCCGGGGCATGGCTTCGTGGTCGGTCCTCGGTGCCGGCTGTGCAGGGGAATCCCGGGTCGATTCCATCGTTTCCAAAATCCGGAGGCCGCGTCCCAATGCTCCCGGTGACACCGCTGGAGTCAGAGATCGCCGGGCTGAAGGACCAGTTGCTCCGGATGGCGGCGATGGCCGAAGGCCTGGTCGTGAGGGCCGTGCGCGCGCTGGTGGATCGGGATGACGACCTGGCCCGCAGCGTGGCCGCCGGTGACGAACCGCTCGACCAGTTGGAGATGGAACTGGATGCGGCGGCCATCGCGCTGCTGACCAAGGCCCCCCTCGCGGGTCAGCTTCGGCTGATCACCGTGGCCATCAAGGTCACCCGGGACCTGGAACGGATCGGGGACGAGTCGACCACCATCGCGCGGCGCGCCCTCAAGCTGGGCCTGGAGCCGCAGCTCAAGCCCTACGACGACATCCCGAGGATGTCCCACATGGCGACCTCGATGCTCCGCGATGCCCTGGATGCCTTCGTCCACGGCGACACCGCCAAGGCGCGGGCGGTGGTGCCGCGCGACAAGGAGGTCGACGCGTTGAACCGGGCGCTGCACCGGGAACTGACCGGGATGATGGTCGAGGATCCCGCCCGCATCGGCCGGTGCCTGCACCTGATGACCATCAGCAAGGCCTTGGAACGCATCGCCGACCATGCCAAGAACATCGCCGAGGAGACCGTCTACCTGTACGAGGCCCGCGACATCCGCCACCCCGGAGCGTGGGTCGACCCCGGATCTCCGGTGCGTTGAGCCGATCCGGCATTTGGGGACCGTTGGCGGTCCTCGCCCGGGGCCGGCCGGCAATCCAGGCCTCGCGGCCCTGTCGTCATCGATCCTCCACGCCGATCCTGCACCGTTGACCCCGGGGACCGGTGTCCTTAGGGTCCGAAAGCTGTCATCGGAACGCGTGGCCCTGACGTGATCTCAGTCGGGGCCTTTTGCTGTTCACGATGGGCGTTCATCCATGGCTAATGTGATTCTCGTCGGCGCCCAGTGGGGCGACGAAGGCAAGGGCAAGATCATCGACGTGCTGACCGAGCAGTCGGAGGTCGTGGTCCGCACCCAGGGCGGCAACAACGCGGGCCACACGGTCTTCGTGGGCAAGGACAAGTACGTCCTGCACCTCATCCCCAGCGGCATCCTCCGCCCCGGCAAGGTGTGCGTGATCGGCAACGGAGTGGTCATGGACCCCGTGGGCCTGGTGAAGGAGCTCGACGGGCTGGCCAAGCTCGGCGTGTCGGTGACGCCGGAGAACTTCCGCATCTCCGAGACGGCGCACGTGGTGTTCCCGTGGCATCGCGAACTCGACGGCGCCCGCGAGGCCCAGAAGGGTGAACAGAAGATCGGCACCACCAAGCGCGGCATCGGCCCCACCTACGGCGACAAGGTCGCCCGCGTGGGGATCCGCGTGCTGGACCTGATCCACCGCGAGCGTTTCCCGGTCCTGCTGCGACAGCGCCTGGACGAGAACAACGCGCTCATCCGCTCGCTCGGCGGCACCCCGCTTGACTACGACCAGGTGCTGGCCGAGTCCACGGCCGCCGCCGACCGCCTGCGACCCTTCGTCATCAACACGGTGGTGTACCTGCACGAGGTGACCCGGCGCGGCGGCAACATCCTGTTCGAGGGTGCCCAGGGCACCTTCCTCGACATCGACCACGGCACCTATCCCTTCGTGACCTCGTCGAACACCACCTCGGGCGGCGCCTGCACGGGGTCGGGCGTGCCGCCGAACCGCATGGACAAGGTCATCGGCGTGCTCAAGGCCTACACCACCCGCGTCGGTGGTGGCCCGCTGCCGACCGAGAGCGCCGAGGTGAGTGACCTCCTGCACGGCATGGGGCGCGAGTTCGGCTCGACCACGGGCCGGGCCCGCCGCTGCGGCTGGTTCGACGCCGTGGCCACCCGTCATGCGACCATGGTCAACGGCATCGACGAGCTGGCCATCACCAACATCGATGGCCTCGATTCCCTGAAGACCCTCCAGGTGTGCGTGGCCTACCGCGCCAACGGCCAGACCCTGCGCCATTTCCCGGCCGACCACGAGGTGCTGGCCCGCTGCGAGCCTGTCTACGAGACCTTCCCTGGCTGGGAGACCTCCACCGAGCAGGCCACCCGCTGGGAGGACCTTCCGGTGAATTGCCGCAACTACCTGCTGGCCATTTCCCAGATGACGGGCGCCCGCCTGACCATCGCCAGTGTCGGCCCGGCCCGCGCGCAGACCCTGTTCGTCTGAGGGATCCGCCGTGAGCTCCGAGCCCAAGCTGTCCGCCGCGGCCCAGGCCAACCTGCCGACGCACGTCGCCGTCATCATGGACGGCAACGGCCGGTGGGCCAAGCAGCGCGGGCTGCCCCGGGTGGAGGGGCACCGCAACGGCGTGGAGTCGGTGCGCACCATCGTCCGCTCGGCCGGTGAACTGGGCATCAAGTACCTCACGCTCTACGCCTTCTCGGTGGAGAACTGGAACCGTCCGAAGGACGAGGTCGATACGCTCATGAAGTATCTGGCCCGCTTCCTGAAGAACGAGATCGGGGAGTTGAACCGGAACAATGTCCGGCTCGAGGCCATCGGCCAGATCTGGCGGCTGCCGGAGGCCGTGCAGGAGCAGTTGGCCAAGACCCGGGCCGCCCTGGCCAAGAACAACGGCCTGACGCTGATCCTGGCCCTGAGCTACGGCGGGCGCACCGAGTTGATCGAGGCCACGCGGGCCATCGCCGACAAGGTGAAGTCGGGTGCGCTCGATCCGGCCGAGATCAACGAGCGGGTGGTCTCCGAGCACCTGTACACCCGCCATTGGCCCGACCCCGACCTGATGATCCGCACCAGCGGCGAGATGCGCATCAGCAACTTCCTGCTCTGGCAGCTCAGCTACGCGGAGTTCGTCATCACCCAGACGCTCTGGCCCGAGTTCCGCAAGGCGCACCTGTGCGAGGCGCTTGAGGAATACGCCCGGCGTCACCGCCGCTTCGGTGGGGTGTGAGTCGTCCGGTCGACCGGTTTTTCCGGCGCTACCGTTTCGCACGATCAGGCCGCGGGCAACGCAGCAGCAACGGTCGGGCATCCTGGGGGTTGGACTTGCGCGGATACCCGTTGTTGTCGACCAGCAGCCAGACGTTGTCGGCATCCACGCTGAGCCCCTCGAAGAACCCATAGGGCAGCAGGTGCTGGTACGCGTACCTCGGATCCATCTCGATGGGGAAGTAGCTGAAGCACAGGCGGACGGCATGGGTCTTGGGATCGATGCACAGGACCCGACGGTGCTCCCGGCACAGGGCCCAGAGTTCGCCGTCGAACCAGCAGAGGTCGGTGTAGTGGATGTCGTCGCCGGCGGCCCCCGGGGGGCGCGGTTGGAAGTCGCCCGTCACCCGGAGGGTTTTGCGGTCGATCTCGAGGATGCGGCCGGTGTCGCGTTCGTTGGCCACATAGAGGAACCGGTCGCCGACAGCCACGCCCTCGAAGGAGGCGTTGCGGTCGGTCTTGCTGAACCAGTGGGAGGCGGGTGACCAGTCGATGGACAGGCGCTCCAGCGGCTTGCCGGGGGCCGGTTGGCGGAGGATCCACCGGAGGTGTTCCTCGCAAAGATAGAGTGCGCCCGAGCTGTCGATGCCGATGCCCTCGACGTCCCAGGGCAGGTCCCGCCCCGGGGTCAGCGGCCCGAACAGCGCCGGGGACAGGCTCGCGTAGGGCACCAGTTCGGCCTCGGTGCCCGACCGGGGAAAGCGGATCTCGAACAGCCCCGTTTCCTTGTCGTTGACCGTGAGCAGGCGGCCGTCGGGCAGCCGCACCAGCGCCGAGGCATCGAACCTGGCCGACTGCGGCGTGAGGGTCCACGACTCGGCAACGCTCAAGGGTTGGGTCAGCGTCGTCGAACCGGCCGGGTGGCCTGGGGAGGTGCAGCCGGCCCAAAGGAGCGCCATCGCGCTGATCAGGGTGAGGATCCGTTTCAAGGGTCGGAGGATAGCGCAGATCGGGCCGCCGGCGGGAGGAAAACCCGTTTACAGGACGGCGATCGGCAGTAGGATGTCGCCGTTAGGTCACCCATCCGTCACATGACGCATTCCCTACCCACGTCCGGAACGGAGAACGGGATCCTCCACCGGTCTTCGCTGTACCGGGAATTCCTCGCCGAGAAGGAGGAGATCCTGAAGCACAAGTGGATCGAGTCGGAGAAGGCCGGGCACGACATCGGTTTTGAGGCGGCCCTGGTCGACTGGATCACCAAGCACCGCTCCAGCTGGCGGCGCTCCCGCACCTCGGGCAACACCTTCTGAGACCCTGAACGGCCTGAACGGCAGTCCCTTCCGACCGGCATCCCCCGCGGCCGTCCGACCCGGACCCGCCGGAACCCCCGTCCGAATCGGGGCCCCCTCCCGCCGAACCACCCCTCCGACCCGGCTTCGGATCCCCGCTCGATGACCACCCCGCTGCTCGACGCCCCGTCCCTCCGGCGCACCCTGGAGCGCATGGCCCGGGAGATTGCCGGCGCCGATCCCCGCCCGGACCTGCCCGTGCTCGTGGGCATCCAACGGGGCGGGGTGGCCGTGGCCCGCCGGTTGGCCGCCGAGTTGGCGATGATCGTCGGCCGCGAGGTTCCCTGCGGAACCCTCGACGTGACCTTCTACCGCGACGACCTCGACCGGCGCGCGGCACCGACGGTCCACCCGACCGAGATCCCGGGCGACATCCAGGGCCGGAGGGTCGTGCTGGTGGACGACGTGTTCTTCACCGGGCGGACCATCCGCGCCGCGATGGATGCCCTCCATGAGTTCGGGCGGCCCAGCCGCGTCCAGTTGGCCGTGGTCATCGACCGGGGGCATCGACAACTGCCCATCCGTCCGGACGTCGTGGGCCATGAGGTGACCACGAACCTGGGCCAGTCGGTGCTGGTCCGCTGCTCGGAGGGTGGCGACGGCGACGACGACGGGGTCTTCCTGCGCGAGGCGCCGGCCAACGCCGCCCCGAAGGATCCGGTGACGTCCGAATTCCTCTCCCACGCTTCATGACCTGGCATCGCAAACACCTGCTCGACCTGCAGAGCCTCCGGGCGGAGGAGATCGTCCATCTGCTCGACACGGCCCGCGAGTTCAAGGCCGTCGGCGAGCGCTCCATCAAGAAGGTGCCCGCGCTGCGCGGCAAGACGGTGGTCAACCTCTTCGTCGAGCCCAGCACCCGCACGCGCATCAGCTTCGAGTTGGCGGCCCTGCGGCTGAGCGCCGACGTCATCAACTTCTCGGCCGAGGCCAGTTCCCTGAAGAAGGGTGAGACCCTCAAGGACACCGCCCGCAACCTCGAGGCGCTCAACGCCGACATCATCATCCTGCGTCATGGGTCCAGCGGCGCGCCGCACTTCCTGTCGCGATTCCTCGGGGCCCATGTGCTCAACGCGGGCGATGGCGCCCACGAGCACCCGACCCAGGGGTTGTTGGATGTCTTCACCATCCGCGAGAAGAAGGGTCGGGTGGAGGGCCTGAACGTGACCATCCTGGGCGACATCCTCTACAGCCGGGTGGCCCGCTCGAACCTCTGGGCCCTCAGCAAGCTGGGCGCCCACGTGACCCTCTGCGGTCCGCCGACCCTCGTGCCCAAGGCCTTCGAGGCGTTCGCCCCCAACGTGCGGGTGACCTGGAACGTCGAGGAGGCGCTCCGCGGTGCCGATGTCATCAATCTCCTGCGCATCCAGCACGAGCGACAGAAGGCTTCGATGTTTCCCAGCACCGGCGAGTATGCCGCGCTCTTCGGCCTCAACCAGAGCCGCATGGCCCTGGTGAAGCCTGACGCGCTCATCATGCATCCCGGCCCCATCAACCGGGGCGTCGAGATCGCCAGCGCCATCGCCGACGGTCCGCAGTCGGTGATCCTCGAGCAGGTGACCAACGGTCTGGCGGTCCGCATGGCCGCCCTGTACCTCGTCCACGGCGGCCGCTCGCTGCAGGTGGCGGGCTGAGGGAGGCGGGCAGAAACAAGTGGGCTCCGCGGGAACGGTCCTGCCCTCGGCCCTCAAAACCCGCTTGGCCGGGGGCGATTCCGGGTTCAGCCTCGGGGCGATTTCCATGAAGACCGTGTCGCGTCTCCTCCTGTTGTTTTCCGCCCTGTGGCTTCGCGCCGCAGCCCCCGCCATCGATTTCGACGGTTCCTGGACCGTGGCCGAGTTGGAGACCGAGCAGGGGCCCCTGCCCGAGGAGACCCGCAAGTCGCTGGTGTTCGGGATTTCCGGCGGCAAGTACACGCTGGAGGCCGCGGGCCAGATGGTTGCCAAGGGCAAGTTCGAGATGGATTGGAAATCCACGCCGCCGGTCATGACAGTGACCGAGGAGGAGGGGCAGAACGTGGGACGCGGGGTGCGGGCCATCGTCGAGAAGACGCCGACCGGGTTTCGGGCCTGCTACGCGCTGGATTCGTCCGACTTGCCCAAGGCCTTCAAGGTGGGCGATGGCGGGGGCATCCTGGTGGCCCGTTATGAGCGCAAGGCAGGGGCCCGTCCGCGGCCGCTCCGGGCGCTGCTCATCACCGGCGGGTGCTGCCACGAGTACGATGCCCAGGCGGTGACGCTCATGCAGGGGATCTCCAAGCGCGCCAACGTGGAGTTCACGCTGGTGCGCGACAAGGGAGCCGACGGCACCCAGCACAAGGTCAGCGCCTACCAGAAGGCCGACTGGGCCTCGGGCTACGACGTGGTGCTGCACAACGAGTGCTACGCCGACGAGAAGGATCCGGCCTGGCTGGAGGGCATCGTGGCCCCGCACCGCGCCGGGACCCCGGCGGTGGTGATCCACTGCGCGATGCACTGCTACCGGGCGCCGACCAACGAGTGGTTCCGCTTCGTGGGCGTGACCAGCCGCTCGCATGGATCGCATTTCGCCTACCCGATGACCAACGTGAAGCCCGAGCACCCGGTGATGAAGGGTTTCCCGGCCGTTTGGCAGACGCCGAAGGAGGAGCTCTACATCATCGAGAAGGTCGAGAAGGAGGCCACCCCGCTGGCCGTGGGCTACAGCCACGAGACCAAGAAGGGCGAGGCCAATGTCTGGGTGCACCAGTACGGCAAGGCCCGGGTGTTCGGCACGACGATGGGGCACTACAACCACACCATGGCCGACCCGGTGTACCTCGACCTGATCACCCGCGGCACGCTCTGGGCGACCGGCAAGCTGCAGGACGACGGGACGCCCGCCGCGGGCTACGGTGCCGCCCAGTGATCGGCGGGAGGCTGGGACAGCCTGCCCGCGCGCGTGGGTCGGGATGTCCCGCCTTGGCGCGCCTCGACGGCCGGAACCGGGGAGACTGCCCCGTTCCGGCCGTTTTCGTCCGTCGGGAGGTCCGTTTCGTGGATGGCATGGCCGATGCAGCGGGAATCCCATGACGCTCGACAAACTGACCCAGAAGGCCCAGCAGGCCCTTCAGACCGCCCAATCCACGGCCCAGGAACGTTCCCATGCCGCCTTCGACAGCGAGCACCTGGCCCTCGCCCTCGCGACGCAGGCCGACGGCATCGTGCCTCCGCTCCTGGAAAAGTCCGGAGTCGATCTCTCCCGCTGGGTCCGCGACCTCGAGGCGGAATTGACCCGACGGCCGACGGTCCAGGGCGGGGCCGACGCCTATCCGTCGAATGATCTCCAGGCGGCCCTCAAGGCGGCGGTGTCCGAGGCCAAGTCGCTGAAGGACGACTACGTGTCCACCGAGCACCTGCTGCTGGGGTTGCTGGAAAAGGGGGGCGACAGTTTCCGGCGCATCGCCGGCCGCCTGGGTCTCCAGCGCGGGGCGCTGCTCAAGGCGCTGACCGCCGTGCGCGGCAACCAGCGCGTCTCGGATGCCAATCCCGAGGAGAAGTTCCAGGCCCTTGAGAAGTACGGCAAGGACCTCACGGCCCTGGCCCGAAAGGGCAAGATCGACCCGGTGATCGGCCGGGATGACGAGATCCGGCGGGTGATGCAGGTGCTGACGCGGCGCACCAAGAACAACCCGGTGCTCATCGGTGAACCCGGCGTGGGCAAGACGGCCATCGTCGAGGGCCTGGCCAAGCGCATCGTCGATGGCGACGTGCCCGAGTCCCTGAAGGACCGACGGGTCATCGCGATGGACATCGGCGCGATGATCGCCGGTGCCAAGTACCGGGGCGAGTTCGAGGATCGCCTCAAGGCCTTCCTCAAGGAGGTCACCGCGGCCGAGGGGCGGATCATCCTCTTCATCGACGAGCTGCACACCATCGTGGGCGCCGGTGCCTCGGAGGGCGCTGCCGACGCGGCCAACATGCTCAAGCCCCAGCTGGCCCGCGGCGAGCTGCGCTGCATCGGCGCCACCACGCTCGACGAGTACCGCAAGCACATCGAGAAGGACCCCGCGCTCGAGCGCCGCTTCCAGCCGGTGCAGGTGCCCGAGCCGTCGGTCGAGAGCACCATCGCGATCCTGCGCGGCCTCAAGGAGCGCTACGAAACCCACCATGGCGTGCGCATCCAGGACAGCGCGCTGGTGGCCGCGGCGACCCTCTCGCACCGTTACATCAGCGACCGGTTCCTGCCCGACAAGGCGGTGGACCTGGTGGACGAGTCGGCCTCGCGCCTGAAGATGGAACTCGATTCCAAGCCCACCGAGCTGGATCGCCTGGATCGGCAGATCCTCCAGTTCCAGATCGAGCGCACCTCGTTGGCCAAGGAGAAGGACGAGGCGAGCCGGGAGCGCCTGCAGAAGCTCGATGCCGAATTGGCGGACCTGAAGGAGAAGTCCGGTGCGCTGTCGGCCCAGTGGCAGAACGAGAAGGCCGCCATCCATGCGGTGAGCCTGCTGCAGAGCCAGTTGGAAGAGGCGCGCCAGGAGCTGGATCAGGCCCGCCGCAAGGGCGACCTGAACAAGGCGGCGGAGATCCAGTACGGGCGCATCCCGGGCCTGGAGCAGAAGCTCGCCGCCGTCGAGAAGCAGTCGCCCAAGGAGGGGGTACCAGCCGCGCTCATGCGCCAGGAGGTGACCGAGGCGGTGAAGGCCGTGGCTGACGCCGTGCGGCGGGCCCGCTCCGGCCTGGGCGACCCGGGCCGACCGATCGGTTCGTTCATCTTCCTGGGGCCGACCGGCGTCGGAAAGACCGAGCTGGCGCGTGCCTTGGCCGAGTTCCTCTTCGATGACGACCAGGCGATGGTGCGCATCGACATGTCCGAGTACATGGAGAAGCACGCCGTGGCCCGGTTGGTCGGCGCGCCTCCGGGATACGTGGGCTACGAGGAGGGTGGCCAGTTGAGTGAGGCGGTGCGCCGTCGGCCGTATTCCGTGGTGCTCTTCGACGAGATCGAGAAGGCCCACCATGACGTGTTCAACCTGCTGTTGCAGGTGCTGGACGACGGGCGTCTCACCGACGGCCAGGGCCGCACCGTGGACTTCAAGAACACGGTGGTGATCCTGACCTCCAACATCGGGTCGTCCATCATCCAGGAGTACTTCCTCGACGCGAAGAACACCCCCGCGGCCCGCCAGACCATGGAGGACCAGGTGCTGGCCGAGCTGCGGCGTCACTTCCGGCCGGAGTTCCTGAACCGGGTGGACGACACCATCCTCTTCCACAGCCTCGACGAGTCCCACCTGGGACGCATCGTGGACATCCAGTTGGACCAGGTGATCCGGCGGGTGGCGGGTCAGCAAATCCACCTGCGGGTCGCCGACTCGGCCCGCAAGCGCTTGGCGGAGGAGGGCTATGATCCGCAGTTCGGGGCCCGTCCGCTCAAGCGGGCGATTCAGGACCTGCTGCTCAATCCGCTGGCCCAGCGCCTCCTGGCGGGCGACTTCAAGCCGCGCGACACGGTGAACGTGTCGGCCGATGGCGCCGGTGAGTTGGACTTCACCGCCGTGGAGGCGGCTCAGACGGGTCAGGCCGGGAAGGGGTGAGGGCGCGTTGGTCGGACAGGTGCCCGGCGCTCAGGACCTCGGAGCATGCTGCCCCCGGAACAACTGCTCCGGGGGCAGCCCCGTCAGCCGTTGGATGCCGTTGAGCAGGCGGAACAGCGCCCAGACCATCATTCCCATGCTCGGCACGACAATCACCGGCCAACTGAGCCAATTCATGCGTCCGAGTTGCTCGTTCCATTCCGGGGAGTTGGGCACGGCCTTCAGCAGCCACATCGCCAGGAAGAAGTTGAGCGCGGAACTCAGGAGGAACGAGACCGCCAGCAGCCAGGACGACTCTCGGAGCAACCGGTCGAAGGCGCCCTCGGCGTTCCGATGGCGCAGGGCCTCGGCGACCTTGGCCGTCTCCAGCACCTGGTCGTTGTAGAGCAGGGTCTTCACCAGCGGTGTCTTCGATCGCAGCGTCAGCGGGATGCTCAGGCCGATGATCAAGGGGATGGAGGCCTCCTTGATGGCGAACCACAGCGCCGTCGCTTTCCACCACCCGAAGTGCCCGCCCAGGGACATGCCGCCCGTGGCCAGCGTCCCGGCGATGCCGAGGGTCGAGAACAGGTTCCAATGCCGGCGCTTCATCCAGTCCCAGAGGCCATATCCCAGCGGCAGGGCCAGGGCCGCGACCAGGGCCCAGAGCGGTCCGAGCCGCTCCGGTTGGCTGAGCTTGGAGAGCACCAACCCCGGCAGGAAGACGTTGCACGCCAGGTTCAGCAGCAGGTTCTCCTTCGCGGGGGCGCCTTTGGGGGAACCGGTCGTGGGCGGTTGGGAATCGGTGGCGGGCATCGCGTGGAGTCAGAACCTGTCGCCCCGGCGGCCGAAAATCCAGCAGAGGATGTCTAGGTTCAGGCCAAAGGCCCAAGGGTTGGCGTCTGCGTGGATCGGTTGGTGCAAGTGGGTTGGGATCCCGCGACAGGGCGGTGCCAGGGCTTATCAGGGAGAGTGCTTTGTCCGAGAACGTCGATGATCTTCGGCCGAATCGCAGGTCGAGCCTTGCTCGCCGGTCCATTCCTCGGGGCGCGCATTCGAATCCGCCCAGCGTCCATCGTGGATCAACAACCATGAAAAAACACATTGAGAATGCGGAAAATCATGGTTCAATCGGATCGTGATTTCCCGAAATGACGCCTTGAACCGCCTTGAGACGGCGTTGGATGAGAACCCTGTCGCCGCCTTGTTGGGGCCTCGTCAGTGCGGCAAGACGACGCTCGCCCGGGGTCTCGCCGAGCGTCGTGGCGGGCATTGGTTCGACCTGGAGAGCGCCGAAGACCGGATGGCCTTGGCCCAGCCTGAGTTGACCCTTCGCAACCTCAGCGGGTTGGTTGTGATCGATGAGATCCAGCGTGCCCCGGAGATCTTCACCACCCTGCGTCCGCTGGCTGATCGCCGAGAGAACCCGGCCCGTTTTTTGATCCTCGGTTCCGCCTCGCCTGAAATCGTCCGGGGGGTCTCCGAGAGTCTTGCCGGTCGTGTCGGTTTTGTGGACCTGGGTGGATTCCACCTCGGTGAGGTCCCGCTCGATGGGCTCGACGCGCTGTGGTTGCGAGGAGGGTTTCCCCGCTCGTTCCTCGCGGCCACGGAATCCGCCAGTTGCCGATGGCGTTCCGATTTCGTCCGGACCTTTCTCGAACGTGATCTCCCACAGCTCGGCATCCGCACCGCCTCGGAGACCTTGAGGCGGTTCTGGACGATGGTGGGACATTTTCACGGCCAGACTTGGAATGCCGCCGAGTTGGCACGGTCGTTGGGCGCGTCGGAGGGCACCGCACGGAACCATCTCGACATCCTGTGCGGCACCTATGTCGTCCGACGTCTTGCACCTTGGCACACGAATCTCGGCAAACGGGAGCTGAGGGCTCCGAAGGTCTATGTGCGGGACAGCGGACTGCTGCACAGCCTGCTGGGCATCCGTACCCGCCGGGATCTCCTGTCGCACCCGAAGCTGGGCGCCTCCTGGGAGGGTCACGCCTTGGA
>JAJTFN010000100.1 GCA_021298285.1 Verrucomicrobium sp.
GACCCCGGCGCGGCCCAACAACTCCGGGAGTTCGGCGAGGAGAAGGCCCTTGTCTGGCGACGCTTCACCCAGCCCGGCTCCGCCGGACCGGCCTCGAAGACCCGTCTCGACGGCAACATCCCGCGCCTCGAATCCGACCGGGTGAACAGCACGCCCAACTTCCCGGACTCCAAGGCGGAGGTACGGGTTCGCCCCGGCCACGTGCTCTGCTTCGGCGACAACACCATGAACAGCTCCGACTCGCGGATGTGGCCGGTGCCCGACTTCCCGCAGGAGCGCATCGTCGGCAAGTCCGGCTGGGTCTTCTGGCCCCTGAGCCGGCGCTGGGGCTGGAGCCAGCACTGAAGCATCGCGTGGACCGCCGGACTGGCGGGCGTCGTCCCGGGTGCCTTGATCCAGGTTTGGCCCCTTGGAGACATCAGCGTTGACCGGACTTCCCCAACCCCCACCTTTCCTGAGTTCATCGTCTGCACGAATGAAGACCCTGCTGTTCGTCTGCACCGGCAACACCTGCCGAAGCCCCATGGCCGCCGCCCTGGCCCGGAAGGCCCTGGGTGACTCGGCGGACTGGAAGGTGGTCTCGGCGGGCATCAGCGCGTTGAACGGGCAACCGGTCAGCCCCCATTCGGTGACCGCCCTCAGGTCGCTGGGCCTCGACATCTCGGGTCACCGGGCCCAGATGCTGACGGCGCGCATGGTCGAGGAGGCCGACTACATCTTCGGCCTGACCCGGGGACATGTGGAGGGCATCGCCGGCGTCCACCCCGAGGCCGCCGAGAAGCTCTTCGTCCTCCGCGAACTCGAGGATGACGTCGGCGAACTCGACCTCGACATCCACGACCCGATCGGCGGACCGCTCGAGGGCTATGTCGAGTGCCGTGACCAGATCCGCAAGGCCGTGGATGCGGCCATCCGTTTCATCCGGGAAGGTGGCGGCACCCGGGCCCCGATCGTGGTGGCCCTCGGCAGTGACCACGCCGGGTACGCGCTCAAGACCACCCTCGCCCGTTTCCTCAACCGGGGGGGCGTGCAGGTGGGCGACGAGGGCGCCCACGGCCCGGAATCGGTCGACTACCCGGACCACGCGCAGGCCGTCGCCCGAAGGGTCGCCTCCGGCGAGGCCGACCTCGGTGTGCTTGTCTGCTCGACAGGCGTCGGCGTGAGCATCGCCGCCAACAAGGTGGCGGGCATCCGCGCCGCGCTGGTGCACACGGTCGAGGGCGCGGCCCTTGCCCGCCAGCACAACGACGCCAATGTGTTGTGCCTGGGCGCGCGGTTCGTCTCCACCGACCAGGCCCTGCAGATCGTCGAAACCTTCCTCCAGACCCCCTTTGAAGGCGGTCGCCACGAGCGCCGCGTGAACAAGATCGAACCCGACATGTCCCACTCCCTCGCCTCCGTCGACCCCCGCATCGCCGAGATCATCCGCCATGAGCGCGCACGCCAACTCGAGAACATCGAGCTGATCGCCAGCGAGAACTTCACCAGCCCCGCCGTCATGGAGGTGCAGGGCAGTGTGCTGACCAACAAGTACGCCGAGGGCTACCCGGGCAAGCGGTGGTACGGCGGCTGCGAACACGTCGACGAGGCCGAACAACTGGCCATCGAGCGGGCCAAGCAGCTCTTCGGGGCGGAACACGCCAACGTCCAGCCGCATTCGGGCTCCGGGGCCAACATGGCCGTTTATTTCAGCATGCTGAAGCCGGGCGCCAAGCTGCTGACCATGGACCTCAGCCACGGCGGCCACCTGACCCACGGCAACAAGGCCAACTTCTCGGGCAAGTTCTTCGAGATCGTCCACTACGGCGTCGACAAGGAGAGCGAGCTCATCGACTACGACCAGCTGGCCCGGATGGCCCGGGAACACCGGCCCCAGATGATCACCGTGGGCGCCTCGGCCTACTCACGCCGGATCGACTTCCAGCGCATGGGCGAGATCGCCCGCGAGGTGGGTGCGATGCTGCTGGCCGACATCGCCCACATCGCCGGCCTCGTGGCGGCCGGGGTCCATCCCAGTCCGGTGCCCCATGCCGACTTCGTGACCACGACCACCCACAAGACGCTCCGCGGACCGCGCGGCGGACTCGTGATGTGCAGGGCCCAGTATGCCAAGGCGATCGATTCCCAGGTGTTCCCGGGCATCCAGGGTGGCCCGCTCATGCACGTCATCGCGGCCAAGGCCGTGTGCTTCCATGAGGCCCTCCAGGCGGGTTTCCAGGCCTACCAGCAGCAGATCGTGCGCAACGCTGCGGCCCTGTGCGACGGCATGAAGCGGAACGGCTTCCGCATCGTCAGCGGCGGCACGGAGAACCACCTGATGCTCGTCGACGTCGGGGCCCGCGGGCTGACCGGCAAGCAGTGCCAACTGGCCCTCGACGTGGCCGGCATCACCACCAACAAGAACACCATCCCCTTCGAGACCCGCTCCCCGTTCGAGGGCAGCGGCGTTCGCCTCGGCACCCCGGCCGTCACCACCCGTGGCATGCGTGAACCCGAGATGCTGGCCATCGCCGACATGATCAGCGAGGTCCTGCTCGACATCACCAACCCGGCCACGGCCTCCAAGGTGCGCGACCGGGTGAAGGAGCTGACCGGCCGCTTTCCCCTGCCCTACTGAGAGGCCTTTCCGGATGTCCAACCGGCCGGCCGGCATGTAGTCTGTCCGCATGAACCATTCCGCCCTCCGGCCCGGCGGACCGCTGGACGAACTGGCCAACCTGGCGGCCCAGGTCAGCTTCGCGCCGGCGGCCGTGGTGCTGGTTGGCGAGGCCTCGGGCTGGGTGCTGGCGGGTCAGGCTGGATGCTCCCCGGAGTTCCTCTCCTCGATCCTTCCGGTGGTCTCGGGACTCGCGCCCGTGGTCCACGACTGGCTGGAGCTCCGCGACTCCCAGACCCGGCTTCCGGAAGGCTGGCGTTGGCTGTCGTGCGTGCCGACCCGGATACCGACCGGCGACCTCGCCGGGCTCATCGCGGTGATGGACCGCTCGCCGAGGCGGCTCAACCCGGCCCAGCGGGCCGGCCTCCAGACCGTCGCCCGCCAGGTCGTGGTCCATCTGGAACTCGGCCGGCAGGCCAGCGACCTTGCGACGACGACGGAACAGCACCGGCAGGCCGAGAACCGCCTGAAGGACAACGAGGCCTACTTCCAGGCCCTGGTCGAGTCCCTGCCGCAGAACATCTTCCGGAAGGACCTCAACGGCCGCTTCACCTTCGTCAACGGGGCCTTCTGCCGGACGCTCCAGCGCCAGCGCGACCAGCTCATCGGGGTCACCGACTTCGACCTGTTCCCGGAGGACCTGGCCCGGCGCTACGTCGAAGACGACCGACGGGTCATCGAGAGCGGCATCCCCATCGAGAAGACCGAGGTCAACGTCACCCCGGACGGCCAGCGGCACTGGTTCCACGTCATCAAGACGCTGCTGCTCGACGCGGGGGGCCAACCGGTGGGCATCCAGGGAAGCTTCAGGGAGGTCACCCAGGAGAAGCGCTTCGAGGAGGAACTCGCCCGCGAGCGCGACCTGCTCCACTCCCTGCTGGAGCACGCCCCGGACGCGATCTACTTCAAGGATGCCGAGTCCCGGATCACCCGGGCCAGCCGCGCCCTCGCCGAGCGGGTGGGCCTGCCCGACCCGGCCGAGCTGATCGGCAGGACCGACCATGACCTGTTCGACCGGGACTACGCCGACGCGGCCCGGGCCGACGAGCTGTCGATCCTCCAGACCGGACGACCCATCCTCGGACGCCTCGAGCGGGAGAACCTCCGGGATGGCAGGGTCCGATGGGTCCTCACCAGCAAGATGCCGCTGCGGTCCCCCGAGGGCGAGGTCATCGGCACCTTCGGCATCTCGCGGGACATCACCGAGCTCCAGTCGGCGCGGGAACAGCTCGAGCGGACCGAGGCCAACTACCGGGGCCTCGTCCAGAACGCCGTGGACGGCATCTTCCAGACGACGCCCGACGGCCGGTACCTGAGCGCGAACCTCGCCCTGGCCAAGATGTACGGCTTCGACACGGTCGACGAGCTGCTCGCCAGTCGCACCGACATCGAGCACCAGCTCTATGTCGACCCCCGGCAGCGGGACCGGTTCGAGGAGCTCCTGGCACGCAACGACAAGATCGACCACTTCGACAGCGAGGTGTACCGCAAGGACGGCCGCAAGATCTGGATCAGCGAGAACGCCCGCGCGGTCAGGGATCCCGCCAGTGGCCGCCTGCTGTACTACGAGGGGACCGTCGAGGACATCACGGATCGCAAGCGTTCCGAGCGGGATCTCAACGAGGCCAACGCGGCCTTGGCGGCTGCCCGCGACGTGGCCCTCGAGTCCGCCCGGGCCAAGTCCCAGTTCCTGGCCAACACCTCGCACGAGATCCGCACCCCGATGAACGGGATCATCGGCTTCGCGCGCCTGCTGCTGGACACCCCGCTCACGCCCGAGCAGCGGGAATACGCGGGCACCGTGCTCCACAGCGCGCAGAACCTGCTCAAGGTGCTCAACGACATCCTCGACTTCTCGAAGATCGAGAGCGGCAAACTGGCCTTCGAGAACATCGAGTTCGATCTGCGGCCGCTCGTCGAGGAGACCGTGGAACTGCTGGCCGAGATCGCCCAGGCCAAGGGCGTGGAAGTGACCACCCGCATCGACCACGGGCTGCCGTCCCTGCTCCGGGGCGATCCCGGGCGCATCCGGCAGGTGGTCACCAACCTGCTCGGCAATGCGATCAAGTTCACCCAGCGGGGCGAGGTGACCGTCGGGATCGAGGTCCTCGAGCTGGATGGGGCGCAGTGCCGGATCGCCTGCCGGGTGCGGGACACCGGCATCGGCATCGAGCCCGCCGCGCTGGGGCGCATCTTCCAGGAGTTCACCCAGGCCGACGGCTCCACCACCCGCCGATTCGGGGGGACAGGCCTCGGTCTGTCGATCTCCCGGGAACTCGCCCGCAGGATGGGTGGCGACATCGGGGTGGCCAGCGAACCAGGCCGCGGCTCCACCTTCACCATGACGGCCCGGTTCGACGTGGTCGCACCGGCGCCGCCGGTGCCCCCGCCCGTGCCCCTGCGGCTGCTGATCGCCGAGGGCCACGCGGGCACCCGGGAATCCTTCGTGCACGAGCTGTCCCGCTGCGGTGCCGAGGTGACCACGGTCGGCACGGCCGCGGAGGCGTTGATGATGTTGCGACAGGGCGCCGACTCGGGCACCCCGTTCGATGCGGCGTTCGTCGGCCTGCAACTGCCGGACATGGACGGCCTGACCGTGGCCCACGAGATCCATGGCATCGGGGCGATCGCCTCGGTGCGCATCGTGCTGGTGGCCGCGGTCTCGCAGCGTCCCGATCCCAACCTCCTGCGCACCGTCGGGATCGCCGGCCACCTCATCAAACCCTTCAAGCAGGCCCGCCTGCGGGAGGCGCTCCGTGCCCTGGCCGCGGGCGAGAGCCTGCTCGGCGCCACCGCACCGGTGGGGCTGGCCGGGTCGGTGATGGCCACCGCCAGCCGTGCCCTGAGGCTGCTCCTCGCCGAGGACAATCTGGTGAACCAGAAACTGGCGGTGACCCAGTTGAGACGGCTCGGCCACGCCGTCACGGTGGCCTCCAACGGCCGGGAGACCCTCGAGGCCCTCGACCGGGAGGCCTTCGACGCGGTGTTCCTGGACTGCCAGATGCCGGAACTCGACGGCTACGAGACCGCCCGGCAGATCCGCAGGATGGAGGCCGACCGGAAATACGGACAACGCCCGCCGGCCTTCCTGATCGCGCTCACCGCCAACGCGATGGCGGGCGACCGGGAGAAGTGCCTCGCGGCCGGGATGGACGAATTCCTCACCAAACCCCTCGATCTCGACCAGCTGCCTGGGGTGCTGGCCCGGGCCGTTGGAGCCACCCCGACCACTCCGACGGCGGCGGCGAACCTCCAGGGATCTCCGGATCCCCTGCCTGGCGGCGGGAAGGCCGTCGCGAGGACCGAGGCCCCCCCTGTGCTGGATCCCGCCCTTCTGGATTCGCTCCGCACACTCCGTTTCGAAGGCGAGGCCGATCCCTTGGCCGAGATCATCGACCTGTTCCTGAGGGACACCCCGGAACGGATCCGGGAGGCCTCCGAGGCGGCCGCGCGGAGGGATGCCGCGGTGCTTCGGGCGGCGGCACACACGCTCAAGGGCAGCGCCAACAACCTCGGTGCCCGCCGCCTCGGTGCGGCGGCCGGATGCCTGGAGGTCGAGGCGGTGGCCGGCCGCTGGAACCGATCCGACGCCCTCCTGGCCGACGTGGAGCGCGAGTTCCAGGCCCTGTGCCCGGTCCTTGCCGAACAACGATCGCGGTGATCCGGCCGGCTCGCCGCCTGCGCCTGCCGGACCACGGCGTCCCCTCAAACCATCAGCGCCTCGATCTCGTCGGCCTCGATCGGGATGTCGGCCATGAGGTCCACCGGACCGTTCTCGGTGATCAGGACGTCGTTCTCCAGACGCACCGCCAGATCCTCGCCGGGGATGTAGATGGCCGGTTCGACCGTCATGACCCAGCCCGGGGCGAAGGGCTGGTTCATCAGACCCAGGTCGTGGACGTCGAGCCCGATCGGGTGCCCGTTGCCGTGCATGAACCACTTCTTCACCGGTTTCTTGGAGGGATCAGACACCTTCACCTTGAGATCCTTGGGCTTCAGGAGGCCAAGCCCGACGCACTCGGCGGCGACCAGGTCCTCGGCCTCCGCCTGCCAACGGCTCCAGAGCTTGCCCGGGGTGAGTCCGGCGATGGAGGCCCTCAGCACACGCAGCACCGCATCGTACACCTGGCGCTGGCGGCGCGTGAAACGTCCGTTGACCGGGATCGTGCGGGTGAGGTCCGAGTTGTAGTTGGCGTAGCTGGCGGCCACGTCGAGCAGCAGCACATCACCCGCCCGGCAGGTCTGGTCGTTCTCCAGGTAGTGGAGCACGCACGAATTGCGACCCGAACCAATGATCGGATTGTAGGCGAATCCGGCCCGTCGCCGGATGAACTCGTGCGCAAACTCGGCCTCCACCTCGCACTCGTTCACGCCGGGTTCGACGAAACGGCAGACCCGCTCGAAACCCGCCCGGGTGATGGAACAGGCGTGCCGGATCAGGTCCACCTCCAGCGGGTCCTTCACCACCCGAAGGGTGTGGAGCAACGGGGCCAACCGCCGGAACTCGTGCAGCGGGTAGCGGTTGCGCAGGTCGCGGATGAACCGTGCATCCCGGGTCTCCACCTCGACGACCGCACGCTTGTGCTCGTTCGTGTTCAGCCAGACCGAGCGGGCCTCGCACATCAGCCGGTGGAGCATGCGGGGGAAGTCGCCGGTCCAGTGGACGGTCCGGATTCCCGACACCTCCGTCGCCTGCTCCTTGGTCAGCTTGTGGCCCTCCCAGATCGCGATCAGTTCGCTGGTCTCGCGCACGAAGAGCATCTCGCGCTGGCGTTCGTCATCGGCGTCCGGGAAGAGCACCAGCACCGTCTCCTCCTGCTCGATGCCGCTCAGGTAGAAGAGGTCGCTGTTCGGCACCAGCCGCAGGCTGCCATCGGCATTGGTGGGCAGCACGTCGTTGGCATGGAGGATCACCAGCGCCCCGGCGGGCAGTTGGGCCAGCAGGCGCTGGCGGTTCTTGGTGAAGAGGGCGGACGGAATCGGGGCGTGACGCACGCCCTCCAGATTCCCCGGGATCGACCGTCCGTCAACCCTCCGGTGTCACCGGCACTCACCATCCTCAGCGGGGCGCCGCGCAAATCCGGAGCAGTTCGTCCGGGGGAAGGTCGCGGAGAAGCTCGACGACCGGGCCGCGCGCCCCCGGGAGGAGACACTCCGGATCCAGTTCGGCCAAGGGTTCGAGCACGAAACGCCGGAGCCCCGCCCTCGGGTGGGGCAGCACCAGCCGGGGTGTGTCGAGACGGAGATCACCCCAGGCGATGAGATCCAGGTCCAGGGGCCTCGACTCGTTGAGCACGACCTTGGGCCGCCGACCCGCCTCCCGTTCCAAGGACTGGAGGTGGTCGAGGAGCGATCCGGGGGACTCGGCCGGCAACGGCTGGAGCATGACCACCGCGTTGACGAACATCGGGGAACCCGGGGGACAGTCGACCGGGGTGCTGGTCCACAGCGAGGACCGCCTCAAAGGCCCGGATGAGCGGGCCTCCAGTCGGTCCATCGCCCACCGGAGGTTGGCGATGGGATCGCCAAGATTGGAACCCAGGGCGACGACGACCCAAGGGGGGGAGGTCGGCATCTTCCCCCGTTCGGGGCCGGTTCGCGGGCCCCCCGCGGGCGGGGATGCCATTCCGGCGGATTCCGGACTCACTGCAGCCCCAGCACGTCCTGCATGCTGTAGATGCCCGGAGGCCTCCCGACGACCCAGGCCGACGCCCGGAGCGCTCCCTGGGCGAAGGTGTCGCGGCTGCTGGCCTTGTGGGTGAGCTCGACCCGCTCACCCACCGCGGCGAACAGGACCGTGTGATCCCCGACCACATCGCCCCCGCGCACCGCATGGATCCCGATCTCCGACGGCGTCCGGGCCCCGACAATGCCATGGCGTCCATGGCGCAGGGCCTCCTCGAGCTGGACCTTGCGGACGTCCCCGAGGATCTCCAGCAGGGTCGTGGCGGTGCCGCTCGGGGCGTCCTTCTTCAGGCGGTGATGGGTCTCGATGACCTCGAGGTCGAAGGAGGGGCCAAGGATCTCGGCGGCCTTGCGCGTGAGCCAGAACAGGGTGTTGACCCCGGTCGAGTAGTTCGACGCCCAGACCATCGGGATGTGGCCGGAAGCCGCCCGGATGGCCGCCTTCTCCGGGTCGCTGTGTCCGGTGGTCCCGATGACCAGGGCCTTGCCCTGGGCGGCGCACAGGGCGGCCACGCCGGCGGTGGCATCGTGGTGGGTGAAATCGATGACCGCATCGGCCCCCGGCAGGACCGCCGCAAGATCGTCGCCGACGTCCAGCCCGGCCACGACCTGGAGGGAGGGATGGTCCTTGGCGCAGGAAAGCAGCGCCTGCCCCATCCGACCCTTGGAACCGTTGATGATGATGCGCGTCATGCGGCGAGACTAGCCGCGCCTCCCCCAAGGGGACAAGGCGGCCGATTCCTGGCCGGGTTGCGACTCCGGATCCCCCTCATTTCGGGGGTCTGGGCCTGGATGCGAAACCGGGTCCCGTGCCTCCGGCCCGTCCATCGCGGCGCGCCTTCCCTTGGCCTCGGGGTCCGATCCGGGGTTCACTTGCCGCCATCCGATGCGCCCGACCGGAAGCCCGCTGCCCCCGATCCCACCCGCCCTCCGCTGGTCCGGCCGCGCCGTTGGCTGGGTTGCGGTGGGAATCGGGCTGGCCCTGGTGGCCGAGGGGCCCGGCACAACCTCGCGCCCGCTGGTGTGGGGCCTGGCCGGCCTCACGGTGGCCCTCGCCCTCGAGACCCACCGCTGGCTGCCGAGCCAGAACACCGTCGCGGCAGCGCTGCTGACCACCTTGTCCGCCGGCGCGGTGGCCACGGTCCTGGGTCTCGGTTCGGCGCCAGGACTCTGCCTGTCGGCCCTGACGGGATTCGCCCACCTGATGGCCAGCCGGGGTCTGGTGCGTCGGTTGTGCTGGAGCCGCCGGGGTCACCCCGGGTACGGCATCACGGTCCTCGTGGGAACCACCGCGGTCGCCTCGTTCTCGCAGTCGATGACCCTCGTCCTGGCAGGCGTGGAGCTGGGGCCGGCTCGACTGGTGGTGCTCGCCTCGGGCGTCGCCGCCGCCGTGCTCTCGGCCAGCGTCTGGCTCCTCGTCAAGAAGCCGGTCCCCGAGACCAGGAATCCCTGGCCTGCCGGGATGTGGCTCGCGCTCACCGGTGGCCAGGCGGCGGGATTGGCCTGGGCCGGACACCCCGTTGCCGCGGCCCTCGCGGTTTCCGCGGCCATCAGCGCGGCCGCGGCCTGGCTCCTGTCGATGCGGCGCGCCCCCCGGCAGCGCTGAGGATGGCCATCCCGGGCGGTTCCCGACGTCATTCCGGTGCCGCGACCAACCGCTCGGCCGCCGGGCGGGCCAAAAGCAGCCGGGAAATGCGCAGGCCGTCCATCTCGCAGACCGTCAACCGGAATGCCCCCAGAGACACGCCATCGCCGACCTTGGCGAATCC
>JAJTFN010000101.1 GCA_021298285.1 Verrucomicrobium sp.
CGGATCTGGGTGGCCGAGGGAGTGAACTACCGCGGCCACTACAATCGCCAACCGGCCGGTGACCGCATCGTCATCCTCGAGGACTCCGATGGGGACGGTACCGCCGACAAGCAGAGCGTGTTCGTCCAGGAGCCGGCGCTGCGGGCCCCGATGGGCGTGGCGGTGATCGGCAACAAGGTGGTCGTCTCGATGGCACCCGACGTGATCGTCTACACCGACGTCAACGGCGACCGGAAGTTCGACCCCGCGGTCGACAAGCGCGAGGTGATCCTGAGCGGATTCCACGGCAAGAGCCACGACCATACCATCCACAGCGTCACCGTGGGGCCCGATGGCCAGTGGTACTGGAATGCCGGCAACTGCGGGGCGATGTTCACCGACCGCTCGGGCAAGACCTTCCGCATCGGCAGCGCCTACAACCCGGGCGGCCCGGAGCTGGGCTGGCACCCGACGCAAATCGCCGGCCAGAAGAGCGACGACGGCCACGTGTGGATCGGCGGCTTCGCCGCGCGCATGAACCCCGACGGTTCGGGCGTGCACATCATCGGCCACAACTTCCGCAACAGCTACGAGCAGACGGTCACCTCCTACGGCGACGTCTTCCAGAACGACAACGACGATCCTCCCGCCTGCCGCACGGCCTTCCTCATGGAGTACGGCAATGCCGGCTTCTGCTCGCTCGACGGGCAGCGCTCGTGGGGCGCCGACCGCCGTCCGGGCCAGAGCACGCCGGTGGCCGAGTGGCGCCAGGAAGACCCGGGCTCGATGCCCGCGGGCGACGTGTACGGCGGCGGTTCGCCGACGGGCATCGCCTTCTATGAAGACGGAGCCTTGGGCCGGAAGTACCGCGGCCTGCTGCTGAGCTGCGAGCCGGGCCGCAACGTGGTCTTCGGCTACCTGCCCAAGCCTGACGGGGCCAACTTCAAGCTCGAGCGGTTCAACTTCCTGACCAGCAACGCCGAGGGGAATTACTCGGGCACCGACTTCAAGGGCGGCAGCCGGGGCGAGCAGACCCTCAAGGTCATGTTCCGGCCGAGCGATGTCGCCGTCGGCCCGGATGGAGCGATCTATGTGACCGACTGGTTCGACGCCCGTGTCGGCGGACATGCCGACTGGGATGACACCACCTCCGGCACCATCTACCGCATCGCGCCCAAGGGGTTCCGCTCCAAGGTGCCGGCCGCCCGGTTCGACACCCTCGATGGCGCCTTGGCCGCCCTCAAGAGCCCGTCGGTCAACCTCCGCGGCACGGCCCAGGAGGCGGTCCTCAAGCACGGCGACAAGGCGGTGAAACCCCTGGTGCGCCTGCTCAAGGATGAGAACGCCTTCGTCCGTGCCCGCGCCGTCTGGTTGCTGGCCCGGCTCGGCAAGGCCGGCCAGAAGCCGGTCGAAGGCCTCCTGAAGGATCCGGACCCGCAGATGCGCGTCGTGGCCTTCCGCGCGCTGCACCGCACCCGCAAGGCGCTGCCGGCGCAGACGGCCTCGTTGGCCAAGGATGCTTCCCCGGCGGTGCGTCGCGAGGTGGCGCTCGCCTTGCGCGACCTGCCGATCGAGCAGACCCAGGAGACCTTCCTGGCGTTGGCCCGCAGCATCGACGGCACGGACCGCACCCTGCTCGAGGCCTGGGGCGCCGGGGCCGTCGGCCACGAGTCGGCCCTGTACGACCGCGTCAAGCCGGTGCTCAACGATCCCGACCCGCTCCGCTGGTCGCCCGGGTTCGCCGCCATCGCCTGGCGCCTGCACCCGCCGCAATCCATCGGGGATTTCCGCACCCGGGCGTTGTCCAAGAACCTGGACCTCGCGGCCCGCAAGGCCGCCGTCACGGCCATCGGCTTCAACACGGTGCCGGCCGCCTCGGCCGCCATGCTGGACATCGCCGCCCAGGCCGAGGGCGTGGTGAAGGCCGAGGCCACCTGGTGGCTCATGAACCGCAAGGACTCCGTCTGGAAGGACCATGGCCTGGCCGCGTCGCTCAAGGCCCGGGGCATCTACGACCCGGATTCGGTCGAGCTCATCTCGGCGACCATCCCGCCGGCCGAGAAGCCCTCCTTCACCGTGGCCGACGTGGTCGCGCTGAGCGGGTCGGTGGCCCGGGGTCAGGAGCGGTTCAACACCTTCTGCGCCAGTTGCCACCGGGTGGGAGACACCGGCGTGGAATACGCCCCCAACCTCACCGGTTGGGCCAAGCGCCAGACCGCCGAGGTGTTCTTCAACTCGGTCATCAACCCCAGCGCCGACATCGCCAGCGGGTTCAACGGCACGGTGCTCAAGGCCAAGGATGGCACCGAGATCCATGGCGTGGTCATCAGCGAGGGGGATCCGGTGGTGATCCAGAGCGCGGCGGGCGTGGTGCAGTCCGTCCCGAAGAACCGGATCGCCGAGCGCAAGGGCCTGGGCCGCTCGCTCATGATGAGCGCCGACCAGTTGGGCCTGAAGGCCCAGGATCTGGCGGACCTCCACGCCTTCCTGAAGACCCGGTAGTCGTCCACGGGCTCCAGCCCGTCCGAACCCGTGCCGCCGTCGCTGGGGAATCCCCTGGCGACGGCGGTCGGCTTTTTCGTCAGACTCACGCCCCGTGCATCTCGCCCTGAGTTCGCCCGAGACCCTGCCGTTCCTGCGGGAGGAATTGGCCCGTGCGCTCCCAAGTCCGATGCTCGAGTCCCACGGCGACTCCGTGTTGATGCTCAAGACGCCGGGCTCATGGATGGAGACGCGCGCGGCGATGGGCCCGGCGGCCTTCGCCCGCCAATGGTTGCCGCAGGCGCGGGCCTTCCCGGTGCCCTCCATCCGGGTGGCGGCCGAGTCCTTGGTCACCGAGTTGATCGGGACGCTGCCCGACGGAGGGGCCTGGCGTCTCCACATCGAGCCCAGGCTCGGGGTGGCCGAAGCGGGGCGACATCGCTGCGAGTTGATCCGCGAGGCCGTGGTGGAGCAATTGCGCAAGCGCCGGCGCTCCCTGCTCAAGGGCCTGGAGGCCGTGCCCAAGTCGACCGCATCCGACCCGAGCGGAGCCTGTCCCCTGTTCGAGGCGCGGGAGTCCCTGGTGCAACTGCTGCTGGTGACCCCGGAGATGGCCTTCCTGTCGGTCCTGGTGGCCCCGGAGCCTGCCCGGTCGCTCGGCTGGATCAGCCCGTTCGCCTCCGGCGAGGTGCCGGTGTCCGTGGACAAGGCCGCCCCCAGCCGGGCCTTCGCCAAGCTCGCCGAATCGGAGCTGCGCATGGGCCGGGCCATCCGGGCCGGAGAGACCTGCGTGGACCTCGGGGCATCGCCCGGGAGTTGGACCTACCAGCCCGTGCAGCGCGGGGCACGGGTCATCGCCGTGGACCGCTCGCCGCTGCGCGAGGACCTCATGCGGAACCCGCGCGTGACCTTCCACCAGGGCGACGCCTTCCGCTTCGTGCCGGAGACCCCGGTGGACTGGCTGCTCTGCGACGTCATCGCCGCGCCGGAGCGCAGCATCGGCCTGGTGCTGGAGTGGGTGCGCGAACGCCGTTGCCGCCACTTCGTGGTGACCATCAAGTTCAAGGGGCACGCCGACTACGCCCAGCTCGACGTGCTCAAGCGGGAGATGCCCCGCCATGTGGCGTCGTTCCAGTTGATGCACCTCTGCGCCAACAAGAACGAAGCCTGCGTCTTCGGGACCGTCGGGGACGGTCCGTGCAAGAACGCAGGCTGAGCTCCCCGGGCACGCCCAGCGGTCTCCGGGGTCCCTCGTCGGTGGCCGCCCGGAGCTGAGCAATTCGGCCAGAACGATCAGGCCCGGAGCCGGACCAGCAGGTCCTTGCTCTCGACCGTCTCGCCCACCGCGCACAGCAGCTCGGCGACCACGCCGTCGGCCGGCGCGGTGACCGTGGTCTGCATCTTCATGGCCTCCATCATCATCAGGCGGTCGCCCTTGGCCACCTTCTGGCCCACGGTGACGGCGATGCTGGCCACCAGGCCCGGGATGGGCGCACCGACCTGGAGGGCGTCGGCGAGGTCGGCCTTCGGCCGGGTCTTGGTCAGCGGGGTGACCTTCTTGTCGGTGATGAACGCCTCGCGGGTCATGCCGTTGAGCTCGAAGCTCACGGTGCGTCGGCCGTCCTTGTCGGGCTCGCTCACGTTGACCAGCCGGATCACCAGCGACTTGCCCGGCTCGATCTCCACGCTGATCTCCTCGCCCCTCCGCAGCCCGTAGAAGAAGGCCGGCGTGGGCAGGACGCTCACGTCGCTGTACTGCGCGAGGTGCTTGGCGAACTCGGCGAAGACCGCCGGGTACATGAGGTGCGAGTAGAGGTCGTCCTCGGTGGCCTCACGGCGCAGCTTGTCGGAAAGTTCGCGGCGCAGCTTGTCGAGGTGGACCGGCTCGGCACGGTTGCCGGCGCGTCCGGCCTTGAAGGCCGCCTGGGCCTCCTTGAAGCGCTTCTCGCCGAGCACCACCTTCTGCACGGCCTCGGGGAAACCGTCCTGAGGCCAGCCGAGACCGCCGCCCAGCATGTCGATGACGCTCTCGGGGAACGAGGTCGTCCCGGGCTCGAGATTGACCACGTCGGCCGGGCGGATGCCCTTGCTGAAGCAGAAGAGGGCCATGTCGCCCACCACCTTGCTGGACGGCGTGACCTTCACGATGTCGCCGAAAAGCGCGTTCACTTCGGCGTAGGTCCGGGCGATCTCGGGCCACCGGTGCGAGACCCCCATGCTGGCGGCCTGCTCCTTGAGGTTGGTGTATTGGCCGCCGGGCATCTCGTGGATGTACACCTCGGCCGAACCCGTCTTCGGCGCGGTGTCGAAGGGCGTGTAGTATTCGCGCACCTTTTCCCAGTAGTCGGAGAAGCCGTTGAGCGCCTCGAGGTCGAGCTTGGTGTCGCGCGGCGTGTTCTGCAGGGCGGCCACCACCGAGTTGAGGTTGGGCTGCGAGGTGCTGCCGCTCATGGAGGCCAGCGCCAGGTCCACCACGTCGACCCCGGCGTCGCTCGCCCGCAGGATGCTGGCGGCGTTGATGCCGCTGGTGTCGTGGGTGTGGAAGTGGATGGGGATGCCCACCTCGTCCTTCAACGCCTTGACCAGCTTCTGGGCGGCGTAGGGGCGGCACAGGCCCGCCATGTCCTTGATGGCCAGCAGGTGCGCCCCCATGCGCTCCAGTTCCTTGGCCAGCTTGATGTAGTACTTCAGCGAGAAGGTGTCGCGGCGGCTGTCGAGGATGTCGCCCGTGTAGCACAGCGCGCCCTCGCACAGGGCGTGGGTGTCCTGCACGGCATCCATCGCCACGCGCAGGTTGGGCAGGTAGTTGAGGGAGTCGAAGATGCGGAAGATGTCCATGCCCGAGGCGGCCGCGTGCTTCACGAAGCCGGCCACCACATGGTCGGGGTAGTTGGAGTAGCCCACCGCGTTGGAGCCCCGGAAGAGCATCTGGAAGCAGATGTTCGGGATCTTCTCGCGCAGCTGGCGCAGGCGCTCCCACGGATCCTCGCTGAGGAAACGCATGGCCGTGTCGAAGGTGGCCCCGCCCCACATCTCCAGCGAGAACAGGCCGGTCTTGGCGTCGCCGACGCTGCGGGCCAGCGCGTCGGAGCAGGCGAGCATGTCGAAGCTGCGCACGCGCGTGGCCATGAGCGACTGGTGGGCGTCGCGGAAGGTCGTGTCGGTGATGAGCAGGCGCTTCTGCTTCAGCGTCCACTCGGCGAATTTCTTCGGGCCCAGCTCCAGCAGCAGGTCACGCGTGCCCTTGGGCAGCGGGGCGGCCAGGTCGGTCTTGGGCAGCGGCGCCGGGTCGAAGGCCTTGGCCGGCTTGTATCCCTTGGAGTGCGGGTTGCCGTTGACGATGACGTTGCCGAGGAAGTTCAGCAGCTTCGTGGCCCGGTCTTTCCGGCTGCGGAAGGCGAAGAGCTCGGGCGTGGTGTCGATGAGCGTCGTGGTGGCCTGGCCGCTGCGGAACTGCGGGTGCATCACGAGCATCGAGTCGTAGAAGGGCGTGATGACCGAGCCCGAGTAGCCCATGCCGCCGTCGAGGCGGATGCCGAAGCCTCCGGGCGAGCGGTAGGCGAGGATCTTGCCGTAGTCGGGGGTGAACTTGTTCTCGGGATCCTCGGTGGTGACGCGGCACTGGATGGCGTAGCCGTTGCGGGGCACCTGGTTCTGCACCGGCATGCCCACTTCCTTGGAATGGAGGGCGTGCCCCTGGGCGATGAGGATCTGGGCCCGCACGAGGTCCAGGCCGGTGATGACCTCGGTCACCGTGTGCTCGACCTGGATGCGCGGGTTCATCTCGATGAAGAACCACTCGTGGCGGTCGAGGTCGTAGAGGAACTCCACCGTGCCCGCGTTGTTGTAGCGGATCTCGCGGGCCAGCCGGGCGGCCGCGTCGCAGAGCTCCTGGATGACGTTCTCGGGCAGGCCGAACGACGGGGCCACCTCGACGACCTTCTGGTGGCGGCGCTGCACCGAGCAGTCGCGCTCGAAGAGGTGGATGACGTTGCCGTGGCTGTCACCCAGCACCTGCACCTCGATGTGCTTGGCCCGGGGGATGTACTTCTCGAGGAAGACCGCCGGGTTGCCGAAGGCGCGCTCGGCCTCGCCCTGGGCCTCGTCGAGCAGGCCCGACAGCTCCGACTCCTTCTTCACCACCCGCATGCCGCGGCCGCCCCCGCCGAAGGCCGCCTTGATGATGAGCGGGAAGCCGATCTTGCGGGCGGCCTTCATCGCCTCGTCGCGGTCGGAGATGGGGTCGTCCGTGCCGGGCAGGGTGGGCACGCCGATGCGCTGGGCCACGGCCCGGGCCGCGGTCTTGTCACCCATCATGTCGAGCAGCTCGGGGCTCGGGCCCACGAAGGTGATGCCCGCCTTGGCGCAGGCGCGGGCGAAGGCCGGGTTCTCGCTCAGGAACCCGTAGCCCGGGTGGATGGCGTCGACCCCCTTGGCCTTGGCCGTCGCCACGATGCTCTCGATGTCGAGGTAGGCGGCCACCGGGCCCTTGCCCTGGCCGATGAGGTACGATTCATCGGCCTTGAAGCGGTGGATGCAGAAGCGGTCCTCCTGCGCGTAGATGGCCACGGTGCGCAGGTTCAGTTCGGTCGCCGCCCGGAAAATGCGGACGGCGATCTCGGAGCGGTTGGCCGCCAGGAGCTTCCGGAACGGGCGGACGGCCTGCGGGGCGGTATCGGTGGGATTTCGGGACGGCATGGTGCGCGGCGGTCATTCTATGGTGAAACCCGGGCGTCCTGACAAAGAAAACTCATGGACGGCATGACCAGAATCCACCCGGATCCACCCGGAGGCGTTCGCCTTTGATGGGGCTTCGCCAACGGGAGACCTCGGCCGTCCGGTTGGGCGGCCCCGGTCGGTGTCGCTTGGCCGGAGGAAGATTCCGGCCGGGGAGATATCCGGGGCCGGACAGGCGGGGATACGCCCATCCGGCCCCTTCGGTCCGTCCACTCGGGCGGACCCGGGAAGGTCGTCCCGGGATATCGGCCGATCTGGCGTTCCCTTGAGGGATTGCCGCCAACTAGCCGCCGTGGCGTACCCGCCGGAAGCTGGCCGCGATGTACAGGGCGGTCTCCTGGGGGCTGCGGAAATCGACCCCGACGAGGATGTCCGCCTGCTGGTAGGCCGGTTTGCGCTGCTCGAGCAGTTCGTGGATCCGGGCCAGGGGGTCCGGGGTCGAGAGCAGCGGCCGGTGTCCCTGGTGGCGCACCCGCTCGTGGATCACCGAGGGTGAGGCCCAGAGACAGACCACCAGCGCATGGGTCCGCAGGGACTCGAGGTTTTCCGGGCGGACCACCAGCCCTCCGCCGGTCGAGAGGACGAGCCGCTGCCGGGTCTCGTATTCCCGGATGAGCCCGGTCTCGAGGTTCCGGAAATGACCCTCGCCCTCCTTGGCGAAGATCTCGGAGATCCGCCTCCCCTCCCGGGCCTCGATCACCCGGTCGGTGTCGATGAACTCGAAGTCCAGCATCGAGGCGAGGATCTGCCCCACGGTGGACTTGCCGACACCCATGAACCCCACGAGGGCGATGTTGTGGTACTGGCGCGGCGCTTGCACGGGCCCGAGTAGAGCCCGGGGCCGGCCGGCAAGGGAACCCCGGAATCGATCCCGGATCACCGGTCGATCCCGGGCGGGAAGGGCCCGGGCGCCCTGTTCCGGGCTTGTTGGCGGGCCCGGGACCCCGCAGTCTGGCCCCAGTCACCGACCATGCTGCCGAGGTTCCTCCAGCGATTGAGACACCGCCTTTTCGGCGGGGACACCAGCTACGATGCCGGCCTGGAGAACGAGGCCGTCTTCTGGCGTCGGGCGCTGGCCGACGGAGGCCGCCGGTGGAATCCCGAGGCATTCCGCCAACGGATGGATCCCGGTTTCGCCTTCCCGCCCCACCTCCAGGAACTCGTCGCCGCATCGCCGGCGGCGGCTTCCGACCCGGTCCAGGTGCTGGACGTCGGGGCCGGCCCGCTCAGCGCGGTGGGTTTCCACTGGCCGGGCCGCCGCGTGGAGTTGACGGCGGTGGATCCCCTGGCCGAGGTGTTCGACCGCATCCTCGACGACCTGCGCCTGGCCCCTCCGACCCGGACCCGCAAGGCGGCCGGCGAGGACCTGCTGTCGGTCTTCCCCGCCGACCGCTTCGACATCGTCGTCTGCTCCAACGCGCTCGACCACAGCCGGGATCCGCTCCAGTGCATCCGGCAGATGTACGCGGTGACGCGCCCCGGTGGCTGGGTCTTCCTGTGGCACTACCGCAACGAGGCCGAGGAGGAGGGATATTCCGGGCTCCACCAGTGGAACCTCGACGAGGACTCCGGCGACATGGTCCTGTGGAACCGGTCGGCGCGACATTCCACCCGGGCCGAGCTCGGCCCCGGGGCCGAGGTGGACACCCGGTCCGATCCGGCGGTCCCACGGGCCATCGTCACCCGGATCCGGAAACCGTTGGCCTAGCCGGCGGTCCGGTGCTCCCTTGCCGCCGTGAATCGAATCGCCGTCCTCAACGTCGTCGGCCTCAGCGACCGGCACATCGGCCCGCAGACACCCCGCTTGTCGGCGCTGCGCCAGCGCTGGCGGTGCGCCACGATCGACCCCGCCCTCCCGGCCGTCACCTGCACCGCCCAGGCCAACTACCTCACCGGGCGGCGACCCGCGGAGCACGGCATCGTGGCCAACGGCTGGTACGACCGGTCGCTCTGCGAAGTGCACTTCTGGAGGCAGTCCAACCACCTGGTGCAGGCCCCCAAGATCTGGGACGAACTCAAGGCCCGCGACCCGCGCTTCACCTGCGCCAAGATGTTCTGGTGGTACAACATGTACTCCGGGGCCGACTGGTCGGTCACACCCCGGCCGATGTATCCGGCCGACGGGCGCAAGTTCTTCGACATCTACAGCTGGCCCTATGACCTGCGGCCCGCCCTGAAGGAGGCCCTGGGAGACTTTCCGTTCCCCACCTTCTGGGGGCCGGCGGCCGGGGTGAAGACGCCCCAAGGTGCCCCGGACGCGGCCACGCGCTGGATCGCCGAGTCGGCCAAGTGGGTCGAGTTGCGGCATGCGCCGACCCTGAACCTGGTCTACCTGCCGCACCTCGACTACAACCTGCAGCGGCTGGGTCCGGCTCACCCGGCCGTCGCCGCCGACCTCGCACGCATCGACGCCATCGTCGGCGACCTGGTCGACTTCTTCGCAAGCCGGGGGGTGCGGTCGATCGTGCTCAGCGAGTATGGCATCACTCCGGTGTCGCGACCGGTCCACCTCAACCGCGTGTTCCGCCAACGGGGGTGGCTCACCCTCAAGGAGGAGCTGGGTCTCGAACTGCCGGACATCGGCAACTCGCGTGCCTTCGCCGTGGCCGACCACCAGGTGGCCCACATCGTGGTCAACGACCCGTCGCTGCACGAGGAGGTCCGTCGGGTCACGCTGGAGACGCCCGGGGTCGCCGAGGTCTACGGTCTGGCCGACCAACGCATCCTCGGCCTGAACCACCCGAGGTCCGGCGACCTCGTCGCGGTCGCGCACGAGGACTCCTGGTTCACCTACTACCACTGGCTCGACGACTCCAGGGCGCCCGATTTCGCCCGGTGCGTGGACATCCACCGCAAGCCCGGCTACGACCCGGTGGAGCTGTTCCTCGATCCGGCCATCCCTGCCGTGAAGCTGAAGATCCTGGGGCGCCTGCTCCAGAAGAAGCTCGGGTTCCGGATGCTCATGGATGTCATCCCGCTGGATGCGACGCTCGTGAAGGGATCCCACGGCGCCCGGCCTGCCTCGCCGCTGGATTGGCCGCTGATCCTGGCCGAGCAGCCCCTGCCCGCCTCCACCCTCCGTTCCACCGACGTCTACGGGGTGATCCGCTCGGCGGTGGTGGGCTGATGCGGTCCCGGGCAACCGCATCCCGGATTCAGGCAATCGCCGATGAGTAGGGATGGCGGATCCGACGTCTGATGGGGCATCCATGATGCCCGCCAGAAAAACCCTCTCCGGACCGGCCGTCCGGATCCTCGTGCCTCTGTTGGTGGGCCTCGATGGTCTCGCCGCCGAGGCCGCCTCCGCGATGGCCGATCCGATCCCGGCCACCGGGCTGGCCTCGGGGGCGGCCTTCCTCGGGCCCTTCCACATGGTGGTGCTGCATTTTCCGATCGGACTCTTCAGCTTCGCCGCCTTGCTCGAACTGGTGGCCTGGTTCCGGCCGTTCGACGGCCTGCGTCGGGTGCTGGCGACCACCCTCGGTCTCGGGGTGGCCACCGCGGTGCTGGCCTCGGTGCTGGGCCTGTACCGGTCGGCCGCCGGGGATTACGACCCGGGGATCCTCACCGCCCACCGCAATGGCGGGATCGCCCTGACCGTCGTGGCGGGGGTGACGCTGCTCCTTCACCGGGCCGTCCTGCGCTCGGGACCTGAATGGCTCGGTTGGTATCGGGGCGCGCTCGGGGCGACCCTGGCCTTGCTGCTCATGGCCAGCCATCACGGCGGCAGCCTGACCCACGGCCAGGGATTCCTCACCCGCAACGCCCCGCAACCGATCCGGGAATGGATGGCCCGGTGGGATGGCGCGGCAACCGGCGTGGCGCCCGGGGGCGCGGGTTCGCTCCAGGGTGTCCAGGTCGCCCGCCTGCTCGGGTCCAAATGCCTCGCCTGCCATGGGCCCGAGAAGCAGAAGGGCGGTTTCCGGGTCGACCGGCGCGAGTCGTTGCTCCGGGGTGGCGACAGCGGGGTGCCGGCGGTCGTGCCGGGCGATCCGGGCCGTTCGGCGATGGTGCGGCTGATCCTGCTGCCCGGGGACCACGACGACGTCATGCCCCCGTCAGGCAAGCCGCCGCTGACCGACGCCGAGATCCTCGAGGTCTGCCGGTGGATCCGGTCGGGAGCCCGCTGATTGCCGTGGATCGGCGCGCGTCGATCCCGCTCAGGGATCGGTCGGCGCGGGAGCCGAGGTCGGGGGGTAGACCCCTTCCCAGCGGGCCACCACCGCGGTCGCCAGGCAGTTGCCCACGAGGTTCACGGTCGTCCGGGCCATGTCCATGAGTTCGTCGACGCCGATGATGAGCAGCACGCCCTCAAGCGGCAGGTCGAAACTCACGAGCGTGCCTGCCAGGATCACCTGCGAGGCCCGGGGGATGCCGGCCATGCCCTTGCTGGTGAGCATCAGGGTCAGCAGGATCACCAACTGCTGGGAGAGCGTCAGTGGGACTCCCGCCGCCTGGGCGACGAAGATCGAGGCCACGGCGAGGTACAGCGTGGAGCCGTCCAGGTTGAACGAATAGCCCAGCGGCATGACGAAGCTCACGATCCGCTTGGGGACCCCGAGCACGGCCAGTCGCTTCATGGCGTCGGGCATGGCCGCGTCGGACGAGGTCGTGGTGAAGGCCAGCAGGATGGGCTCGCGCAGTTCGGCCAGGAAGCGGCGCACCGGCACCCTGGCCCAGAGGGCCATGGGCAGCAGCACGGTCACGGCGAACACCGCCAGCGCGAGGTAGAGCGTGCCGATGAGCTTGGCGAGGTTGGCGAGCACGCCCAGACCGCTGTGCCCGACGGTGTAGGCCATCGCTGCACCGATGCCGACGGGGGCGAACTTCATCACCACGCCGGTGAACTTGAACATCACCTCGGTGAGCGACTCGCAGAAACGGAGCATCGGCATCCGCTGGGCCTCGGGGGTCTGGACCAGGGCGATGCCGAAGAACACGGCGAAGAAGACCACCTGGAGGACGTCGTTGGCGGCGGCGGCCTCGAAGAAGCTCTTGGGCACGATGTGCTCGAGGATGCCGCCGAAGGTCACCTTGGTCGCGGCGACCCCGCCGTTCCCGGAATTGGCCGCCGGCAAAGCCACGCCCACGCCCGGTTGGAAGACGTTCACGGCCACCAGGCCGATGGCCAGCGCCAGGGTGGTGACCACCTCGAAGTAGAGGATGGATTTCCAGGCCAGCCTGCCCACCGACTTCAGGTCCTGGCTATGACCGGCGATCCCCACCACCAGCGTCCCGAAGACCAGCGGCACCAGGATGCACTTGATCATCTTCAGGAACATGTTCGACACCACCTTGAGGTGCTGGGACTCGGCGGGCAGTGCCCAGCCGAGCAACAACCCGCCCGCCATGGCCAGGAAGATCCAGTGGGTGAGGGAGAGGTTCCTCAGGAGACGGATCATGGTGCTGCGGAGGGTCCGCCGAACCGGATCCGGAGACAAGGCCGGAGGGATGGGCCTGCCTGCGGACGGTGCCTGTCGAATGGCCTCGGACCCGTTCAGGCCAGGGCGCGGCACACGGCGACCGCCGCGACCGCCCCGGCGAGGTCGGCGGCCAGCCCGGCGAGGACCGCGTGCCGGGTGCGGCGGATGCCGACGGACCCGAAGTAGACCGCCAGGACGTAGAAGGTGGTCTCGGTGCTGCCGAAGAGCGTGCCCCCCATCCGCGCCAGCAGGCTGTCGGCGCCGTGGGTCTTCACCAGGTCGGTGAAGGCCGCCAGCGTGCCGCTGCCGGTCAGCGGTCGGAGCAGGGTCATCGGCACCAATTCCGCCGGGTAGCCTACGACGGCGAGCGCCGGCTCAAGCCATCGGGTCAACCCCTCGATGCCGCCGGCCCCCCGGAGGCATCCGATGGCGACGAGCATCGCCACGAGGTGCGGAATGATCCGGACCGACGTCTCGAATCCCTCGCGGGCGCCGGCCACGAACTGCTCGTGGACGGCGATGCCCCGCAGGGCCGCGTAGACCGGAAGAGCCACCAGCAGGAAGGGCAGGGCCACCAGCGACAGGGCGCCAAGGGCCCGGATCGCGATCGAGGTGGTCCCCGCGGCCACCTCGCCTCCAGCCGGTGGGTGGATCGTGGCCTGGACCGCGAAACCGGCGAAGGCCAGCAGGAGCCCCGCCAGGGCCACCCGGCCCATCCGGCTCAGCGGTCTGGGAGTGGGCGCATCCGGGGCGGCCTCGGACGGGTCCGAGTCCGGTCCGGGGTGGCGGGCCGATGACCGGGCCGCCGGGTCGGTTGGCAGGATTGTCGGGAGTCCGTTGGAGGCAACGTCCGGCAGCCGGAACCATCGCAACCGCTGGGCGGCCTTGACCACGGCCAACCCGGTGAGGGACGAGCATGCCGTGGCCAGCAGGGTGGTGCCGACGATCGTCGTGGGATTCCTGGACCCGTGGGCGGCCAGCACCGCAATCGCCGTCATGGGGATGAGCTGGACCGAACCGGTGTTGATCGCCAGGAAGGTGCACATGGCGTCGGTCGCCGTGTCCGGGCGCGGGTTCAGGCGTTGCAGATCCCGCATGGCCCGGAGACCCATCGGCGTGGCCGCGTTGGTCAGTCCGAGGGCGTTGGCGGCCACGTTGAGGACCATCGACCCGAGCGCCGGGTGACCGGGGGGGATGTCCGGGAACAGCCGTCCGAGCATCGGTTCGAGCAGGCGGGAGAGGGAGGTCACCAGGCCTGCCTGCTCGGCCAATCGCAGCATGCCCAGCCACAGCGCCATGATCCCGACCAGCCCCAGTGACACAGTCACCGCTGTGCCGGCGCCTTGGATGGCCCCGTCGGTCATCCCGGCCAGGCGCCCCGTCATCCCCGCCAACAGGGCGGAGATCACGAGCAGTCCAAGCCAGATCGCATTCAACATCCCGGTGAGAGCCTGCCGATGTCGCCACGGAATTTCGATCCCGGAGTTGTGTGCCGCTCCGTCGCTGTCATCGCGGGCGTGCCCCATGGCCGCGGCGGTGGTTGGTTCATGCCCTGGCCACCTGCGCACGGATGGCCAAAAAGGATGGACAATGAGGGTGTTTTCCAGATCTTTTGACGTCTGTCATCGAAGTGGAATCTGATGCAGCAACCAGCCGGCATTCCGACCGGAGCCTACCAGCTCCTGCGAATCGCGACTCCGTTGGATCCGGAACCCAAGGGGCCGGTCTACGACGGCGGCCTTCTCGTGGCCGAGGGGCACCCGGCGGTGATCGAATCCTCCCGGGTGCGGCAATTCGGATCCGATGTCGGGCTGGGTTCTTCGGGTGATTCCTCCCCGCGTTCCGAGGCGACGACCCCGGACGAACTCCGGAACAAGTACCTCTTCATCGACCTTCGGAAGGAGTCGGTGGCCCTGCTCACGCTGCCGGAACGACACAGCCGGGGCGACCTCCTCATCGAATGCCAGCAGGTCCGATCGAATCGGGGGTTGGCTGCTCCGTTGAGCCAGGAGACCTTGTCCCGTCTGATGGAGGACCGGCGCTTCCGCGACCCCGTCTACACCTCCACCGATGTCCGGGTCTGCGGTCTGGTGCCCGGCACGGCTGGCCTGATGAAGGCGCCGATGGATCGGGTTCTGGCGCAGCGTGGAATCCGCCTGCCGTCGATCGAGGACCTCGTTGCGGCCTGCGCCATCCACTATGCCACCACCGGCCGCCACCTCGTGCCCCTGGGGCGCACCGTCCGGGCGGCCGACGGGATCGTGAGGACCGCCCTCAACGGAGGTCAGCTCCGGGTGGTGTTGGACTCGGTGGATGACTACGCCAACGATCCCTGGTTGGTCGCCTCGGGATGGGTGCCTCCGGGTGCCAAGTCGGTGGGCGCCCGTCGACAGGATGGATTCTTCGGGCGGATCGCCCGCCTCGCCGGCTTTTAGTTCCGCAACCGGGGGGATACCAGGGGGCTTCCCATGGACGGCAACCCCGGGAAGATCGTCCGGCAAGACCTTCCAGGAGTGGGCGCCTGAGATCCTCCGGCACCGCCCGGAATTCCTCCTGCTGCACACTTTGTTGCTGAAACCGTCCGGCCGGACCCGGGAGACTCCGAATCCATGACCTCCCTGCCGATGATTCGCCGATTCGGGTCCACGATCCTCATCGCCTGTCTGGGCACCGCTTCGGCCGCGCCGCTTGAACCCCGGTTCCGCCCGGTGACCATCGACACCAACGTGGCCGTCGGCTACGGGGTGACCGTGGCCGATGTCGATGGCGACGGCGGTCCGGACCTCGTCCTGTGCGATGCCAAGCAGATCGCCTGGTACCGGCACCCGACGTGGGAGAAGCATGTCATCGCCGAGAACCTGACGCCGCAGGATCACGTCTGCGTGGCCGCCGCCGACATCGACGGCGACGGCAAGGCCGAGATCGCGGTGGGGGCCGGCTGGAATCCCGGCGACACGGTCAACAGCGGGGCGCTCTTCTATCTGGAACCGCCTGCCGATCGCACCGCGCGATGGACGCCCATCCGGTTGCCGCATGAACCCACGATGCACCGCATCCGCTGGGTGAAGGAACCTCAGGGCTGGGCGCTGTGGTCGGTGCCCTTGCACGGGCGCGGCAACAAGGACGGGCAAGGGGTTGGGGCC